>DATGKK010000045.1:0-25569 GCA_035294725.1 Acidimicrobiales bacterium | reverse complement strand
CGTCGCCGTCGCGAGCTCGCAGTGGACCTCGAGGCCGACGACCATCTCGTAGCCGTCACGCAATTGGGGACGCCCTCCCCCCGACGGCGACGGGAGCGCGGGCTCCCGCCGGTGCGGCCGCCTCGAGCGCGGCGGCCACCTTGAGCATGCGGGCCTCGTGCAGGGCGGGGGCCATCACCTGCACGCCGACGGGCAACCCCTCGTCGCCGAGGGCGTACGGCACGCTGACCGCGGGGTGGCCGGTGAGGTTCGACGAGACGGTGCACAGGTCCGAGAGGTACATCTCGATCGGGTTCGCCACCTTCGCCCCGATCGGGAAGGCCTCCGACGGCGTTGTCGGGGAGAGCAGCACGTCGAAGTGCTCGTAGGCCGCCTCGAAGGCCCTCGTCATGAGGGTGCGGACCCGCTGGGCCTGCCCGTAGTAGGCGTCGTAGTAGCCGGCCGAGAGAGCGTAGGTCCCGATCATGATCCGCCGCCTCACCTCCTTGCCGAAGCCGGCCGCCCGCGTGCGGGCGTTCATCGACTCGACGTCCGGCCCCTCCACTCGAAGGCCGTAGCGGACCCCGTCGTAGCGGGCGAGGTTGGACGAGGCCTCCGCCGGGGCGATCACGTAGTACGCCGGGAGGCCGAGACGGGCCTCGGGGATCGAGAGCTCGTCCACTTTGGCACCGGCCCGTGCCAGGGCGTCGGCAGCCTCGTTCGCCGCCCTCGCGCACGAGGGCGAGACGTCGTTCACGAAGTCGCCGAGGAGGCCGACCCGCAGCCCCTCGACTCCCCCGCCGAGCTCGAGCCGCAGCGACGGCGCCCTCCCGCCGAGCGAGGTCGAGTCCATCGGGTCCTCGCCGGCGACGGCCTCGAGCCCGAGCGTGGCGTCGGCCACCGTGCAGGCGAAGGGGCCGATCTGGTCGAGCGAGCTCGCGAAGGCGATGAGGCCGTACCTCGAGACGAGCCCGTAGGTCGGCTTCAGGCCGACCACGCCGCAGAACGAGGCGGGCTGGCGGATCGACCCTCCCGTGTCGGAGCCGTAGGCGAGGGGCACGATCCCCGCCGCCACGGCGGCCGCGCTGCCGCCGGAGGAGCCGCCCGGCACCCGGTCGAGGTCCCACGGGTTGCGGGTGGGGCCGAAGGCGGAGTTCTCCGTCGACGAGCCCATGGCGAACTCGTCGAGGTTGGTCTTGCCGACGACGACCGCACCGGCGGCGCGAAGCCGGGCCACGACGGTCGCGTCGTAGGGAGGCTTCCAGCCCTCGAGGATGCGCGAGGAGCAGGTGGTCTCCACCCCCCGGGTGCAGAGGTTGTCCTTGAGCGCCACCGGCACCCCGGCGAGGCTGCCGACCTCCCGCCCGGCGCGCACCGCCTCGTCAATGGCATCGGCGTCGCGGCGGGCCTCGTCGGGCAGCGTCGTGTGGAAGCAGTGGAGCTGCTCCTCGGTCTCGGCGATCCGGGCGAGGGACTCCTCCACCACCGCCCGCGCGGTGACCTCGCCGGCCCTCACCGCGGCCGCGATGGCGGCAGCTCCCCGCTCGATCCAGCTCACGGCTCGTCCCCGAGGATGCTCGGCACGACGAAGCGTCCCTCCTCGGTCTCGGGGGCGGCGGCCAGCACCTCGTCCCGGTCGAGGCAGCTGCGGGGCACGTCCTCGCGCAGCACGTTCACGAGCGGCAATGCGTGCGCCGTCGGCGGCACTCCCGAGAGATCGATCTGCCGGATGGCATCGACGTGGTCGAGCAGCGCCGAGAGCTCGCCCACGAGGTCGGCCAGCTCCTCGGCGGACAGCTCGAGACGGGCGAGGCGGGCCACCTTGCGCACCTCGTCGATGCCGAGCTCAGCCACGGTGTAGAGCCATTTGCGCTCAGGCCGTGAGGATCTTGCCGGCGAAGGCGACGGCGCGCTGCTCGATCTCGACCTGGTCGAAGTCGAGCGTGGCGACGTGGTAGCTGCGATCGAGCACGACCCGCTCCACCGGCCCGGCGACCTGGTCCACGAGGAGGTCGCCCTGGGAGAACGGCACGACGTGGTCCTGCCGGCTCGAGAGCAGCAGCACCGGGCAGGCGACCTCGCCAAGGCGGGCTGCCACGTCCCGGGCACCCTCCATGAGCGAGATGACAGCCGCGATCGGCGTCGCGTCGTAGGAGCCCTCGCTCACGCCGGGCTTCGCGATGTCCTCGCCGATGGCCGGGATCCGGTCGAGACCCTGGTCGAGGGAGGCCTGCAGCATCTCGAGGAAGCTCTCGGCGGCCGGCTCGACGAGCGGGTTCACGAGCACGAGCCCGGCGATCTCGACGTGGCGCTCGGCGAGCCAGAGCGCGAGGGTCCCGCCCATCGAGAGCCCGGCCACGGCCACCCGGTTGCAGCGGGCCGCGAGCGACTGGTACGCCGTGTCGGCGGCACCGGCCCAGTCCTCGAAGCGCGTCGGGAGCATGTCCTCGACACAGGTGCCGTGACCGGGCAGGAGCGGGAGCTCCACGCTGTAGCCGGCGTCGGCGAAGGCCTCGGCGAGCGGGCGCATCGAGCGCGGGCTGCCGGTGAAGCCGTGGATGACGAGGACGCCGTCGGGCCCGTTCGAGGCCGAGAACGGCTCGGCGCCGTCAAGGAGAGGGGCTGCCACGGGGCCATCGTAGTCGGCGGCACGGCTAGTCTCCCCTGGCCGGGAGCGTCGAGAGCAGCGCCGAGCGAGCGCCACGAGGAGGCGAGCCGATGGGTGAGTACGCGTTTCTGAGCGCCGAGTGGACCGAGGCGGCCCGCAAGGTGCAGGCGGAGTACGCGGACCGCGCCCCTGCTCCGGCCGTCGCCATGCGCCTCAACCTCGTCGTGACGGAGGTCCCCTTCGGGGAGGGCACCGTCGACGCCCACCTCGACACCTCGGCCGGCGAGGTGGTGCTCGACCTCGGTCACCTCGAGGAGCCGGACCTCACGGTGACCCTCGACTACGAGACGGCGAAGATGATCCTCGTCGAGCAGAACCCTCAGGCGGGGATGCAGGCCTTCATGGCGGGGCGGATCAGGATCGACGGCGACATGTCGAAGCTCCTCGCCATGCAGACCCAGAGCGTCGACCCCGTCGCGGCCGAGATCATGCAGCGCGTGCGGGAGCTCACGGCCTAGCGCCCGCGCCGGCCGGCTCAGGGGACGATCGTCGGCACCTTCTCGGCCAGCTCGGCGATCGTCCAGCGGTCCCCCTTGTCGATCTCCTCGGTGAGGGTCCAGGGCTGGAAGTACTGGACCTTGCCGCCCTGCACGAAGAAGGTCTTGCCCGTGAACGGGCAGGACTCCGTGGCGAGGTAGCCGACGAGCGGGGAGATGTTGGCCGGGTCCCAGGAGTCGAACGTCCCCGCATCGGCGGGCGGCTGCACGATGTCGGAGAGGCCCGGGGTCGACTCGGTCATGCGGGTGCGAGCCGCCGGCGCGATGGCGTTCACGCGGATCCCGTAGCGGGAGAGCTCCTGGGCCGTGATGATCGTGAAGGCGGCGATGCCGGCCTTGGCGGCGCCGTAGTTCGCCTGCCCGGGGTTCCCGAGCAGGCCAGAGGTTGACGAGGTGTTGACGACGGCGGCCTTCACCTCCTTGCCCGCCTTCGACTGCTCCCGCCAGTAGGCGGCGGCCCAGCGGGTCGGCACGAAGTGACCCTTCAGGTGGACGTGGATGACGGCGTCCCACTCCTGCTCGGTCATGTTGACGAGGACCCGGTCGCGAAGGATGCCGGCGTTGTTGACGAGCACGTGGAGGTCGCCGAAGGCCTCGATCGCCGCGTTCACGAGCCGCTGGCCCCCCTCCCAGTCGGCGACGTTGTCGGCGTTCGCGATCGCCTCGCCACCCATGGCCTTGATCTCGTCGACGACCTGCTCGGCGGGGGTGCGGTCGTCGCCCGAGCCGTCGACGGCGCCGCCGAGGTCGTTCACGACGACCTTGGCGCCCTCGCTCGCGAACAGCAGGGCATGCTCGCGTCCGATCCCGCGGCCCGCCCCGGTGATGATCGCCACCCTTCCCTCGAGTGCACCCATCGTTGGTCCTTCCGTCAGTACCGGCGCCGTTTCCGGCTGTGCAGCGACTCACCATGGCAGGTCAGGCGCAAGGGACGCAACCCCGGGCGGGGTTCTCCGCCGTGGCCGCAGGCCGGCGGAACGCCGCTCGGCGCCTGCGCTAGGGGATCGCTTCGAGCGTCACGGTGGTCCCGACCCGGACCGAGGCGCCGGACCCGGGGCTCGCGTAGACCACGTACCAGCCCGGGTGGTCCCCGAAGAGGAAGTCGTAGTGCAGTCCGAGGGCTGTGAGCGCCGCCTCGGCCTGCTGCACCGTGTCGAAGGAGATCGACGGCACCGTGACGAAGGGCTTTCCGAGCGAGAGAGTGACGACGACGGTCGAGCCGCGCCGGACCGAGGTGCCGGGCGCGGGTGTCTGCGACACCACGTCGCCCTCGGGCACGCTCATCGAATAGGCCCCCTTTTGCGCCTGGGCGGCGACGAGCCGCATGGAGCCGAGCTTCGCCTGCACCTGCGACCAGCTGTCCCCGGTGAGCTTCGGGACGATGCGGGGATGGGGCCCCTTCGAGATGTCGACCACGACCGCAGAGCCGCGGGGAGCCTTCCGGTGGGTCGAGGCGCTCGGGAGGGGCGACTGGCTGACGACGACGCCGGGATGGACCGTCTCGCTGTAGACGAGGACCGGCACCTCCTTCAGGTGCGCCGCCCCGAGGAGCTGGCGGGCGAGACGCTGGGTGTGCCCGACCACGACCGGCACCTCGACCGGTGCGGGGCCGCGCGAGACGGTGACGACGACCACGGTGCCGCCCTTCACGTGGCGGCCGGGAGCAAGCGACTGGCTGATCACGTCGCCGGCCGGGACGGTGAGGTCGTAGGCCGAGCCGCCGACCCGGAGCTGCAGGCCGGCCTCCCTGGCAAGGGTGCGAGCCGTGGCGACGGGCTCGTCGCGAAGTGACGGCACGGCGTGGCCGTAGACGACGAAGTGGACGACACCGGCCACCGCCCCGGCGGCGGCGAGGAGGACGAGGAGCGCGACCGCAACGGCCGTCCACGCCTTCCGCCGGCCTTTCGAGGTGCCGGCCGATCCTCGCCCGCTGCCGCGCGGCGGTGGCACGCCACCGGTCTCGTGGCCGGCGTCCGCCACGGCCGTGCGGCCCCCGGGCGGCTCCGCCATGCCGGCCGTGTAGAGCGCCGACGCCGCTGCCGGGACGCCGTCATCGGCCGCGATCCCGGCGACGGTGAGGTCGGCGAGGAGCAGGTCGGGATCGACCAGGTCACCCACCTCGAGCACCTGGGTGGCCCCCGGCGCTATGCGCTCGGAGCGCTCGTCCCGGTCGGTCACGTCCCGGTCGGGAAGATGCGCCACGCCCGGGCCTGCGTCGATCGCGGCGAGCGGGAGCGGGTCCGGCGGGGGGAGCAGCCGCCCGAGCTGCTCCAGCTCGGCGGCGAGCGAGGCGGCGTCGAGACGGGCGAGGGGCTCCGAGATGGCCGCGGCGGCAAGGATGGGAGTGAGCGGCCCGAGCTCGCGAGCCGGCGGGAGCGAGGCGTCGAGGCGGGCCATCAGCGTCCCCGAGACCGTCTCGGCCGAGAACGGCACCCGCCCTGTGAGCGACTCGTACAGCACGAGGGCCAGTGAGTAGACGTCGGTGCGGTCGTCGAGCACGGTGCCTCGCGCCTGCTCGGGCGAGGCGTAGCGGGCGGTGCCGAACATGATCCCGAGCGGCTCGGTCTGGGAGGCCTGGGCGATCGCCCTCGCCACCCCGAAGTCCGCGATGCGGACGTGGCCGTCGTCGTCGAACAACAAGTTCCCCGGCTTGATGTCCCGGTGGATGATGCCGCGGCGGTGGGCGTAGGCGAGCCCGGAGGCCGCCTCGGCGCCGAAGCGGGCGACCTGGGCGTGGGAGAGCAGGGCGCCGGAGTCGAGCAGGCCGCGGAGGCTGCCGCCGGTCAGGAGCTCGAGCACGAGGTAGGGCCCCGACCGTTCCTCGCCCCAGTCGAAGACCCTCATCACGTGGGGATGGTCGAGCGAGGCGGCGAGGCGGGCCTCGGTGCGGAAGCGGCGCAGGAAGGCCTCGTCGCGCGAGAGGCTCGGGTGGAGCACCTTCACGGCCACGCGCCGTCCAAGGCGCGTGTCCACCGCGGCGAAGACCTGGGAGGAGGCTCCCGAGCCGATGGGGGTGAGCAGCCGGTACCGGCCGCCGACCACACGGCCGACCTGTTCAGCGATGCTCGACATGAGACTCCGCCCGAGCCTACCTGGCGGCCGGCCGCGGACCGTGGCAACCGCGCGGACCGCGATCGGCGCGCAGCCGGGCTCAGGTGCCGTCCACGAGCCGCCAGTCGACGCCGTCGGAGGTCCGCCAGACCCCGCGCCGGAACTCGATCGCCCAGCCGTGCCGCGCGTCGTTGAAGGTCACGCCGACGCCGGCGCCTCCGGCCGCCGCCGCCCTCGACATCCCGCGGACGAGCGACCACCGCCGGCCGTGGTCGCGGGTCACGAGCACTCCCACCCCGCTCACGCCGATCCAGGCCGCCACCGGGTCGATCGTCGCGAGCTGCGAGAGCTGCCCCTCGTAGGAGATGCGCCCGAACGGCGCCCGGCGGGCGAGGGGACCGGCAGCGGGCCCGAAACCGGTGTAGGCCTCCGCCCTCCACGTCCTGCCGCCGTCGGCGGACTGGAAGACCGCCTTCGCGGAGCCGCCGGCCGCGGGAGCGCCCCCGCAGATCATCCAAAGGAGCCCGGGCGCCGGCGCCGCCAGGTCGACGAGCGGCCAGGACGAGCAGGGGTCCGCGAGGCGAGCCCACGTGGCGCCGCCGTCATGGGTGAGGGCCAGCCCACCGCCGGTCGGCCCGTAGGAGACCACGTAGGCGGCGTCATCGGAGATCCGGGCGAGGATGTCCCCACCCCCGAAGGAGGCAGGGAGCGGGGCGGGTGCGAGAGCAGTGGAAAAGCGCAGCCCGCTGTCGGTCGAGATGGCGAGGTGCACCGTGCACGGCGTCGCCGGCTCGGGGGGTCCGTGGCAGACGTCGAAGGTCGCCCAAACGTCGCTCCCGATCGGCACGACCCGCTCCAGGCGGCCACCGATGCTCTGCCCCTCGACCCACCTCGCGCCGCCGTCCCTCGTCACGGCAAGGCCGGCGGGCCCGAAGGCGTACCCCGTCGAGACCGAGATGAACTGCACCTCGGAGTACCCGCTCGGAAACGGGAAGTCACCGACGAGGTGCCAGGTCCTGCCCCCGTCCTCGCTCCTCGCGAGCGCCTCGCTCGGGCCGGCGGCGGTGAGGTGCCGCTCGATGGCGTAGCCGACGGACAGCGTCGGGAAGACGGGGTCCGACCAGAGGTCGAAGGCCGGCACGCTGGCGCCGGCGGCCGGGAGGGTGCCGCTCGTCGGGATCCGGCCCGTGCCCGGTCCCGCCACCAGGTGCGGGGAGTCGCTCGGCTCGCCAACCAGGTAGGTGACCCCTGCCGCCAGCGCGAACGCCATGGCGGCGGCGAGCGTGACGAGGAGGCGGCGAGGGTGGCTCAGGGCAGCTCCCCTGTCTCGAGGAGCCGCTCGAAGGCGGCCTCGTCGAGGATCGGGACGCCGAGCTGCTCGGCCTTGGCCAGCTTGGCGGCTCCCGGCGAGGCCCCGACGACGAGCGCCGTCGTCTTCGCCGAGACCGATCCGGGCGACTTGCCGCCACGCGCGGTGATGGCCTCCTCCGCCTGCTCGCGCGAGTGGCGCTCGAGCGTCCCGGTGACGACGACGCTCTTGCCGGCGAGCACCTGGGGGAGGTCGGACACGACCCGAACGCCGAAGGAGACACCGGCCTCGCGCAACCGCTCCACCACCTGGCGGTTCCGCTCGTTCGCGAAAAAGCGGGCAACGCTGGCGGCGATGATCGACCCCACGCCGGGCGTGGCCGCCAGCTCCTCCTCGCTCGCCGACATGATGGCGTCGAGGTCGCCGAGCTCGCTCGCAAGGGTGTGGGCGACCGTGCCGCCGACGTGCCGGATGCCGAGGGCGACGAGGAGGTTGGCGAGGGGGCGGTGGCGCGAGGCGTCGATGGCGCCGACCAGGTTGCGCGCGGAGAGCATGGCAAAGCCCTCGAGCCCGGCGAGCTGCTCGACCTCGAGCCGGTACAGGTCGGCGGCGTCGACGACGAGCCCGGCCTCGATGAGCTGGCGGACCCGCTGCTCGCCGAGGCCCTCGATGTCCATCGCCCCCCGGGAGGCGAAGTGGGCGATCCTCTGGACCTGCTGCCCGGGGCAGTCGAGGTTGACGCAGTAGGTGTCGGCCTCGCCGTCGAGCCGGACGAGGGGCTCGCCGCAGACGGGGCAGTTGGCGGGGAAGTGCCAGGGCTCGCTCGAGCCGGGCCGGGCGGAGAGCACGGGCCCGACGACCTCGGGGATGACGTCGCCGGCCTTTCTCACGATCACGGTGTCGCCGGGACGGACGTCTTTCTGCGCGACCTGGTCCTCGTTGTGGAGGCTCGCGAGCGAGACGGTGGAGCCGCCCACCTTGACCGGCTCGAGCACGGCGAACGGCGTGGCACGCCCGGTGCGGCCGATGGAGACCATGATCGCCTTCAGCACCGTCGTGCGCTCCTCGGGCGGGAACTTGTAGGCGATCATCCACCGGGGCGCGTGCGAGGTGGCGCCGAGCCGGTCGTGGAGCGAGCGGTCGTCGATCTTTATGACCGCGCCGTCGATCTCGTAGTCGAGGTCGTGGCGGCGGCCCTCGAGCTGCTTGCAATAGGCGTAGGCGGCCTCGAGGCCCTTCACGAGCGTCGTCTCGGGGTTCACGACGAAACCCGCCCTCCGCAGCAGCTCGAGCATCTCCCACTGCCGGCTCATGGCGGGCGACGTCTCCGCCTGGTAGGCGAACATGGCGAGGGCACGGCTCGCGGTCACCTTGGGGTCGCGCTGGCGCAGCGAGCCGGCCGCGGCGTTCCTCGGGTTGGCGAAGACCTTCTCCCCGGCAGCTTCCTGGCGCTCGTTCAGCTCCTCGAACGCGCGGATCGGCAGGTAGACCTCGCCGCGCACCTCCATCTCCTCTCCCACCTCGGCCGGGTCGAGAGCGAGCTCGAGCGGGACCGTCGCGATCGTGCGGACGTTCTCGGTGACGTCCTCGCCCACCCGGCCGTCACCTCGCGTCGCGGCTCGCACGAAGCGGCCGGCCTCGTAGCTGATCGAGATCGAGAGGCCGTCGATCTTCGGCTCGCAGACGAGGTCCATCTCGCGGGTCGCCTCGTCGTCGAGCCCGAGCAGCCGCTGGACGCGGGCGCCCCAGGCGAGCAGCTCCTCGAGGCTCACGACCTTGTCGAGGCTCATCATCGGGACCCGGTGGCGCACCGGAGGGAACAGCGGCGACGCAGGCGCCCCGACGGCCTGGGTTGGGGAGTCCGCCGTGGCGAGCTCGGGATGGGCCTCCTCGAGCGACCGGAGCTCGTCGACGAGCGCGTCGTAGTCGGCGTCGGGGATCTCTGGTGCGTCGAGCTCGTGGTAGAGCTGCGAGTGGTGGGCGATGAGCTCGCGCAGCTCGCGCACGCGCTCTGCCGGCGGGAGCTCGGGGTCTGGAGCGATGGGGGTGCCGGGCTCCGGTCCGCCAGTGCTCACGCCGCCCCCCGTTGCGAGGGGAGGGCGACCCCCGAGCCGAGAACGACCGAGGCGGTCCCGGCGTCGTAGAGCGCCACGGTCTGGCCCGGGGCGACCCGCCGGAACGGGGCGCGAAGCTGCACCCCCTCCTCGGTGGTGACGGCCTCGACCGCCCGCCCGTGCGCGCTCGCCTGGATCGCCACCGCCGTGCCGGCGGGCACCGGCTCTGCCGTCCAGGTCCGCCGGCCGAGCCGGATCTCGTGGGCGAGGAGGGCGGGCCCGCGCCCGAGGGTGACCCGCCGCCCGGCGACGTCCACCTCGACGGCGAAGCAGCGCTCCCCCGCCGCGACCCCGAGCCCTCGGCGCTGGCCGACCGTCACGAGCTCGACGGCGGGGACGCGGCCCACGACCTCGCCGGTCGCCCCGTCGACCACGTCGCCCGGGTGCAGCTCGATCCGCCCTTCGAGAAAGGCGCGCCGCGCCGCCGGGCCGGCGCCGCCGGCGACAAAGCAGACCTCCTGGCTGTCCGGCTTCGCGGCAGTCGCAAGCCCGAGCCGGGCGGCGAGGGCTCGCACCTCCTCCTTCGTCATCTCCCCGACCGGCAGCTCGAGGCGGGCGAGGGCAGCGGGTCCGAGGCAGGAGAGGACGTAGGACTGGTCCTTCCTCGCGTCCCGGCCGCGACGCAGCCTCGGCACCCCGCCGCTGCGATCGAGGCGAGCGTGGTGGCCCGTGACGACGAGATCGAAGCCGAGCCGGAGCGCCCGCTCGAGCAAGCGGTCGAACTTGATGTGCCGGTTGCACTCGATGCACGGGTTCGGCGTCTCGCCCCGGCCGTGGGCGGCGACGTACGGCCCGACGACGTGGTGTGCGAACTCCTCGGTGAAGTTGAACACGTGGTGGTCGATGCCGAGCCGGTGCGCCACCCGGCGGGCGTCCTCGACGTCGCCGACCGAGCAGCACCCTGAGTCCGACTCCCCGCCCCAGAGCTTCATGGTGGCGCCGACCACCTCGTGGCCCGCCTCGCAGGCGAGCGCGGCGGCCACGGACGAGTCCACTCCGCCGGAGAGCGCGACGAGCACGCGAGCCATCGGCAGCAGTCTCCCAGACCGCCTCAGGCCCTGAGGCGCCCGAGCGCCTCGCCGAGGGCGTCCACGGCGGCAGCGACCTCGTCCTCGGTCGTCTCGGGACCGAGGGAGAAGCGGACGTGCGACCTCGCCTCCGCCGCCGTCAGGCCGAGGGCCGAGAGCACCGGGCTCGGCTCGAGCGCTCCCGAGGCGCAGGCGGAGCCGGCCGAGGCGGCGACGCCGAGCTCATCCAGCACGAACAGCAGCTCCTCGGAGGAGATGCCCGGGAAACCGGCGTTCACGATCGCGTCAAGGCGGGGGGCGCCCTCGGCGGCGAACGTCACCTTCGGCTCGACCGCCTGGAGCCCGGCGCGCAGCTGTGCCGCCCGCGCCGCCGCCACGGCACAGGCCGCCGAGCGCTCGGCCGCCGCCAGCTCGGCCGCACGCGCGAAGCCGACGATCCCGGCCACGTTGAGCGTGCCGGCGCGAAGCTCCCGCTCCTGCGGCCCGCCCCGGAGGATCGGGGTGAGCCCTTCACGGGCTCGGGGTCGGGCGACGAGGGCGCCGATCCCCTTCGGGCCGCCGATCTTGTGCGCCGTCACCGAGACAAGGTCGGCGGCCGCGGCGGCTGCGGCGAGGTCGATCCAGCGGAGAGCCTGCACCGCGTCGGTGTGGACGAGGGCCTGCGGCGCCCGCTCGCGCACGAGGGCTGCGATGGCCGCGACCGGCTCCACGACGCCGATCTCGTTGTTGGCGAGCATCACCGAGACGAGGGCGACGCCGTCGCCCTCGTTGGCGAGCACGGCCTCGAGGGCCTCGAGGTCGACGAGGCCGTCAGGGTGGACGGGGAGCTCCGCTCCGCCGAGGAACCGCACCGGCTCGAGCACCGCAGGGTGCTCGATGGCCGAGCAGCAGACGACGGCCGTCGCAGCGCCGCGCCCGAGGGCGTGCAGGGCCGAGCCCGTGACGGCGAGGTTGTCGGACTCCGTGCCTCCGCTCGTGAAGACGACGTCGGCCGGCTCGCAGCCGAGGACGGCCGCCAGCGCCTCGCGAGCCTCGTCGACCGCCCGGCGGGCGGCGCGGGCGGCGCGGTGGGCGCCGGAGGGGTTCCCGAACTCCTCTGACCAGTACGGCTCCATCGCCTCCCGCACCTCCGGGCGCACGGGCGTCGAGGCGGCGTGGTCGAGGTAGATGCGGCGGTTGCTCCCGTTCACGGCGGCTCCTCGCCCTCAGCCGGCGCCCGTGTCGAGGCCGGGAGGGATCGTGCAGCTGAACGGCGGCTCGTCGGCGAACGTCTCGTCGGTCGGCGGCTCCATCGAGGAGGTCCCCGGGACCGAGCCCGCGGCGACGACCCTCGCGAGCGAGAGCCCGGCGTCGCGCCAGTGAAGCTCGACCTCGAAGAACTCCGTCGTCACCTTCTGGACGATGGCCGCCCACGGCTGGACGCCGACGTAGGGATCGAGGTGGCTCGCTCCGGTGAGCGTCTCGAACAGGTGGACGGGACCGTGGTCGATCCTCGAGTACAACGCGTACGCGTCTTGCCCCGGGTTGCAGGAGTCGGCCGTGCTCTGCACCTGCAGCAGCGCGGGGGACTGCGGACCGGAGCCGTAGGTGTTGGCGCCGTAGTTGCCCGGCCCCGCCGTGAGCTCCTCGCCAGAGAGCACGGCGACCGCCTTCGGTTCTGGCTCGATGCTCGCCCAGATCGAGGCGTAGGCCGAGCCGAACGCGAGCGCCCCGACCACGTTGGCCCCGTCGCTTTGGCCCGCGAGGGCCACTTCGGAGAGGTCGGGGAGGCGCGTGAGCGGGGTACCGGGAGTCTCGGCCGCCACCGCCAGCTGCTGGAGCACGAAGGCGATGTCGCCGGGCTCGTTCGTCTCGTCCGTCTCCGCCGTGAGCGCCTCTTGCGAGGAGATCCCGCCGACCTGCTTGACGATCGAGGCGTTCTCGTCGGGGAAGATCGGCGAGACGACGATGAACCCGGCCCGCACCCAGGCGTCGAGCAAGGGCTCGTAGGCGACCGGATCGACGCCGAAGCCGTGGGCGAAGACGATGACCGGGAAGGGGCCGTAGGCCGTCGCCGCGGCGGCTCCGGGGGTCTCGCCGGCCGCGCTCCCGCGCAAGGTGGGGTAGCGGACCTGCGTGGTGAGGACCCGGCCCGGGATCGGCTGGGCGGGATTGGCGGGGTTGACCGTGTTCCGGGTGGTGTCCTTCCAGTCGAAGGTCCAGATGCCGACGTGGAACGAGTGGACCGTGGCGAGGGTGCTGGAAGTTGGGGAGGAGGCGGGCGGGCCGTCCGTCGTCGTGGTCGACGAGTCGTGACGGCCCGCAGCTCTCGGGATGGCGGCACAGGCGGCCACGCCGACGCCGGCGAGCAGGCCGAGCACGGCCAGGTTCCTCACGAGCCTGAGGCCCTTCCGGGCGCGGGCGGGCGCGGCGCGTGGCCGGGAGCCTGCGATGCGGGAGGAGGGATCGGATCCGGTCATGGAAGATGAGCCGCCGCGCCACGCCCCGGCCGGGTCGCCCGGGCAGCGGTCCGGGCGCACAATCTAGCCCTGGGCTGGCGGTTCAGGGCTGCACGACCATGAGGACGATGGCGGCCACGGCACAAAGGCTCGCCACGGCGGCGGCTCGCTCCATGCGGGCGCACGCCGCGACGAAGCCCTCCTTCGAGACCTCGCCTCTCGAGAGCGCCGCGAGCTCGCGCTGCGCTTGCGCCTCGGCGGGCCAGCCGATGCCGATCACATGGCCGGCCCCGACGCACCAGAGCGCGAGCCCCGCCCACGGCCATGCCTGCCCCACCGCCTCCCGGTCGCCCCCGAAGAGCATGGCGAGGCCGAGCACGGGGACGAGCAGCACGAGCCGGGCGGGCCAGTCGATCCCGGGCCGGAAGAACCGGACGACCCGATCGTCGCCGGCCGGCTCCCGTCGGTGGCGCGCCCTCGACGCCGCCCATCCGCCGATGGCGACGGATCCGAACCCAATGAGGGCGGAGGCGACATGGAAAAGAAGGAGGACGTCGTAGAGCGGAGCCGGCATCAGGCTGCACGGTCAGAGCGCTGGCCAGGAGTAGCCTTTGCACACGTGGTCGACGATGTCCACACCAGAGCAGGAAGGGTACAGCGCAAGGGTGAACCAGCTCCGGCTCGATCCTTTGTCGGGTAGGTGGGTTGCGGTCTCGACGGACCGCTCCCAGCGGCAAGGTGGGCACTTCATCCCACGCCAGCCCACCCCGGACGCCGACGACGCCGAGCACTGCCCGTTCTGCCCCGGGAACGAGGGCGACACGCTGCCCGCTCTCGAGGTCTACGGACCGGCCGGACCCTCGGAGCGATGGCTCGTCCGGGTCGTCCCGAACCGGTACCCGGCCTTCCAGGGCGACGCCGCCTTCGTGGTCGAGCACCGGGGGCCGGTGTTCACCGAGGCGCCCGCAAGCGGGATCCACGAGGTCCTCATCCTCTCGCCCGACCACGACCGCTCCTTCGCCTCGCTCCCCGACGAGCAGTGCGCCCTCGTCATGGCGGCGATCCGCGACCGGGTCGAGGAGCACCAGAGCACGCCGGGCCTTCGCTACAGCCAGATGATCGTGAACCACGGCCGCCAGGCGGGTGCCTCGATCGCCCATCCCCACGGGCAGCTGCTCGGCATCCCGTTCGTGCCGAGGGAGCTGGCCGAGGAGCAGGCCGGTTTCGCCCGCTTCGCCGGCGGCTGCCTGCTCTGCGCCGCGGCCGCCTCGGAGGAGCGGGTCGGATACCGCATCGTCGAGGCCACCGAGGAGTCCGTCACGTTCATGCCGTTCTGGAGCGGCACGCCCTACGAGGTGCTCGTCGTGCCCCGGGAGCACGGGGCCTGCCTGCACCGCGCCCCGACCCAGCGGCTCGTCGCCGTGGGCAAGGCGGTACGCTCCGCGCTGCAGGCGCTCACCGAGCACCTCGGCGACATCGCCTACAACCTCGTCTTCCACTCGGCTCCGTACCGGGCGACCGGCATGTACCACTGGCACGTGCACGTGCTGCCGAACCTCACGACCCGAGCCGGTTTCGAGCTCGGGACGGGGGTGCTCATCAACGTGGTCTCGCCCGAGAAGGCCGCCGAGGACATCCGCGCTGCGGCCGAGAAGATCGCCGTCAGGGGCGGCTACCAGTACTGAGGGCGGCGCCCGGCCTCACCGCTGCCGGTAGCTCGCCACTTTCTCGAGCAGGTCGTCGGCGGTGCCCGGTGCGAGGCGAGCGATCCCGTCGGTGTCGAGGTACCCGCTGAGGAACGCCCTTGTGTTGTGGCGGACCCAGCCCGCGGCGACCGCCGAGGCCAGGTCCAGCGTCGCCGGCGTCTGGACCGAGACGGCCTCTGCGGCCACGAGCCTGAGCGACTCGCACAGCTCGGCGAGGTCGGCGACGGCTTCGGCCCTGCGAGCGTCCGCCTGGCTGGCCGCTCCCGCGTCGCGACCGGTGAGGGGGTCGTCGCCGAAGCCGGCGACGAGCCAGCCGGCCTCGACGCGCATCACCCGGCGCAGGTGGTAGTCGCCATGGATCCTGATCAGCGGTGGTCCCGAGCCACTCCGGCTCTCGACGCCGAACGCCTCGGCGAGCGCGAGATGCAGCTCTGCGGTCGTGCGGCCGAGCCGGCGCATCTCGTCGCCGAGGTCACCCCCGGCGAGGCCCACCTCCTCGAACGAGGGGACCCCGTCGCCCTCCCCGGTCGCCCGAGCGAGGAGGTCCCGCAGCGACGTGAGGGCGAGCGCCTTGCCCTCCACCGCGCCCGGCAGGAACTCCCGGACGAGCGCGAGGTCGCCGCCCGCCCGGGACCAGTGGGCGACCGGAGCGAGCAGGTGATTGAACCCGACTCGGTCGAGCCCCTCCATCACCTCGATCTCGGGCCGGGTCCGCCGCTCGATCACCCGGTACGACTTCATGAAAAGGCGCTCGTCGAACACGAGCGAGGCGTGGGAGGCGAGGGAGTGCACGACGCGCACCCGCGCCGCCCGCTCGCGGCCGCCGGTCACGGCGCCGAGCAGCTCGAGGCAGAGCTCGGCGTCGGCGAGGGCGTCGTAGAGGAGGACGCTCCCTTCGCCATCGGCTCCCGAGCCAAAGACCGCCCCCGGTCGCAGCAGCGTGGCCGTCGCCTGCGCGACGTCCCGCCAGCCGACGAGGACGTGCAGTCGAGAGGTGGGGTCCTGGCCCGCGTCGACGATCACGCTCGCAAGCCCCGGGCGCCCCGGGCGCAGCACCTCGAGATCCACCGTCCGCACCGGCACGCGGCGCGAGCCGAGGACCCCAAGGGCCGACTGGGCCCAGTCCTGGCGGGCGATCCACGGGGCGAGAAGGCCGGCGAGCTCTCTCGTGCCCCCGCCGAGCGGCACCCTGGCGGCGCTCACCGCTCCGGCTCCCGCAGCTCGAACCAGAAGAAGCCGTAGGGAGGCAGCGTGACCCGGTACGGCTCGAGGTCCACCTCGGGAAAGGGGATCCGGCCGAGGAGCTCGATCGGCTGGGTCCCCTCGAAGCCGAGGAGGCTGAGCGCGACCGGCTGCGCGAAGCGGCTCAGGTTGTTCACGCACAGCACCGTCGGGGAGCCGGGCTCGGAGCGGAGGTAGGCGAGCACCGAAGGGTTGTCGGCGGGGAGCACCTCGAGGGCGCCCGTCGCGAGGACCGGGAACTGGCGGCGCACGTGCACGATCCGCCGCAGCCAGTGGAGGAACGAGGAGGCGTCGCGCCGCTCGGCCTCGACGTTGACGGCCTGGTAGCCGTGGACCGGGTCCATGATCGGTGGGAGCACGAGCCTCGCGAAGTCGGCGGAGGAGAACCCCCCGTTGCGGTCCGGCGTCCACTGCATCGGCGTGCGCACCGAGTCCCGGTCGCCGAGGTAGACGTTGTCGCCCATCAGGATCTCGTCGCCGTAGTACAAGATGGGCGCCCCCGGCAGCGACATCAGCATGGAGTGGAGCAGCTCGGCCACGCGCCGGTCGTTGCCGACGAGCGGCGCGAGGCGGCGCCGGATGCCGAGGTTGCGGCGCATGCGAGGGTCCTTCGCGTACTCGCCGTACATGTAGTCGCGCTCGTCGTCGGTCACCATCTCGAGGGTCAGCTCGTCGTGGTTGCGAAGGAAGGTCCCCCACTGGCAGCCCTCGGGGATCGGCGGGGTCTGGGCGAGGATCTCGGTGATCGGAAAGCGCTGCTCGCGCCGGATCGCCATGAACATACGGGGCATCAGGGGGAAGTGGAAGGCCATGTGGCACTCGTCCCCGTCCCCGAAGTAGTCGACGACGTCGGTCGGCCACTGGTTCACCTCGGCGAGCAGCACCCGCCCCGGGAAGCGGGCGTCGACCTCCCGCCGCAGCGTCCGCAGGATCTCGTGGGTCTCGGGCAGGTTCTCACAGGAGGTGCCCTCGCGCTTTCCAAGATAGGCCACGGCGTCGAGGCGAAAGCCATCGAGGCCGAGGCCGAGCCAGAACTGCACGACCTCGAGCATCGCCTCCAGCACCTCCGGGTTGGCGTAGTTGAGGTCCGGCTGGTGGTGGAAGAAGCGGTGGAAGTAGTACTGCTCGCGACCCGCGTCAAAGGTCCAATTCGACGGCTCGGCGTCGACGAAGATCACGCGCACGTCGGCAAGGCCGTGGTCGTCGTCGGCCCAGATGTACCAGTCCGCCTTCGGGTCGCTCCGGCTCGAGCGCGACTGCTCGAACCAGGGATGCCGGTCGCTCGTGTGGTTCATCACGAGATCGGCGATGATCCGGATCTGGCGCCGATGCGCCTCCTCGAGGAGCGCGGCGAGGTCGTCGACGCTCCCGCACTCGGGGGCGACCGTGAGGAAGTCGCTCACGTCGTAGCCGCCGTCGCGCAGCGGGGACGGGTAGTAGGGCAGGAGCCAGAGGCAGTCCACGCCGAGCCACTCGAGGTACTCGAGCTTCTCGCGAACCCCGGCGAGGTCCCCGACGCCGTCCCCGTTCGAGTCGTAGAAGCTGCGCGGAGCGAGCTCGTAGAAGACCGCCCGCTGGTACCAACGATGAGGCGGCTCCCGGCCGGCAGCCGCCGGGCTCACCAGAACTCGATGGCCGAGAAGCTGCGGAGCTTCTGCAGCTGGTGGCGAGCCTCGACGAGGCGGACCGTGCCGGATTTCGAGCGCATCACGAGGGACTGAGTCGTGGCGCCGCCCTCCTCGTAGCGGACACCACGGAGCAGCTCTCCCCCGCTGATGCCCGTGGCGGCGAAGAAACAGTTGTCCCCTCGCACGAGGTCCTCGGTGGTGAGGACCCGCCCGACGTCGTACCCTGCCGCCTCGGCCTCCCGGCGCTCCTCCTCGTTGCGGGGCCAGAGCCGGCCCTGCAGCTCGCCACCCATGCAGCGCAGCGCCGCCGCGGCGAGCACGCCCTCCGGGGTGCCCCCGGTCCCGATGAGCACGTCGACGCCCGAGCTCGGCCAGGCGGTCGCGATGGCCGCCGCGACGTCGCCGTCGGTGATGAGCTGGATGCGGGCACCCGCCTCTCGCACCTCCCGGATCAGCTCGGCGTGCCGGTCCCGGTCGAGGATGACCACGGTCAGGTCGCGCACGGTCTTGCCCTTCGCCTCGGCGACGGCCCGCAGGTTCTCGGTCGCCCCCTTCGTCACGTCGATCACGCCCACGGCGTCGGGGCCGACGGCCAGCTTCTCCATGTAGACGCACGGTCCGGGGTCGAACATCGTCCCACGCTCGGAGACGGCGATCACCGAGAGGGCTCCCGCCCTGCCGAGGGCGGTGAGGGTCGTCCCGTCGATCGGATCGACGGCGATGTCGGTCTCCGGCGGGCTGCCGTCGCCGATCTCCTCCCCGTTGAACAGCATCGGGGCGTCGTCCTTCTCGCCCTCGCCGATCACGACGACGCCGGCCATCGGCACGGTGTGGAGCACGATCCGCATGGCGTCGACCGCCGCCCTGTCGGCGCCCTCCTTGTCGCCCCGGCCGAGCCAGCGGCCGGCGGCGAGGGCGGCGGCCTCCGTCACCCGCACGAGCTCCAGGGCCAAGTTGCGGTCAGGGGCCTGACGTTCGGGTGCCACAGAGGCGAACGTTAGTAGTCGGGGGGCTATCGTCGCCCGGATGGAGCGCTTCTTCGTGAGACCGTCCGGGCCCCTCTCAGGCCAGGTCGAGATCTTCGGCGCGAAGAACTCCGTGCTCAAGTGCATGGCGGCGACGCTGCTCGCTCCCGGATCCCACCGCATTGCCAACGTGCCCGCGATCACCGACGTCGGGATCGTCTGCGAGCTCCTCGGCGCGATGGGGGTGCGCAGCCACCGCAGCGGCCGCGGGACGGGTGGAGTCCTCGAGATCGAGGTGCCGGAGGACGTCGTCCCGGTCGCCCCTTACGAGGTCGTGGAGAAGATCCGGGCCTCGATCGTGGTGCTCGGCCCGCTGCTCGCCCGCTACGGGTCGGCGAGGGTCTCGATGCCCGGAGGGGACGACTTCGGCGGCCGGCCGATCGACATGCACCTTCGCGCCTTCGAGGAGCTCGGCGCCGAGTTCACGACCGACCACGGCTACGTGGAGGGTCGCTGCGACCGCCTCGTCGGGACCCGGGTCGTGCTCGAGTTCCCGAGCCACACCACGACCGACAACGTGATGATGGCCGCCGTCCTCGCCAAGGGCACGACCGTGATCGAGAACGCGGCTCGCGAGCCAGAGGTGGTCGACCTGGCCGGCATGCTGTGCGGGATGGGCGCCCGGATCGAGGGCGCCGGGACCTCCCGCATCGAGATCGAAGGCGTGGACGAGCTGCGCCCTGCCGACCACGCCGCCATCGCGGACCGGGTGGAGGCCGCGACCTTCCTCGCCGCCGTAGGCCTCGCCGGCGGCGAGATCGAGCTCCGCCACGCCCGCGCCGACCACATGGAGATGCTCCTCGAGAAGCTCGCCACCATCGGCGTCCACACCGTCGACACTGGCTCGGGCCTCCTCGCGAGGGCGACCCACCCCTTGCACGCCGTGGACATCTCGACGCTTCCCTACCCCGGGGTGGCGACGGACTACAAGCCGTTCCTCGTCACGATGCTCGCCGTCTCGGACGGCGTCGCGATCGTGACGGAGAACATCTTCGCCGGTCGCTTCCGCTACGTGGACGAGCTGCGCCGGATGGGAGCCGACATCACGACCACGGGTCACCACGCCGTCGTGCGCGGGGTGCCGCGGCTCTCGGGCGCCCCCGTCCGCTCGCCGGACATCCGGGCAGGCGCTGCACTCGTGCTCGCCGGGCTCGTCGCGGACGGCGAAACAGAGGTGGCGGGCGCCGAGCACGTCGACCGGGGCTACGAGGACCTCGCCGGCCGGCTCGCGGCGCTCGGCGCGGACGTCCGCCGGGGAGCTGAGTGAGCAGCCAGCTGCAAGCCCGCCCCTTCGACCCGGCCGGCCTCCTCGAGCTCGCGAGCGGCGGCGCAAAGGGCGATCGGCGGTCGCTCGCCCGCCTCCTCTCGCTCGTCGAGCGGGGCGGCCCGGCTGCCCGCGAGCTGAGCCGCCTCACCCACCCCCGCGCGGGCCGCGCCTACTCGATCGGCCTCACGGGCGCTCCCGGCGCCGGCAAGTCCACGTTGACCGGCCGGCTCGTCTCCGAGGCGCTCGCCCACGGCTCCGGCCCCGTCGCCGTGCTCGCGATCGACCCCTCCTCCCCGATCTCGGGCGGCGCCATCCTCGGCGACCGCGTCCGCATGCAGGACCACGCTCTCGACCGGAGCGTCTACATCCGCTCGATGGCCACGCGCGGGCATCTCGGCGGTCTCGCCGCCGCCGTGCCGGACGCGGTGCGGCTCCTCGACGCAGCAGGATGGCCCCTCGTCATCGTCGAGACCGTCGGCGTCGGCCAGGTCGAGGTCGAGGTGGCAGGGACCTGCGACACGGTGGTCGTCGTGCTCAACCCGGGTTGGGGGGACGCGGTCCAGGCGAACAAAGCCGGTCTGCTCGAGGTGGCGGACGTGCTCGTGATCAACAAGTCGGACCGGCCCGGCGTGCGGGAGACCCGCCGCGACCTCGTGCACATGCTGCAGCTCTCGGGCGAGATGGAGTGGACCCCACCCATCGTCGAGACGGTGGGTTCCTCCGGCGAGGGGCTCGGCGAGCTCTGGGAGGCGATCGAGTCGCACCGGTCCCACCTCGAATCGGGCGAGGGCCTCGCTCGCCGGCGCGCCTCACGGGCCGCAGAGGAGGTGGAGCGGCTGGCACTCGATGCCTGCGGGCACCTCGCCAGCGCCGTCCTGGGCCGGGTCCCGGCGCCGGAGGCGGGTCTTTCCCCCACCTCCCCGGGGGTCGAGGCAGCCCTCGCCGCGGGCCGGACCCTGCTCGAGCGGCTCTCGGCCCGCGAGCTCGACGTCGTCGGGGCTGCCGACGAGCTGACGGCGATCCTCGGGCGCCTGCTCACCCGCGGCTAGAAGCCTGCTCCGGCTCCGGGCTCCTCGCCGGGAAGGGTGCCCGGACCAAGGGGGCGGGCATCTGTGAGACACCCGCCCCCTTCGTCGCCGAGGAACTGCTGGCCTACTTGTAGGTGAATCTTGCCGTGGCCCCGTGGCCGTCCGGCGTGACCACCTTGACCGTGACCTTGGTGCCGGCCGCATAGCCCGCCGGCACGGTGGCGACGATCTTCGTGTCGCTCATCACGGTGAAGGTCGCCATCCGGCCGCCAAACATCACCCTGCGGGCGAAGAGGAACCCGTGGCCGAACAGGGTGATGTGCACACCGGCAGGGGCGGAGACCCGTCCAAGGCTTGCGATCGCACCCGGGGCGAACTGGTAGGCACCGGCGGAGCAGCCCGTCGCCGGCCGAGGCTCACCGCGTTGGTCGGTCGCAGGGCAGGTCCCGCTCGCCCTCGTGCGGGCGGGGCTGGTCGCCTTTAGCTTCACCGTCTGGGTAGCCCCGCCGTAGCTCCCGAGCGGCGCGAGGCCCGGGTCGGAGGTGACGAGGTCGCCGGTCGCCAGAGCGGCGACGCAGTCCGAGCTCCCGAAGACGTTCCCGCCGGACGAGCCAAAGCTCGAGCGCACCACGTCACAGTTGTCCAGCGTCGGAGCCGACCCACCAGTGGTGTTGCCGGCGACGATGCTCGCCAAGAAGGTGCCGCCGTCACCGTCCTCGTAGATCGCGCCACCATTCGCGGCGCTGTTGTCAGCGATCGTCGAGTACTCCGCCTCGAGGTGCCCCGAGGAGTAGTTGGCGATCGCGCCACCCTCGCCGCCGTCGAGAGCGTGGTTGTCAGCGAAGGTGGTGTCGGTTGCCTGCAACTCGCCGTCCTCGTTGTAGATGCCGCCGCCGAACCCGACGACCGTGTCGCTCCCGGCCACGTTCCCGCTCACGGTGGAGTCGTTGAAGATCTGCGTGTACCCGTCGAAGTAGATGCCCCCGCCATACACGGCCCTGTTGCCCGAGATCGCGGTGGACGTGTAGGTGTCGCCCGCTTCGTCATAGGAGACGACGCCGCCGCCGTAGGAGCCGAGACCGGTGGCCGCGTTGCCGACGATCCGGTCGCCCGAGAAGGCGGCACTCTGGTAGGACTCGCTGTAGAACGCGCCGCCTGCGCCGCCCTTCGCCGAGCCGCCGACCGCTGTGTTGCCCGACAGCTCGGAGCTGCTGATCGACACGGTGCCGTAGTAGCCCTCGAAGAGCGCCCCGCCGTAGCCCTCCTCGCCTGCTGCCGCTGACCCGGCTGAGTTCGCGTCGAACGTCGAGCCCGTGACGGACAGCTCGGTCGGCGAGTAGTCGTCGTCGCCGTAGACGTCGAGGGCGCCGCCAAACCCACCGTTGGGCGCCGAGTTTCCGGTAAAGCTTGACCCGGAGACGCTCACCGACAGGTTCGAGTACTCCTCGGCGTAGGCGATCACTCCGCCGGACCCCTCGGATCCGGATGACGAGTTCTGGCTCACGGTGTCCCCGCTCATCGCGAGGCTGACCCCGCCGTAGTACTCCGGCCAGACCATCACGCCGCCCGCTGAGTAGGACCCGCTCTCGGTGTTGCCCGTGATCGTGTCGCCGTCAAGGGTCACCGTCATGCCGCCGTACTCGTACTGATAGGCCGTCAGGCCGCCCGCCTGGTACTCGATCGGCGAGGTGTTGTCCTCGATCGTCGAGTCCGAGATGGCCAGGGTGCTCCCGCCGTAGTAGCCGTAGGCGACGACGGCGCCCGTCGCGTTGTCCATGAGCGTGCTCGCGTCATCGATGGTGAGCGAGTTGCCATACTCCTCGGCGTAGTCGTAGATCGCCCCGCCGCCCTCGCCGTAGGAGGTCGTGTCCGTGACTCCGGTCGAGTCGTGGTCGAGGGTGACGCCATGCAGGCTGACCTGCGCCCCTTCGTCAAGGTAGAGGCCGCCGCCGTAGCTGGAGGCTCCGAGCGCCTGGTCGGAGGAGAAGGTGCCTCCCGTCGCGGTGAGCTGGCTGTAGTCCTCGAGGTCGCCGCCGCCCTCGCCGCCGTCGAGCACCTTGTTGTAGTTCACCTTCACGCCGTAGAGGGCATCGACGCCGTACTCGTTGTAGATGCCGCCGCCATAGCCCGCAGTGCTCGCGCCACCTGCCACGTTGGAGTTGATCTTTCCGCCCTTGGCCGTGAGGCTGCCGTACTCCATCAGGATGCCGCCGCCGGCGTCGTCGGTGGCGGTGTTGGACGTCACGTCCGTGTTGTTGAGCTGGAGGCCGCACCAGTAGGAGTAGATGCCGCCGCCCTCTTCGGCGGTGTTGTTCGAGATCGTGGAGTCGATCGCCCACAGGCTGCCGCCCTCCTCGTCGAAGCCACAGTCGATGGCGCCGCCGTAGCCTGTGGCGGCATTCCTCGTGATCGTCACCTGGTCGAGCACCGCCGAATCGCTCGCGTAGTCGATCTCGAGCGCACCGCCATCACTGCCGCTGCCGCCGGTGAGGCTCAGGCCGGTGAGCCAGAGCGTCGCCCCGTTTGAACCGGTGAGGTCGATGAGGCCGGTGCCGTCGCCGGCGATCGTCGTGGTGGAGGCACCCGCCCCGACGATGGACGTGCCGCCCTGGTTGTCCACCGTGAGCTGCCCGAGCGACAGGGTGTAGGTGCCCGCCGGGACGTCGATCACGACCGGCGTGCCGAGGTTGTTGGCGGCCTCGACGGCCGCCCGCAACGAGCATTCGGGCGTCGTCTCCGAGTCGGTGCATGTCGTCCCCGTCGGGCTCACGTTGGCCGAGTCGACCTCGGTGGTGACGTCGAAGGTGGTGACGGACGCCCCGGCCAGCGTCGGGGCGGACCCGAGGACCGTCGACCTATCCCTCGATCGGATCCCGGCGAGGGCCGAGGCTGAAGGGCTCGTCGCGTGCTCGAGCTGTGCCGGCTGAGGCGGGCGCGGTGCCGGGCGGGCGAGCCGGGCCACTGGACGAGGCATAGACCGCCGGGGAGCGGTTGCCAGGTGGGCCGGCGTGTTGGCGGCCCCCGCCGGCGAGCTACCGACGGCGCCGATCGCACCGAGTAGTGCCGTCAACCCCGATCCATGCGCCTACGTACCTTCGTTGCGGCATCCCGCTTCCCTCCCAGCTCCGGCGCTCACACAGCACCGATGAGGGCCTCAAGTTACATGGATGTGGTTTTGGGAGCAAGGAGGGACGTTGCGGGCCGCGGCGGCACGGCTGGCGTGAAGGCCCGGGCTCGGCTCAGCCGAGCTCGCCGACGAGCGACGACCAGCGGTGCAGCCGCTCGGGCCGCTCTGCGACGAAGCGGGCGATGGCCTCGAGGATGTGGCCGGCGTCGAGGTGCGCCTCCTCGATCACCTCCTCGACCGACCCGCCCGTCCGCCACCGGTCGTCCCAGTCGGCCGAGAGCGAGTACTCCCGCACGAGGGGTCCGTCCACGAAGCCGCGCATCCCGTCGAACGAGCCGTTGGTCACCACCATCGCGTCGAGCCGGTCGGCTGCCGTGGCCACGGACTCGCGGTACGACGGCTCCTGCAGGTCGAACAGCTGGGGGCTGATCGCCGCCACGACCTTCACGTTGAGGCCGAGGCGGTCGAGCTCGGGCAGGAGCGAGACGAGGTGGTGGGTCGGCATCGTGCCCCGCACGAAGACGGTGCCGGCCCTCGGGTGCTCGTGCGAGAAGTCGCGCAGCACGTAGGCGCCCCGAGCGGCTGCGAAATGCGAGGGCATCCCGAGCGAACCGCGGTCGGGAACCTCGATGGCGGGGCGCGTGAGATGGAGCGCCACGATGGGCGCTCGCGTCGCGAGGGCCGCTCCGAGCACGACGGGCACCTCGTTGTGCTCCCACGGGTGGAGGTCGATCACGTAGCCCCGTGGGAAGAGCTGGGTGACGGTCGTCTCGAAGATCCCGAAGTGGGTCCGGGAGTCCTCGGCCGTCTCCGGCCCCGAGTGGCTCGCCACCCAGAGCACCTTGCCCACCTGCAGCTCGCAGTCCTGGGCGAGCTGGCTCAACAACCGCATGGCACCGTAGTTGAGATAGGAGAACGAGCCGTAGGTGGAGGTCGCCCCCCAAAACCCGTCGAACTCCTGGAAGGGGTCCGCGGCGAGGTTCACCGTGGCGAGGCCGGCGACGAGGCCGGCGTTGGCGAACTCGGTGATCTCGGTCGGCATCAGGCACCCTTGCGGGTTCGACTCCCGGTCGTACCAACCGCAGCCCTCCCGGCCGCCGAAGCCGGCCGCGAAGCCGGCGAGGTTGGTCGACTCGGCCAAGTCGGCCGAGGCGGCGACGAACAGGGGGCGACCGTGCTCGGCCCTCGCGAGCGTGTTGACGTAGGCGCCCCAGGTGCCGAGGGCGGCACGGTTGGCCACCTTCGTCCCGGGCGCCTTGAAGAGCTCCTCCGGGTAGTGCTCGAAGTCGGTGATGCGCCGGTCCGAGAACACCGCCTTCGACGAGGCCGAGCCGAGCCGGCACCCCTCGATCGTCTCGGGCACCGAGGCCGCAACCTCGACGAGCCGGTCCGAGAGCCACTCGACGAGCTCGGCGTCGCGACGGAGGACCTCCATCGCCGTCCGGAAGTTCGACGCCGCCTC
>DATGKK010000044.1:0-2573 GCA_035294725.1 Acidimicrobiales bacterium | reverse complement strand
GGATCCGCGTCGCCCGTGAAGCCCCGGTGCTCGCCCGCGGTTCGCGGGGACGCAACCTCGATCGGCGGCCTGCGAGGCGTGTGGCCCACCAGCAGCCGCGGCGCTGCACGGGTGCAGCGGGGGGCCCGCTGGGCGCTCCATCGCCAGGGACGTGAACCCCGGACTCTGACAGCAGCGGACGGGTCGAGTACGGTCAGCCGCTCCTGCCATCCATGCGGTCGGTCGCCTCCTCGTCGGGCTCGGCCCCGCCGAGCAGGTCAGTCGCCTGCTCGCCGCGCTCGCCCGTGACGCCTGCGGTCATGATGCACTTTCATTTTCGGGTCTCCTGACGTATCCGTGGGTGAGTTGTGCGCACAATGCATGTAGTGAGTCATCAAGCTGGCGCCACTCGCCGTCCACGAGGGGCGCTTTGCGCCCCGGAGTAGTCGCACCCCGGAGGTCTCCTGTCGGTGCCACGCGAGGGCAGTCAAGTCCGAGGAAGCAGCGGACCGATCCCGCGTGAGCACCGCCGAGCCAGGTGCGCCCGAGCGACTTGACGGCCCGGTCGGTCGTCGGGGCCACCATGGAGGGCAGGGGATGGCGCCCTCGCCGTCGACCGCCGGTTGGAGGTCTCTCTTCCTCGCTTCGTTCGGGCGCCGTCCCTTGCCCGTCCCTTGTCGTCCCGCCGAAGGAAGAGCGCCCCGAAGGGCACCGCCTCAGGCTGCCAGGGCCACTCCTCGGCCCGGCAGCGGCGGGCAGTAGCCGCCGCGGTCCAAGTAGGCGAGGGCGATCATGTGCTCGGGATCATGGAAGCCGAAGGCCATGCGGTGGAGGACCCGGAGCTTCGCGTTCGTGGACTCGATCAGGGCGTTCGACAGGTCGTGCATCAACGCCGCCTCGATGGTCTCGTGGTGGCGACGGATCTTCCTCCCGAGCTCGACGAAGGCAGATGCGCGAGCGCGCTGCCCAGGCAAGCCATGTGTCGAGCATGGTGAGCGACGCGATGCGTTTGGTGGCGATGATGGTCCGCAGCTGCTCTTTCAACAGGTAGGCCCGGTAGAGGGTGGCATTCTCCTTTCGGATCCACGAGAGCTTCTGCTCCTGGCGGGCGGTCAGGTCCTCGGGGTTCTTCCACAGGGCGAACCGGCAGCCCTTGAGCTCTTTCGCATACGCCCGCATGCCCTTTCGCCGTGCCTGGTTCCAGACCTCCCGTCTCACTTCGTCCAAGGCGTCTGAGGCCCACTTGACGACGTGGAACGCGTCGGTGCAGATCGTCGCGTTCTTCGCGCGCGCCCTGACCACGTCTTCGATCCATGTCGCCCCGTCGGCGGAGACGACGCGGATCTTCTTCGAGCGCTCCTCGCCCAACAGGTCGAAGAAGCCCTCGAGCGTCTTCTTCTCGCGCCCGATCCCCACCCACACCAGCCGACCCGAGTCGTGGTCGACGACCACGACCAGGTAATTCTGTCCTCGCTTGTAGCTGATCTCGTCGATGCCGATGCGCACGAGGCCCTCGAAGGGGTCGTGGGCGGCCCTTCCATCGGCCACCACCCGGGCGATGATCGACCCCACGCTGCGCCAGGCGATGCGCATGAGCTCTGCGACCGTCTGCTTGGGCGAGTGCGTGACGAGCCAGGCCACCTGGTCGTCGAAGTCGTAGGTGTGCCCCGCCCCGTGGCGGGCCCAGGGGACCTGGGCGACCGTCGGCCCATGGGTCGGGCAGCGCACTCGGGGCGAGTCGGCCTCGAGGTAGCAGCGGACGACCCCCAGGTCGAGGGCGCGCCAGCGCCGGCGCCCTTCTCCCTGGTCATAGCCCGGGGCACGCACCCCGCAGCGCCCGCAGCGGCGCTTGGTCGCCCGCCGAGGACGGACGCTCACGACGACAGCGTCCTCCTCCTCTGTGACCTCGACCGCCTCGATCACGGTCGCCTTGTCGACACCGACGATCCTGCGCCATACGCTCGCACCGAGCACGCCGTTCTCCTTCTAGCTCTTCGGGACCTTCGACAGTCCGAAACGCTAGGCGGGAGGCGGCGTTGCTCGCGTCTCAGCAGGTCACGCCACCCACGGATCGGTCACAAGATCCTGAAATCGGGGGCGGTGTCGCCCAGCTGGATCGTCATGGGTCCTCCTCGAACCCGCTTTCTCTAGTTGTAGCTAGTATATCGGGTGGCGAGCCGTATTGTCGACTCCAGAGGTCGGATTTGACTTCTTGGTGGTCCCGGTCCCACACGCCCCGAGCAGTTGTCGCAGGGAGGAGCTCTGATGGAACCCGGAAGGACGGAGCGTGCAGGCGGCGGGGACCCCGTGTGCTGGGCGCATCTCGTCTGCCCCGAGTGCGGTGCGATCGAGACCGAGGGCCATCGCGAGGGTTGCCGCTTCGAGCAGCAGAGTGGCTCGGATGCAGATCCGGCCATCCAGGACTGAAGCGGCGGCCCGAGCCGAACCTCAGGTGCCTGGCGGGCCGGCGAACTCGTCGAGCTCCGCGTCGGGGTCGGCGAGGCGAGCAGGGTCGATCGGCCGATCCGTTTGGAGGAGCCTCTCGATGGCGTCGCCCCGCGTCCCAGACGTTGGCGTTCATCGCCGCTGCGACC
>DATGKK010000043.1:0-41953 GCA_035294725.1 Acidimicrobiales bacterium | reverse complement strand
TGCGCGCCCGGGCGGAGAGCCTGCTGGCGGACCTTCGCAGCGCCGGGGCTCCCGATCTCGACTACGAGGCGGCGCTCGCGCGCCGCGTCGCCCAGCTCGGTGAGAGCCGCCGCCCGCTGCTGTTCGGTCGGATCGACGAGGACACCGGGAGCACCTGGCGGATCGGGCGGCGCCACGTGGAGGAGGTGAGCGACAGCCCGGGAGGGCACGGCGGCGAGGTGCTCGTCGTGGACTGGCGGGCGCCCGTGGCGACGCCGTTCTACCGGGCGAGCACCGCCGAGCCCCTCGGCCTGCGCCGTCGCCGCCAGATCATGGTCGACGGCGGCTCGGTCGTCGCGGTCGCTGACGACCTCCTGCTCGGCGGGCGCAGCGACGGCGGGGCGGGGACGGCCCGGCTCCGGGGCGGCGACGCGCTCCTCGCCGAGCTCGAGCGGGCCCGTACCGGCGAGATGCTCGACATCGTCGCCACGATCCAGGCCGAGCAGGACGAGATCATCCGGAGCCCGCTCGAGGGACTGCTCACCGTCCAGGGGGGACCCGGCACCGGGAAGACGGCAGTGGCGCTCCACCGGGCTGCGTACCTGCTCTACAACCACCCCGAGCTCAGTCGCAGCGGCGTCCTCGTCGTCGGTCCGAGCCGTGCGTTCCTGCGCTACGTGGCGCAGGTGCTGCCCTCCCTCGGCGAGGAGTCGGTGCTCCAGGTGACGATCCGCGACCTCGTGCGGGCGGCGGTGCGCGGCACCGACAGCCCCCTCGCGGCCCGAACGAAGGGTGACCCGAGGATGGCGGAGGTGCTGGCCCGGGCGCTCGCGGCGGCGCGCGGGCGGCTGGCCGAGCCCGTCGCGCTCACCGCCCGCCACCGCGTCGTCACGCTCGAGCCCGACGAGGTGAACGAGCTCGCCGCTGCCATCGGCGCCCGCCAGATGCCCTACAAGGCGGGGCGGGCGGCCCTCCAGGCTCGGCTCGTGAGCCTCGTCCGGCAGCGGCTCCGCAGCCAGGGACGCCACGAGGGCGACGAGCCGTGGTTCGCAAAGGAGCTGACGGCGTCGGCCGAGCTCATCCGGCTCCGGGAGCTCCTCTGGCCGCAGCTGTCCGCGCCGCAGCTCGTGAGCGAGCTCCTCGCCCGGCCCGGGCTGCTCGAGAAGGCGGCCACCGGACTCCTCGCCCCTGAGGAGAGGGCGGCGCTCCGCCGTGCGCGGCCGCCCTCGCTCCGCAGGGCTCCGTGGACGAGCGACGACCTTGCCCTGCTCGACGAGGCCCAGTTCCTCTTGAGCGGCCAGGTCCGCACCTACGGCCACGTGATCGTCGACGAGGCCCAGGACCTCACGCCGATGCAGCTCCGCATGATCGCCCGCCGCGCACCCCGAGGCTCGATGACGCTGCTCGGCGACATCGCCCAGGCCACGGGGACCTGGGAGTACCAGTCCTGGGACGAGATCCTCCCGCACCTGCCCGACGAGCCGGCTCGGTCGCGCCGGGAGGAGCTCACGCTCGGCTACCGGGCCCCCGGGCGCGTGCTCGAGCTCGCGGCCCGGCTCCTGCCGATCTCGGCGCCCGGGGTCCGGCCGACGAGCTCGGTCCGGCCCGGCCGCCACGAGCCGAGAGTCGTCCGCGTCGAGGCGGCAGCTCTCCCGGTCGAGGCGCTCGCCGAGGCACGCCGGCTCACGACGGCGCTCGTCCCGGCGGGGGAGGGCGGCGGCTCGCTCCTCGTCGGCGTCATCGTCGCGCCGGGAGAGGCGGAGTCCTCCCTGCTCGCCGCGGCAGGCCGGTCACCGGAGGTCGGCCATCTCGAGGCCGACGGGATCACGAGGCCGGTGACGATCGTGCCGGCCCCGGCGGCAAAGGGGCTCGAGTTCGACGCCGTGGTCGTCGTCGAGCCGAGCGGCATCGTGGCGGCCGGCGAGGGCCTCCGCGGTCTCCGGCTCCTCTACGTGGCGCTCACCCGCCCCATCCAGCACCTCTCGATCGTCCACGCCGAGCCGCTCCCGGAGCCGCTCGCGGCCTGAGGCGGGCCGCTACGGGATCCGCACGTCGTGCCGCGCCGTCGCGGCGGCGAGCTCCTCCTCGGTGAGGGTGGCCGCCCGCACGGGCGTGACGAGGCTCCAGTGGGGCCCGACGGGACATCGTTGGAAGCGCGCCACGAGCAGGTCGACGGCCTTCAGCTTCACGCCGGGGATCCAAACCGTCGTGAAGAGGTGTCCCTTGCGGCACCGCACGACCGTGTTCCTCCCGAAGCCGTAGCCGAGCAGCCGGCCGGCGACCGTCACGCCGAGGATGAGGGCGAGGGCGAGGCCGAGGCCTCGCTCGAGATGTCGTCGCATCCCCTCACCATTGCCCACCGGCCGGGCTGCCGCCACCGCGGCGCCCCGGGGAGGTCGCACGGGGTCGGTATCCTCGCTCAGATGGCCGGCGCGACTGACTCGGGCGCAGCGGGCGAGCCGCGTGCCACCGACGGGCCGCCCGAGGCCTGGCACGACGAGGGATGGGACCTGTTCGGCGACCTCGACCAGCTGCCCGACCTCGTCGAGGTCGGCGGGGGCAGGGGCGCCGAGCGCGACCTGTCGGACGAGGTCCTCCTCGAGGGTCTCAACCCCGCCCAGCGGGCGGCCGTGACCCACGAGGGCGGGCCCCTCGTCGTCATCGCCGGCGCCGGCTCGGGCAAGACGAGGGTGCTCACGCGCCGGATCGCCCGCCTCGTCGCGACCGGGACCGAGCCGTGGCGGATCCTCGCCATCACCTTCACGAACAAAGCGGCGGGGGAGATGCGCGAGAGGGTCGTCGCGCTCGTGGGGGACGACGCCTCGAAGATGTGGGTGTCGACGTTCCACTCCGCCTGCGTCCGGATCCTCCGGCGCAACGCGGAGAGGATCTCCTACCGCTCGAACTTCACGATCTACGACGACGGCGACAGCCGGCGGCTGATCGAGCACATCCTCGACGACCGGGGGGTGGACCAGAAGCGCTTCCCCGCCCGTGCCGTCGCTGGCGTGATCAGCCAGGCCAAGTCCGAGCTCGTCGGGCCCGACGCCTACGACGCCCGGGCGGCCACGCTCTACGAGCGCCGCCTCGCCGAGATCTACCTCGAGTACGAGCGACGTCTCGTCGAGGCGAACGCGATGGACTTCGACGACCTCCTCGTGCGGACCGTGGGCCTGTTCCGGGACCACCCGGACGTGCTCGAGGGCTACCAGGAGCGCTTCGCCCACGTGCTCGTCGACGAGTACCAGGACACCAACGTCGCCCAGAACGAGATCGTGATGCTGCTCGGCCGAGCCCATCGCAACGTGTGCGTCGTGGGCGACACCGACCAGAGCATCTACCGCTTCCGGGGTGCCGAGATGCGCAACCTGCTCGACTTCGAGCACGCCTTCCCCGACGCGACGGTGATCCTGCTCGAGCAGAACTACCGCTCGACCCAGCGCATCCTCGACGCCGCCAACGCCGTCATCTCGAACAACATGCTCCGCCAGCCGAAGCAGCTCTGGTCCGCCCTCGGCGAGGGGGAGAGGGTAAAGCGGCTGCGCGCCGGGTCCGACCGGGAGGAGGCCGCCTTCGTCGCCGACGAGATCAACTCGCTCGCCGCCCGAGCCGGGGTGCCGTTCAACGAGATCGCCGTCTTCTACCGCACCAACGCCCAGAGCCGCGCCCTCGAGGAAGGCCTCATGTCCCGCTCGATCCCCTACAAGGTGATCGGGGGGACCCGCTTCTACGACCGGCGGGAGATCCGTGACCTCCTCGCCTACCTGAAGCTCGTGGTGAACGAGGCCGACGAGGTGGCGCTGCGCCGGGTGCTGAACGTCCCCCGGCGCGGCATCGGCGAGACGACCGTCACCCGGCTCGTCGCCTATGCCGCCGAGCGCAACATCGCCTTCGCCGACGCCCTCGCCGACGCGCCGGCGGCCGGGGCGTCGCCGAAGGCGGCGGCCGGGATCCGCTCCCTCCTCGACCTCCTCGAGCAGCTCGGGGACGAGGAGCTCCGGGCCAGGCCTCCCGCCGAGATCGTGGCGGACCTGCTCGAGCGGACCGGCTACACCGAGATGCTCGAGGCCGAGGCGCTGCACGGCGGGGCAAAGGCGCTCGAGGCCGAGGGCCGGCTCGAGAACCTCGCCGAGCTCGTCTCGGTCGCCTCGGAGTTCGACGACCTCGAGAGCTTCCTCGAGACGGCGACGCTCGCCTCGGCCGCCGACGAGATCGACGACGGCCCGACCGTCTCGCTCATGACGCTCCACGCCGCAAAGGGGCTCGAGTTCTCGACCGTCTTCCTCACCGGGATGGAGGAGGGGCTCTTCCCCCACAACCAGACGCTGGCGGAGCCCGAGGACATCGAGGAGGAGCGCCGGCTCTGCTACGTCGGGATCACCCGGGCCCGCGAGCGCCTCTACCTCACCCACACCTGGAGCCGCCTGCTCTTCGGCTCGTTCCAGGACTCGATCCCGAGCCGCTTCCTGAAGGAGATCCCCGAGGAGCTGATCGAAGAGGTCGGCGAGGGAAGCGTCGTCGGCGCGGGCACGGGGGCCGGGCGCCAGGGCCGAGGCACTTCGAGCTGGGCCGAGCGCTACGCGGCGGTCGGGGGAGCGGCCGGGCGTGTCGCAGCCGCCGGTGCCGGCCGTGCGGCGCCCGCCACGACGGGTGCGGAGGCGCTCGGCCTGCGACCTGGCGATGCCGTCGTGCACGACCGCTTCGGGGCGGGGGTCGTGACCCACGTGGAAGGAGAGGGCGAGGAGGCGAGAGCAGAGGTGCGCTTCTCCGAGCGGGGCGTGAAGCGGTTCCTGCTCGCCCTCACCCCCTTGCGCAGGGTCAGGGGCTGAGGGCCCGCTCGCTGCTCAGCTGCTTCGCTGGAGCAGCCAGGCCGCCTCGAGAGCATCCTCGATCGCTCCCGGGTCGCCGCCGGCGAGGTCGGCAACGACCATCATGTGCTGCTCGAAGCGGCGGGGGACGCTGAAGGTCTCGGGAAAGGCCCCGAGCAGCTCGTCTCGGTACTCGAACTCGCAGCGGATCACGACGTGCTCCTCGTCGAGCTCGCGGGCCACGACTCGGCCTCCGAGGCGCCAGCTGGCGCGGCCGTCCACGACGCTGCGGCGGACCCCGTCGAGGGCAGTGGCGAGGGAAGCGAAGTCGTCGAGGTCCATGTCCGTGCCTCGGCCCAGTCTCCCACCCGCCGGCGCTCGCGGCCGGCTCCCGGCCGAGGAGGTCGTCCGGGCCCACCGGTCGAGGCGGCTCGGTGAGCCGGGCGAGGACGCTCCACGATGCATCGCTACGCTGCCGCAGTGGGGATCAGCTGGCTGACCGCCTTCCTCGACTTCCCGGAGGAGGCCTTCGAGGCGGGGTGCCGCTTTTGGTGCGCGGTCACCAACTCCCGCCTCTCCCCATTGCGGGGAGATCGCAGCGAGTTCGCGACGCTGCTCCCCGAGGCAGGTGGGGACCCGTTCCTTCGCGTCCAGCGCCTTGCCCGCGGGCCGGTCCGCTGCCACCTCGACCTCCACGCCGAGGACACGCTTGGCCTGGCAGACCGGGCGCTCCAGCTCGGTGCCAGCCTCGTCGAGCGCCGCGAGCACCTCGTGCTGCTGGAGTCGCCGGCAGGGAGTGTCTTCTGCGTGATGAGAGACGGCGGGGAGGCGCACCGGCCACCTCCGCAGCGTTGGCCGGCGGGCCAGCGCAGCCTCGTCGACCAGCTCTGCATCGACGTGCCGGGCTCTTCGTTCGAGCGCGAGGCCACCTTCTGGGCGGCGCTCACCGGATGGGAACGGCGGCGCGGGTCGAGGCCGGAGTTCGAGCTCCTCGCCCGGCCGGCGGGCATGCCGCTCCGGCTCCTGCTCCAGCGCCTCGGCGAGGAGGAGGGGGAGGCGAGCGCCCATCTCGACCTCGCCTGCGACGACCTGCCGGCGGAGATCGGTCGCCACGAGTCGCTCGGCGCCACCGTCGTGCGGAGGATGCCGCACTGGACGACGCTTCGCGACCCGGTGGGTCTCCTCTACTGCGTCACGCAGCGGGATCCGGACACCGGCACCCTTGCGAGCACATGACGCCGGCCGGCAGGAGCGGCTCCCGGGCGGCGAGGTGACCGGCGGGAGCCCGGATCCGGCCGACGTAACTGGGGCGCTCCTACGTCGAGCGCTCCCGGACGAGAGCGACGCCCTCGCGTCCATCTGGCTCCGGGCGAGAGCGGCGTCGGTGCCGGCGATCCCTCCACCCGTCCACACCGAGGAAGAGGTACGAGCGTGGTTCCGCGACGTCGTCCTCGCCGACCGGGAGGTCTGGGTGGCCGATGCCGGCGGGCGGCCAGTCGCGCTCCTCGTGCTCGATCGCGAGTGGGTCGACCAGCTCTACGTCGAGCCGACCCTCACCGGGCGGGGACTTGGTAGCCGGCTCCTCGAGCTCGCCACGGCGCGGCGGCCCGCCGGCCTCGAGCTGTGGACCTTCGCGGCGAACACTGGCGCTCGCCGCTTCTATGAACGGAACGGTTTTGTCGACGTCGAGCAGAGCTCGGGCAACAACGAGGAGGGTGCTCCCGACGTCCGCTACCGCTGGGCTCGTCCCGGAGGACTGCCGTAGCTCGTCGGCCACGACAGGGGCCGCGCCAGCTCACAAGGCAGCCGGTCCTCGCCGCCCCCGGGGCAGGTGCTGATCAAGCTGCATGTGAGCGGAGCCTCCGGTTTGGCGTGCGAGCCGGGCCTGCTCAGCGCTGCCGGTGAGACGCGCTCTCCGGCGTCACGAGCCAACTCCGGCACGCCATTGTGCGTCGGGAGCCAACAGAGGGCATGCCGGCGATGGCCGGCGGGAGGCAATCCGGTCAGCTTTGCCGCCGTCAGTCGTGCGGCACGATCCCTGCCACCCGGCTGGCGTCGCTGACCGAGAACAGGGTCCACTCTCCTTTGATGCCTTTGAGCGTGTGGGTTCCCCGATCCTCGAACGACAATCCCGATCCTGCGACGAGATCCCTCACGGTCCGCGACACGAGCACCTCGCCGGGCTTCGCGGCGGCGTTGACTCTGGCGGCGAGATGGACGGCGAGCCCGAGGACCTTGTCCCCCATGATCTGGCACTCGCCGGTGTGAAGTCCTGCACGAACCACGATGCCGACCGCCCGCAGCGCGTCCCGCAGCGCGAGGGCGCACCTGATCCCCTGAGCCGGCGTGTCGAAGGTCGCCAAGAAGCCGTCGCCCGCAGTGTCGATCTCGTGTCCTTTGAAACGTTCGAGCTCCCGGCGCACGATGGCGTGGTGACGCCCGAGGATCGTGCTCCACGCGCGGTCTCCCACGTCGGACAGACGCTCGGTCGACGCCACGATGTCAGTCACGAGCACGGTGGCGAGCACGGCCGGCGTCTCGGCACGCCGAGCGGCCTCAGCTGCCCGACGTCCGAGCAGCGTCGCGCCCAGCCGGTCAGCCAGAACAGCCGCACGCCTCGCGGCGAGCCCGCTCGAGTCCGGATCGTTCGCGCGCCATTCAAGGTCGGCGAGGCCGAGCAGGCACTCTGCCTCTCGGGCCGGGCAGGGCATCGAGCCGTACAGTGCGCCCGCCTCGTGGAAACCCTTGCGCGCCGCTCCGAGCTCGTCGCGAGCCGCGTCGAGGTAGGCGCTGGCGAGCCGCTGTGCCGCCCGATTGTGGGGGTGGGCGTCGTGCGAGGTCAACTCGGCGAGCGCATCCACCCACCTCGTGAGCTCCTCCACCACGCCGGCATCGCAGAGCGCCCTCGACATGTCAGGGGAGAACGCCCAGTGGCTGCCCGCGCGCCGCGAGGTCGTCGTCTTCTCGAGGGCCTCCCAGAACAGCGGGGCAGCCGTCTCGATGCCGTCCGTGAGCAGTGTGTGCCGTGCCTTCGCGGCCGTTGCCGGCACCGAGCGCTGCGCCTCGCCCGTCTTGGCTGCGAGGGAGAGGAGCTCCTCGACGACGGCGCCGGCACTGTCGAGGTCGGTCTTCTCGGTCACCTCGTAACGGGCGGTGAGGGCGACGATCTGGGCTGGGACACGCGCCGACGGACCGACCGACTGTGCAAGATCGAGGGCGGCCGAGTAGTCACCTATGAGGGAGAGCAACCACGCGTAGCCGGCGGCGGCATAGCGATCGTTGGGCGAGAGCCGGGTCGCCAGCTCCATCGCTCGAAGGAGCCACTCCTTCGCGAGGGCGAAGTCGCCGCACCACAGGCCCACATAGCCCGCACCGCTCGCCACGTTCCACTCGGCCCTCTCGTCGCCGACGACTCTTGCCGCTCGAACCGACGCACGAAGCGCCTCTTCGAACTCGGGTCCGAAGGAGGCGAGCATCATGCGGGTGCCGTGGAGCAGGGAGCGGGCCTGCGCGTCCTCCACGCTGCTCGCGATCTCGAGGCCGCGCCGAACGAGCTCGGCGGCCTCCTCCTTGCGGTCGGCCAGGCACGCGAGACGGGCGAGCCTCGCCGTCTCCAGCGCCTCCACCCGGTCGTCTCTCCCCCTCACCAGCTCGTAGGCCTCGCGCATGAGCGCCAATGCGCCCGGCGTGTCACCGGAGTCCCAGACCCGCCGCTGCAGCACGCTGAGGGCGCGGCCCTCGCTCAGCTGATCGCCCGCGCTCCGGGCGACGTCTCGAGCCTCCGAGGCGAAGGACTCGACCAGGCGCGGGTCGGGGCCGTCCAAGAGCGCCTCGGCGGCTTCGATGAGAACGCCGAGCCGCTCCGCCGAGCTCGCCGGCATGAGCCGCAGCACGTGCTCATAGCGGCGGCCCGCCTCCTCCAACGCGAAGCTGCCAGCTGCCGAGCGCGCGGCCCGGAGCCCATGCTCGACGGCGTCGGCGAGCTCCCCGGCCGCCTCGTAGTGGTCGGCGAGCTGGGCGGCGATCGCGTCGAGGTCCTCGGCGTGGGTCGTGGCGATCGCCTCGGCGACCCGCCGGTGGGCGCGCTGGCGGTCGGGGCCGACGAGCTCGTCCGCCATCGCCTCGCGGGTGAGAGCGTGTCGGAAGGTGTACACGGTGCGAGGCCCGTCGCGGTGCTCGGCGAGGAGCTGGAGCTGGAGGCCGGACCTGACCGCGCCGTCGATCTCGGATCGCGGCCTCCGGGCTGCCGCGGCGAGCACCGGGAGGTCGAGCTGGTCGCCCGCGATCGCAGCCAGCTCCAGCACCTCGAGCTGGCCGGGCTCGAGGGTGCTCGCACGTGCGAGGAGGGCCTCGCGCACGCTGACCGGCATCTCGATCTCCGCCATCGAGCGGCGAGCCCAGTCTCCTTCGTCCCGGTAGAGATCGCCACGCTCCAGCAGCACCTTGATGACTTCTTCTGCGAAGAACGGGTTGCCGGCAGTTCGCGCGAGGAGCGCGTCGAGGAACTCGTCGCCCACCGTCGTTCCGTCGAGGATCGCGCTCACCATGGCGCGCAGCTCCTCGCGGCACAGCGGCGACAGCGTGATCTCGTCGTAGGCGCGGGCGCGGGTCAGCTCCGCAAGGGTCGCAGTGAGCGGGTGGCGACGATGGAGCTCGTCGGAGCGGTAGGTGCCAACGATCCACACGTCGAGGTCGGCGATCTCCCGGGCAAGGTAGGAGAAGAGGCGGAGGCTGTCGGCATCCGCCCAGTGCAGGTCCTCCACTACGAGCACGCACCCAGTGGGCGTCGCAAGGCGGTGGAGGAGCTGCCACACGGCAGCGAACAGGTCCTCCTGCTGCGGCGGCTCGGACGGGAGGCCCTTGGCGCTGGCCACCTCGGGGAGGAGGGCGGCGGCAAGTAGCGCCGCGCCATCGAAGAGCCGGTCGAGATCATCTTCGGGGAGCGTTCTCGTCCGCCGCCGCAGCGCCGACACGAATGGCCCGTAGGGGACGCTCGCCCCTTGGGTGCAGTTGCCCTGAAGGCGGGCGAGGCCCTGTTGGTCACCCAAGCGGAGGGCTTCGAGAGCCAAGCGGGACTTGCCCATGCCGGCAGGTCCCGAGATGAGAGTGACGAGCCGCTCGGTCATGTTGGACGCGAGGCGTGCAACTTCGTCGTCCCGTCCGATCCGTATTGGACAGACGGCCGACCGCGTCGTCACAGGGTCATTCTTGCGAATGGAGGAGCCTGTTGCATCACCCCCGGCACGCGTGGCCGAGTGCGTGTGCGGACCGGCTACCACGGCGTCGCCGACGCCCACTCGCTGGCCGGCAACCGCTGGATCCGTCCACGGCACCGGGCATCGCCACTCCCGTCGGAATCGGCGGCGGCAGCGAAACCTTCTTCACCCCGGATGAATCACCCTGGATGTTGTGGACGCTCAGGCGGCCGCATCGCTCGAAGCAAGCGCGCTACCGGTTCACCGTCTTCACGTACGCCCGGCACGGCTCATTGCGCAGGCTCGGGCAGGCCGGGAGGCCGGTCGGCACCGTCACGCCGGGGACGACGGGCAGCACGAGCTTCGAGCGCCTCCGGTTCGAGAAGAGGATCGAGACCCGGTCCGTGCCGCTCGGGACCGTCTGGCTGAACGACCAGACCGGCTGCACGCCGTTCGGCGCCGCGATCGTCACCTCGATGCGCGACCCCTTCCGGTAGACGTGGCCCTCGTAGTAGAGCGGGATCAGGATCCTCGTGAACCTGCCGTTGTGCGGCATCGGCGCCGCGGCCGCCTTCGTGAAGCTCGGGATGGGGTCGAGCACCGTGCTGCGCTGCTTGAAGATGTTGTCGGTGTTCGTGGAAAGGGCCCGCTCGCTCGCCCGGATCCAGCCGTCCTGGACAAAGGTCTGCATGCCGTTCGGGCTCACCTCGCTCACCGTCGCCTGGAGGTCGACGTCCGAGGTCGCCGACTTCACCCAGAGCACCACCGAGCCGGCGCCGATGACGGTCGTGTTCCTCGTGAGCGGGGCGGAGACGAACGAGACCGAGGTGCCCGCCGGGTTCTGCTCCCAGTTCCACTGCCACTGGGCGGCGTCGCCCCAGAGCCCGCCGCCCCCGGTGCCGCCGCTGTAGTCGGTGAGCGGGAGCGCCGAGGCGTCGGAGGTGTACCAGTTCACCCCGCGGTGCGCCACCGGCCTGAGCAGGAGCCGCCCGCCCGAGGCGAGGTACCACCGCTCGGCCCGCGTGCCGGGCACCGGGAGGCTCGAGAAGTGCCGGACGAAGGCCGGGTACGGGTTGCCCGGCGTCACCGTTCCAGCCGGCGACTTGCCGGCGCCGTTGTCGAACAGCACCGTCACCTCGGGGATCTTCTCGAAGGCGGCGAGCGCGGCGCTGTAGGAGGGGATCGTCTGGATCGGGTCGCTCGGGAGCGTGATCGGGTCCGAGGCAGGCGTCCCGAAGGCCTGCTCGTAGATGAGCGGCGCGAGCGCCTTGAAGCCGAGGTTGTCGATCGGCGGCTTGTGGGCGACGAACAGCTCGAGGAAGTCGTACCAGCGGTCGTAGGTGTAGGGGTCGAGCGAATCGATGTGGGCGCCGTTGGTGAAGAAGAACCACTTGTGCGAGGTGCCGGTGAAGTGCTGCACGAGCTGGGCGCAGTGGCCACCGGTCTGCTCGTCCTCCCACTGGCAGGCCATGAAGACCGGCACGTGGATCTTGTCGACGAAGGTGACCGGGTCGAGCGGGTCGGCGACCTTCGGGCGGTAGTAGCGGTTGGAGCGGATCTCGGCCATGAGGTTGCTCGCCTCGCCGTGGAGGTCCTGGTTCGCCGCGCAGGTCGTGTCGCCCTGCTGGATCCGCTGCCAGGCCCACGACTCGCCGCTGCTCGGCCCGGCCGGCTCGGCGTCGAACTGGCGCCCCTCGGCCCAGGCGACGGCGAAGCCGGTGTTGAGGATCCCGCCGGGGTAGAGGGTCGTCGCCGTCGCGTCGATCGTGGAGAGGGGCGCGATCGCCTCGAGCGCGGGCGGGTCGAGCTGCGCCGCGAAGAGCTGGCTGATGGCCCCGTAGGAGATGCCCATCATCCCGACCTTGTGGTCGAGGACCCAGGGCTGGTGGGCGACCGTCTCGATGACGTCGTAGGCGTCGAGGTTCTGGAGCGGCTCGAAGTAGTTGAAGGCGCCGCCCGAGCAGCCGGTCCCGCGCATGTTCACGTCGACGACGGCGAAGCCCATCAGGTTGGCGAGGAGCGAGATCCCGCTTTGTGCTCCGGCGGGGTCGGCGTAGCCGTAGCCGGCGTACTCGATGAGGGTGGGGTAGGGCGCCGTGCCCGAGGTGGGGAGGCGGACGTCGATGGCGAGCTTGGTCCCGTCCCGGGTCGTGAGGTAGCCGTAGCCGCTCGTCGGGATCTTCTGGTCGTAGATCTTCGGGTCCCAAGGGGCCGCCGCGTCGCTGTGGACCGTGACCTGCCCCGACTCACCGCTCGCGGTCTTCACCCGGTAGCCCCGGCCCGGCGGCACGTTGAGGAAGAGCAGCCCGCCGAGGGAGTCGGCCTTCTTCGTCTGGAGCGTGCGACCCGTCGGGCTGATGAGCGAGGCGCTCTCGTGCGGCGCGAGGTCGAGCACGTAGACCTGCTCGGCGCTGCCGTGGGCCGAGACCGCTGCCGTCGTCACGGCCTGGCTGGCGGCGCCGGGCACGAGGGTGCTCGCCACGACGGCGGCGAGCGCGAGCACGAGCGCGCCCACCCCACGGGGCGCCCTGCGGCGGGACCTCGGGTACCTGCGACGACGGCTCAACGTGCCCACCCACCTTCCGATAGCTGCACTCGACGGGACCGACAGGCCGACCCTAGCTGTGCACGTCGGTCCCGTCGAGGCCGAAGCGCTGCAGGTCACAGGGGATCCACCGCCTCGGCCGGCCGCGGGGTTAGCTTCGCCGCGGTGGAGCTCATCGGCGCCGATCTCGCGATCCTGCGGCGCCTCGTGGACTCCGGTACCTACAGCCGCGGCAGTGCGTACGCCGCCGCGGGCGCCGTCAGCGGCTACCAGTGGACCGACGGTGGGAGGATGCTGCACGGCGACGTCGAGGGCTCCGCTGCCGAGGCGTACTGGACGACGGTGGAGCTGCAGCTCACACCGGCCGGCCGCCTCGCCGGCATCGAGGGCACCTGCAGCTGCCCGGTCGGGTGGAACTGCAAGCACGTCGTCGCGCTCCTCGTCACCGCCGCCGAGGCCGGCTCGCCCTCGGGCCGATCCCCCCTGCCGGCGAGAGCGGCGAGAACGGCCGTTGCCCGGCCCAGGCGGTCGGGCCGCCGGCCGGATGCGGAGCCGCCGCCGCCCTCTTGGATCACCACGCTCGAGCAGCTCTTCCCCGAGGAGGAGCCGGAGGAGGCGAGCCCCACGCTCGGCCTCCAGTTCGAGGTCGTCGCCGGGGACGACCGAGCGTCGCCGTCGCGGCGCCAGCCACCGCAGCGATGGCAGCCTCCCGCAGCGCGCCAGAGCTCTTCGCCGAGCATCCGGCTCCGGCCCGTCACGCTCGGAGCGTCGGGGCGGTGGACGAAGTCGGGAGTGTCGTGGGGCAGCCTCGACTACCTCAGCTACTCCCTCACGCTCACGAGCGAGGCGCTCGAGCGCCTCCGGCTGCTGAAGGAGCTGCGAGCGCTCCACCAGGCCTGCGCCGGACAGATGTACTACCGCTACGACGAGGACCTCCGCCTCGAGGCGGTCACGAGCCGGCGGGTGCTGGACGTCCTCGACGAGGCGGTCGCCGCAGGGATCCCGCTGCTCGTGGCCGGCCGGCCGCCTCGCCCCGTGTACCTGCACCGGGAGAGCGCGACCGCACTGCTCGACGTCACCGAGTCCGGTGACGGCGGCCTTGAGCTCGCACCGGCCGTCGAGGCCGGTTCGGCACGCGTGGCGCTCGGCTCGGCCGTCCTGATTGGGGAGCCGGCCTACGGGATCGCCTTCTCGGAGGCGGACGAGGGAACGGGCGGGCGGCCGGAGGTGCTCGAGCGGCCGGGGCTCCACCTTGCCCGCTTCGCCTCACCGGTCGGAGCCGAGGTGCGCCGCCTCCTGCAGGGGCCGAGGATGCACGTGCCGGCGGGGGACCGGGAGCGCTTTTTCGCCGGGGTGCCCCTTCTTCGCGAGCGGATCTCCGTCGTCTCCCGCGACGGGTCGGTAGTGCTGCCGGCCGCCCAGCCCGTCCTCGTGCTCACCGTCGCCGGGGCGGGCGAGCACCGGATCGGTCTCGCCTGGTCAAGAGGGTTCGAGGGCTCCTCTGCGCGCCGGCCCCTCCGGCCGGGCTCAGGCGGCTTCTCGGCGACGGCGCGGGCGGCGGCAGGGCTCGATGCCGACCTCGTCGCCAAGGTCACCTCCCTCGTGCGCCCGGTCCCGGGCCTGGTCGAGGTGACGGCCTTCGGGGAGCGGCTTTTGCCCGAGGCGGTGCTCGCCGGGATGGCGGCGGTCCGCTTCGTTGCCGAGGTCGTCCCCGCCCTTGCCGAGCTCGACGGGGTGGAGCTCGAGATCGCCGAGGAGCTTCCCTCTTACCGCGAGGCCGACGAGGCGCCGGTCGTCACGCTCGGGCGGACCTCGACCGACCACGGCGACTGGTTCGACCTCACCGTCGAAGTGACCGTGGGCGGCGAGGAGGTCCCCTTCGAGCAGCTCTTCGTGGCCCTCGCCACCGGCCAGAGCCACCTCGTGCTCCCCTCGGGCACCTACTTCTCGCTCGACTCCCCCGAGCTGCAGCGCCTCGCCGAGCTGATCGCCGAGGCCCGCGGCCTCGTCGAGGCTCCGCCCGGCACGGTCCGGCTCAACCGCTTCCAGGCGAGCCTCTGGGACGACCTGCGCCGCCTCGGCGTCGTGGCCGAGCAGGCCGCGGCCTGGGAGGAGTCCGTCGCCGCCCTCTTCGCCGCCTCGGACCGGCTCGACCTCACCCCGCCGGCAGGGCTCCAGGCGAGCCTCCGCCCCTACCAGCTCCAGGGCTTCAACTGGCTTGCGTTCCTTCGTGAGCACCGCCTCGGCGGGATCCTCGCCGACGACATGGGGCTCGGCAAGACGCTGCAGGCGATCGCCCTCGTCTGCCACACGGTGGAGCAGGGGCTGAGCAACGACCCTTACCTCGTGGTGGCACCGACGAGCGTCGTCGGAAACTGGGCAGCCGAGTGCCGGCGCTTCGCGCCGGGACTTCGGGTGGCGACGGTCACCGAGACGACCCGGCGACGGGGAGTCCCGCTCGACGAGCTCGTGGCAGGGGCCGACGTCGTCGTGACCTCCTACGCTCTGTTCCGCCTCGACTTCGACCACTACCAGGCGCTGGCCTGGGCCGGCATGTTCCTCGACGAGGCGCAGTTCGTGAAGAACCGCAACTCCAAGGCTCACCAGCTCGTGCGGCTGCTGCGGGCGCCGTTCAAGGTCGCGATCACCGGCACCCCGATGGAGAACAACCTGATGGAGCTCTGGTCGCTCCTCTCGATCACCGCCCCCGGCCTCTTCCCGAACCCCCAGCGCTTCGAGGAGCACTACCGCCTGCCGATCGAGCGGAACCTCGACGCCGAGCGCCTCGCGCAGCTGCGTCGCCGCCTCCGGCCGATCGTCGTCCGCCGCACCAAGGAGCAGGTCGCCGACGACCTCCCCGAACGCCAGGAGCAGGTCCTCGAGCTCGACCTCAACTCACGTCACCAGCGGCTGTACCAGACCTACCTCGCCCGCGAGCGCCAGAAGGTGCTCGGCCTCATCGGCGACATGACGAGGAACCGCTTCGAGATCCTCCGCTCGCTCACGCTGCTCCGCCAGGCCTGCCTCGACGTCTCGCTCGTCGACTCGAGCAAGGGAGCGGTGCCCTCGACCAAGCTCGACGTGCTGATGGAGATGCTCGGCGACATCGTCGCCGACGGCCACCGTGTCCTCGTGTTCAGCCAGTTCACCCGCTTCCTCGGCGAGGCCCGCCGCCGCGTCGCCGCCGCCGGCATCGAGCACTGCTACCTCGACGGCCGCACCCGCAGGCGCGAGGAGGTCCTCGCCCAGTTCCGCTCGGGGGAGGCCCAGGTCTTCCTCATCAGCTTGAAGGCGGGCGGCTTCGGGCTCAACCTCACCGAGGCCGACTACTGCATCCTGCTCGACCCGTGGTGGAACCCGGCGACCGAGGCGCAGGCGATCGACCGGATCCACCGCATCGGCCAGACCCGCAAAGTGATGGTCTACCGCCTCGTCGCGAACGACACGATCGAGGAGAAGGTCATGGCCCTCAAGGAGAAGAAGGCGGCGCTGTTCAAGAACGTCGTCGACTCGGGAGAGTTCGACTCGGTCGCGCTCGGGGCAGAGGACATCAGGGCGCTCGTCAGCTGAGCCCTGGGGCCAGGTGGCCTCCGCCCGGTAGGCGACCTCGTCGGGCTATCTGCTCCGCTTCACGAGCTCGAGGTGGGCGCGCGAGAAGATGGGCACGTAGTTGGCGTGCAGGTCCGTGAACACGATCCTCGTCGGTGAGACGGAGCCGCCGGCGGACGAGATGGCGACGTAGCGGGCCTGCGAGAGCCACGAGAGCCACACGTTCGAAGCGGCCAAAAGGCCGCTTCGGCTGTCCCCCTCGATGGCGGAGAGCCCGTTCGTGTCGACGGCCGCCGGGCAGGTCGCCCCGTTGGCTGCGAAGCGGTTCGAGGCGATCAGCACCATGGCGTCGTTCGAGATCGCGCAGGCCCCGGGAGGGATCCTCGCCGTGACGGCGCCGGTGTCGATGAAGCCGTGCTCGTCGGCGTAGCGGGCGCCGAAGGCGCCGTCGGCGGGTGCGGCGACGGCCGCCACGACCACCCCGCAGGCCACGAGCACGACGGCGACCCCGCGAGCCAGCGTCGCCCGCATGTCCGAGCCGGCTCCGCTGCCCGAGGCAGCCATGAGGCTGAGCAGCCGGCTCGCGCTCACCCCCACGCCGATGCCGGCGAGGGGGAAGGCGAACTCGCCGTACTGCGGGGACATGACCCCGGGCAGGAAGGCGACCGCCACGACGGCGATCGACGTGATCGTGATGCACCAGTCGTAGGCCGACGAGTAGGACGCGCTCGCGAGGGCCACGAGGAGGATCGCCACCATCACGATGACGGCGAGCGTCACGGCGAGGCCGTCGGGGTGGGAGACGCCGGCGGCGCCGCCGAGACCGAGCACCGTCGCGAGCTTCGCTCCGGCCGCCATCGTCCCGTGCCCGGGCAGCTCGGTCGTGACGACGTCGCGCCAGAAGGCGCCCGGGGCGTCGGCGAGGAAGATGACCGAGGGGACGACGATGCCGGCCAGCACTCCTCCGATCGCGGGCGCGAGGCGGGACCGGCGGGCACTGGCGGCAGCGGCGCACCCGAGCACGACGAGAGTGGGGATGATCGCCCACGGCCGGATCGTGCAGGCGAAGCCAAGGCACAATCCCGCGTAGAGCATCCTCCGCCCCTCGGCGAGGCGACCCTCTGGGAAGGCGAGCGCCAGTCCGAGCAGGCTGAAGGCGAGCACGTACGGACCGGTCGTGACGCCCGCCGTCGAGAGGAACTCGACCGGGTAGGTGGCGGTGAAGACGCCGGCGAGGATGGAAGCCGGGATGCCGTAGAAGCGGGCGACGAAGCCGGCGAGGTAGACGGCGACGACGGTGGTGGCGGCCGTGGCGCCGCGGGCGAGCGACATGGCGACGCTCGGCGCGACCGCGTGCGAGAGCCCTGCGAACGGGAGCATGAGGATCGTCATCCCGGGAGGGGAGGCGAGCGGGAAGTTCGCGTACGGCAGGGCGCCGTTCGTGAGCGCGATCGCGGAGCCGAGGTTCTGGCTCTCGTTGCCGATCACGATCCCGTGCAGGACGCCGTGCAGGGTGAGCTGGTGGACGCAGATGAACACGGCGACGACGGCCGGGGGGAGCGAGGCGACCGCCGCAGCTGACGGGTTGAGCCACCACGCCCCAGAGCTCGCCGTCCGTTGCACGGGCGAATCGTACCGATCGCCACTCCTGCGAGCCGGGATGCTGCCGCCACGGCTCCGCGCGGGGCTGCGGCGCGATCGCGCCGCACGCGATTCGTGCCCGCTCGACGTGCTCGGTAGCATCCGGCACGAATGGAACGCCGTTACCGAGTCGTCGTCGCGAAGCCGGGCCTCGACGGCCACGACCGCGGTGCCAAGGTGATCGCGAGAGCGCTCAGGGACGCCGGCTTCGAGGTGATCTACACCGGCCTCCACCAGACCCCAGAGCAGGTTGTGCAGGCTGCGGTGCAGGAAGACGCCGACGCCGTCGGCCTGTCGCTCCTCTCCGGCGCTCACCTCACCCTTGTCCCGAAGGTCATCGAGGGCATGCGGGCCGAGGGGCTGGACGACGTCCTCGTCATCTGCGGCGGCATCATCCCCGACAAGGACATCGAGGTGCTGAAGCAGGCCGGGGTGGCCGAGGTCTTCACCCCGGGGGCGCCGCTGACCGAGATCGCCGCCTGGCTCGAGCGGGCGCTCGACGAGCGCGAGCGCCAGCTCGGCACCCCCGCAGGGTGATCCATCCGCCCTGCCCCGTCCGGCGCCGCCGCGCGCCGGGCGCACCGGCTCTCCGAGAGAAAGGCTGACAGCTCCCCGTGGACCTTTTCGAGTACCAGGGCAAGCAGTACTTCGCCCGCTACGGCATCCCGATCTCGGCCGGCGAGGTGGCCGACACCGTCGAGGAGGCGGTGGCGGCGGCCGAGCGGGTCGGCTACCCCGTCGTCGTGAAGGCCCAGGTGCAGGTGGGCGGGAGGGGCAAGGCGGGCGGCGTGAAGCTCGCAGCGGACCGGGGCGAGGTGGAGCTGCACGCCGGGAACATCCTCGGCCTTGACATCAAGGGCCATGTCGTCCGCCGCCTGTGGATCGAGCACGCGACCGACATCGAGCAGGAGTACTACGCGAGCTTCACGCTCGATCGCGCCGCCAAGCTCCACCTCGCCATGGTCTCGGCCCGTGGCGGCATCGACATCGAGCAGGTGGCGGAGGAGGACCCGGGCGCCATCGCCCGCCGCCACGTGAACCCGCTCGACGGGCTCGCTCGCGACGACGCCCGGGCCCTCGCCGAGGAGGCCGGGCTCGATCCCCGCGCGCTCGACGGCGCCGCGGACGTGCTCGTCAACCTGTACCGCTGCTACGTCGAGGGAGACGCCGACCTCGTCGAGATCAACCCGCTCGTGCTCACCCCTGACGGGCGCGTGCACGCCCTCGACGCCAAGGTCACCCTCGACGACGACGCCGCCTTCCGCCACCCCGAGTGGGCCGAGCTCGACGCCGGCGGGGAGACCGACGCCCGTGAGGCGATGGCGAAGCAGCGGGGCCTCAACTACATCGGCCTCGACGGCACCGTCGGCATCATCGCCAACGGAGCCGGACTGGCCATGAGCACCGTGGACGTGGTCAACCAGGTCGGCGGCTCCCCCGCCAACTTCCTCGACATCGGGGGAGGGGCCAACGCGGACGTGATGGCGAGCGCCCTCGAGGTGATCAACAGCGACCAGAAGGTGCGCGCCATCCTCGTCAACATCTTCGGCGGGATCGTCCGCTGCGACGAGGTGGCGCGGGGCATCCTCACGGCCCTCGACCGGGTCGAGATCAGCTCGCCGATCGTGCTCCGCCTGGACGGCACGAACGCGGGCGAGGCCCGCGAGATCATCGCCGGGCGGGCCTCGGACCAGGTCATCAGCGAGGCGACGATGCTGTCGGCCGCACGGCGCGCGGTCGAGCTCGCTGCCGCAAGGGAAGGTCACGCCGGCGACGGGCCGGCGAACGGAGCGAACGGAGCCCGGGCATGAGCATCTTCGTCGACGAGCACACCAAGGTCGCCGTGCAGGGCCTCACCGGGAGCCAGGGGCGCTTCCACGGACTTCGCAACAGGGACTACGGCACGAAGGTCGTGGCCGGCGTGACGCCGGGCAAGGGGGGCAGCGACGTCGAGGGGATCCCGGTCTACGACTCGGTCGCGGAGGCGGTCGCCGCCCACGGCGTCGACGCCACCTTCGTCACCGTCCCGCCGAAGGGAGCCCCGGGCGCCATCATCGAGGCGGCCGAGGCGGGCGTCGAGCTCGTCGTCTGCATCACCGAGCACATCCCCGCCAAGGACGAGGCGCTCGTCGCGGCCCGGCTGCGCCGGGACTTCCCCGGCACCCGCCTCATCGGGCCGAACTGCCCCGGGATCATCTCGCCCGGCAAGTGCAACATCGGGATCACCTCCGGCGACATCGCCCTGCCCGGCGGCCCCGTCGGGATCGTGAGCCGGTCGGGCACGCTCACCTACCAGGCCCTGCACGAGCTCTCCCAGCAGGGGATCGGCCAGACGACGTGCGTCGGGATCGGCGGCGACCCGGTGCCGGGCACGACCTTCGTCGACGTCCTCGAGGCCTTCGAGGCCGACCCCGAGACACGGGCCGTGATGATGATCGGCGAGATCGGGGGAGAGGCCGAGGAGCTCGCGGCCGAGTTCATCAAGACGAAGATGTCGAAGCCCGTCGTCTGCTACATCGCCGGCCAGACGGCCCCGCCGGGCCGCAAGATGGGTCACGCCGGCGCCATCGTCTCGGGCTCGAAGGGCACGGCGAAGGCGAAGATGGAGGCGCTCGAAGCGGCGGGCGCCAGGGTCGCGAAGAACCCGACCGAAGCCGGGGAGCTCATGGTCGAGATCGTCCGCTCGCTCGGCTGAGGCCGCAGCTCGCTGCCATGGCGCAAGGGCCGGGAGCCGAGCCACCCCGAGCGGCGGGCGACGAGCTTCGCGCTCCGCTCGCCGAGGTGGACCCCGAGCTCGCCGAGCTGCTCACGGGCGAGCTCGAGCGCCAGCGCACCACGCTCGACCTCGTCGCCTCCGAGAGCGTGCCGCCCCGCGCCGTGCTCGAGGCGCAGGGCTCCCATCTCACCGCCAAGTACGCCGACGGCTATCCCGGCGGTCGGCACTACGACAGCTGCGGCTTCATCGACGGGATCGAGCGGCTCGCGATCGAGCGCGCCAAGTCCCTGTTCTGCGCTGACCACGCCAACGTCCAGCCCTACTCGGGCTCGAGCGCCAACGCGGCCGTGCTCCACGCTCTCTGCGAGCCCGGCGACGTCGTGCTCGGGTGGGACTTCGCCCACGGCGGCCACCCGACGCATCATGCCGGAGAGTGCTTCACGGGCCACTTCTACTCGCCCGCCACCTACGGCGTCCGGCGTGAGGACCGCCTCGTCGACATGGACCAGGTTGCCGAGACCGCGGAGCGGCTCCGGCCGAAGGTCGTCATCGCCGGCTGGTCGTGCTACTCGCGCTGGCTCGACTTCCGCCGCTTCAGGGAGATCTGCGACGAGGTCGGGGCCTACCTGCTCGTCGACATGGCGCACTTCGCCGGCCTCGTCGCCGCCGGGCTGCATCCCGATCCCGTCCCGTACGCCGACGCCTGCACGATGACGGTCCACAAGACCCTCGGCGGCGCGAGGGGCGGCGCCATCCTCTGCCGGGCAGAGCACGCCGAGCGCGTCGACGCAGCCGTCTACCCGGGCGAGCAGGGCTGCCCGCTCCCGCACGTCATCGCCGCGAAGGCGGCCACGTTCCAGATCGCGGCGACCGAGGCCTTCCGGGAGCGGATGGGCCGCACGGTGGCGGGCGCCCAGGCCATCGCCGCCGCTCTCGTGGCCGCCGCGGGCGCGACGGGCTCGGCGGTCGTGACCGGCGGCACCGACGTCCACCAGCTGACCGTCGACCTCGAGCCGTCGGGGCGCGAGGCGCCGGCCGTGATGGCGGCGCTCAACGGGATCGGGATCTCCGCCAACGCGATGCGTCTTGCCTTCGACGAGAGCCCGGCCGGCTCGGGGCTGCGGCTCGGGGCGGCCGCGCCGGCGGCGAGGGGCTTTGGAGCCGACGAGTTCGCCGAGGTGGGAGCGATCCTCGCCGAGGCGCTCGCGCTCGCTCCCGGCGCCCCGGACGGCTCCCGGACAGCAGCCGGGGAGCCGCTCGTGGCGGCGGGGCTGCGGGAGCGGGTGCGGGCCCTCCTCGACGGCTTCCCCCTCTACCCCTACCTCTGATCCGAAGCGCTGCGGGGAACGGCCCCTTGCGCCACGGCGCCCGTGGCGCCCAGTCTCAGGAGCGGGGCCGCTTCCCCTTCAGCAGGCCGAAGCGCCGCTTCGGGGGCTCGCCAGACCCGGCGCTCGCTCCGTCGCCGCCCGAGCGCCGCTCTCCCGGCGCGTGGCCGTGGCGTGAGGCGTGGCGGCTCGTGGCGAAGAACTCCTCGGGTTCGGAGGCCCCGGGCAGGCCGTAGCCGGGGGGCGTGAAGCCCGGGGGCGGCGCCCCGACGGTGCCCCGCCAGGCGCCGGGCTCGCTCTCGTGGCGGATGCCCGTCGGCGGGATCTGACCGCCCGAGCTGAGCGGCGCACCGACCACGGTGTCGTCACCGGCGAGGAACCGCTTCATCTCGTCGTCGAGCTCCCCGACGGGGATGGGCCCGCGCACCGGCGGCTTGCCGCCTCGTCCGACCACGCCCGGGACCGTCGGCCGGAGCGCCGGAGGCTCGTCGGCGAGGGCGGGATGCTGGTCCGGCGGGTACCACTTGCCGTCGCTGGCGAGCCACCAGCCCGGTGGCGGCTCCTCGACCGGCTCGGCGTCCGAGCGGGCATCCGGGTGGAGGTGGGGCGGGTACCACTTCCCGTCGGAGGCGATCCACCACCCGTCCCCCTGGGGTACGTCGCTCACGCTCGCTCCTCGTCTCGGCCCCCGCCCCGAACGGTGGCACCGCGGGCGGGCTCCCTCTCGTGCTCCTCGCGCCGATTGTAGCGAGCCGAGCCTCGTTGCCCACTTTGAGTGACCGCAGTCACTGCTACGTTCGCCGTCGTGACGGAGGGAGATCCGCGGCTCGGGGTGCTGGCATCGGGCACCGGCTCGATCCTCGAGGCGATCATCGCTGCGGGACTGCCGATCGGCGTCGTCGTCACCGACCGCGAGTGCCGGGCAGAGGAGGTGGCGGCACGAGCGGGGGTGCCCGTGGAGCGGCTCGAGCGGAGCTTCGGGCGGGCCTTCGACCGGGAGGGCTATACCGCCACGGTCGTCCACGCGCTCGGCCGCCGCGAGGTGGCCCTCGTCGCCATGGCCGGCTACGGCACGATCCTCGGCCGCTCCATGCTCGAGGCGTTCCCGGGCCGGGTCGTGAACACCCACCCCTCGCTCCTGCCCGCCTTCAAGGGTTGGCATGCGGTCGAGGCGGCCCTCGACGCCGGCGTGGCCGAGACCGGCTGCACCGTCCATCTCGCGACCCTCGAGGTCGACGAGGGCCCGATCCTCGCCCAGGAGCGGGTCCCGGTGCTGCCCGGCGACAGCCCGGAGCGCCTGCACGAGCGGATCAAGGAGGTCGAGCGGCGCATCTACCCGGCTGCGCTCAGGCGCCTTCTCGACGAGCTCAGCGGGAGCGACGGGGGGCCGTCTGGAAGGACCGACAGCGAAAGGACTGCCGTATGAGTGCTCGCCGGGCGCTGCTCTCGGTGTGGGACAAGACCGGTCTCGTGCCCTTCGCCGAGGGGTTGGCCGAGCTTGGCTTCGAGCTCGTGGCGAGCGGCAACACCTCGCGCACCCTTCGTGAGGCCGGGATCGCCCACCTCACCGTCGAGTCGGTGACCGGGTCGCCGGAGATGCTCGGAGGGCGCGTGAAGACGCTCCACCCCGCCATCCACGGCGGGATCCTCGCGGATCTCGACGAGGAGTCGCACCGCCGGGATCTCGAACAGAACGCGATCGCGCCGATCTCGCTCGTCGCGGTCAACCTCTACCCGTTCAGCTCCGACCCTTCGGTGGAGATGATCGACATCGGCGGTCCGGCGATGGTGCGGGCGGCGGCCAAGAACCACGCCCATGTCGCCGTCGTCGTCGACCCGTCGGAGTACGGGCCGGTCCTCGACGAGCTGCGCCGCGAGGGGATGGTCTCGCTCGCCACCCGCCGCCGCCTCGCCCGGGCGGCCTTCGCCCACGTCGCCGGGTACGACGCCGCCATCGTCGACTGGTTCGACCGCCAGCTCGCCTCCGAGGCCGACCCGCTCCCGCCGACGGTCCACCTCGCCCTCGAGCGTGCGGCGGGCCTGCGCTATGGCGAGAACCCCCACCAGCACGGCGCCCTCTACCGGGTCGTGAGCGGGAGCGGGCAGAGCCGGGAGGGGTGGTGGGGCGGCGCCGAGCAGCACGGGGGGAGAGAGCTCTCCTACCTCAACCTGTTCGACGGCGACGCCGCCTGGCGGCTCGCCCACGAGATGCTGGAGCTCTCCGGGCCAAACCAGGCGGCGGCCGCGCGCCGCCCGGCCGCGGCCGTGATCGTGAAGCACGCCAACCCCTGCGGGGCCGCTCTCGATCGCGACGGGGACCTCGGGCGGGCCTACGCGAGGGCGTTCGAGGCGGACCCGCTCTCCGCCTTCGGCGGGATCGTCGCCCTCGCCGGCCCGGTCGACCTCTCCCTCGCCGAGCAGATCGTCGCCAACCCGCTCGCTGACGTCCTGATCGCCGCCGGCTACGACCCCGAGGCGCTCGAGCTGCTCACGGCCCGGCGCAAGAACATGAGGGTGCTGAGCGCCGGCCCGCCGGGCGAGCCGGCGCTCGCGCTCCGCCAGATCGACGGTGGCTACCTCGTGCAGGAGCCGGACCGCCTCCTCGCCCGCCGGCCCGAGTGGCGGTGCGTGACCGACGCCGAGCCCGACCCGGCCGGGTGGCTCGACGCCGAGCTCGCCTGGCTCGTCTGCGCCCGCACGGGCTCCAACGCCATCGTCCTCGTGCGCGACGGCCAGGTGGTGGGAGTCGGCTGCGGCCAGCAGAGCCGGGTCGACGCCGCCGGGCTCGCCGCGAGGAAGGCGGCCGGCAGGGCCAAGGGCGGCGCCGGCGCGAGCGACGCCTTTTTCCCGTTCCGCGACGGGCTCGATGCCGTCTGCGACTCGGGCGTGCGGGTGGTCGTGCAGCCGGGGGGGTCGCTTCGGGACGACGAGGTCGTGGCGGCCGCGAACGAGCGGGGCGTCGCCATGGTCCTCACCGGCGAACGCCACTTCCGGCACTGAGGGCGGGGGCGAGGCCATGGCCGCACGGCTGCTCGACGGGAACGCCCTCGCGGCGAAGGTCCTCGACGACCTGCGCCGCCGGGTCGAGGTCCTCGCGGGCAAGGGAGTGAGGCCCGGGCTCGGGACGATCCTCGTCGGGGACGACCCCGCGAGCGTCCGCTACGTCGAGATGAAAAGGGAGGACTCGGCCTCGGTCGGGATCGCCTCCATCCACGAGCACCTGCCGGCGACGACGACCCAGGCCGAGCTGCTCGAGGTGATCGCCCGCTACAACGCGGACGAGCGCGTCCACGCCTACCTCGTCCAGCTGCCCCTTCCGGCCGGCCTCGACGAGGAGGAGGCGCTCTTGGCCGTCGACCCCTCGAAGGACGCCGACGGCCTCCACCCGGTCAACCTGGGCCGGCTCGTGATGGGCCACCCCGGACCGCTCCCGTGCACGCCGCTTGGCATCGTCGAGCTGCTCAGCCACTACGAGGTGCCGGTCGAGGGCCGGCACGTCGTCGTGATCGGGCGGGGGCTCACGATCGGCCGGCCGCTCGCGCTCCTGCTCGCCATGAAGCGGCCCGGGTGCAACGCGGCGGTGACGGTGCTGCACACCGGCGTCCCTCCCGAGGCCTTCGCCGAGCACGTCCGCCGGGCCGACGTCGTCGTGGCGGCCGCGGGCCAGCCCGGGATCGTCACGGCCGCCATGGTGAAGCCGGGGGCGGCCGTCGTCGGCGCCGGGACCTCGTTCGAGGGCAGGCGGCTCCTCTCCGACGTCGAGGAGGAGGTGGCCGAGGTCGCCTCCTGGATCACGCCCCGTCTCGGCGGCGTCGGTCCGATGACGCGGGCGATGCTCCTTCGCAACGCGGTGATCGCGGCGGAGCGCTGAGGCTCGGGCTCAGCGTCCGAAGGTGAGCTGCGGCGGCTCGCCCGCTGCGATGCGCTGCGCCCGGTTGAGCACGCCCTGGCGCACCTCGTCGTGGGGGAGCACGTAAAAGCGCCCCTTCTTCACGGCCTCGACCACCTGGCCGGCCACGATGGCGGGGTCCATGCCGGAGGCGACCAGCCCGGCGACCGTGTCCGACATGGCCGCACCCGCCTCGCTCGCGACGTCGCGGGCCCCGAAGCCGACCACGTCGCGGGGCGCGTTCCGATGCGACTCGTGGATGCGGGTTCGGACCCACATCGGGCAGAGGACCGAGGCGCCGACGGCGCTGCCGGCGAGCTCGAGCTCGAAGGCGAGGCCTTCGGTGATGGTGACGACGGCGTGCTTGGAGGCCGTGTACGGGCCCATGTAGGGCACCGAGAGGAGCCCGGCGGCCGAGGCCGTGTTGACGACGTGGCCCTCGTTCTGCTCGAGCAGGAGCGGGACGAAGGCGTGGATGCCGTGGACGACGCCCATCAAGTTGACGCCGAGCACCCAGTTCCAGGTCGCGAGCGAGACCTCCCAGGAGGGCCCGCCGCCCCCGACGCCGGCGTTGTTGCAGACGACGTGTGCGGTCCCGAACGCCTCGACCGTCTCGTCCCGGAGCCGCTCGACGTCGCCGGCGACGGCGACGTCGCAGACGACCGTGCGCACCTCGCCCGGGCCGGCGGCGCCGACCTCGGCGGCGGCGGCGTCAAGGGCGCCCGCCTCGATGTCGGCGAGCACGACGTTCATGCCCTCGGCGGCGAACGCCGTCCCGAGGGCGAGGCCGATCCCGCTCGCCCCTCCTGTCACGACGGCTGTCTTCTCTTCGAGGTGCTCAAGTCCCATACCGGCATCATGCCAGCGGGCGGCTCAGGGCGCCGGGCGGAACCTCACGAGCTCGATCTGCTCCGTGCTCGCCGCAACGGCGATCGCGACGCAAAGCTGGGGGCTCGGGCAGGCGAGGGTGCCGGAACCGGGGGAGGCGGCGGCGAAGGTGGCCGACAGCTCACGGGACGGCGGCGGGGCTGTGCCGCCGGCCAGGAGCTGGACGACCCGGGACGGGTCGCCCGCCGGCCACTCGAGCATGCCGGCGGTGCCTCGGCGCCACACCGGCATCCAGCAGCGGCCGGCATCGCAGCGGGGCGCGGCGACGGGGGAGTCGGGAGCCGGGACGGGGACGCTGCGGAAGGGGCCTCTCCCGGCCGAGCTCGCGGCCACGAGCGGGCGAGGGCTGCGGGGCCTCGCGGCGAGGAGCGAGCAGTCCCCGCCGCGATCGCACGAGAGCGCAACGAGGGTCGCCCGTGACGAGCGGCTCGCGAGCGGCGAGGCGACCTCGTGCCAGGACGAGCCCCCGTCCCCCGTCTCGTAGGCGAGGAGCGGGCCGGCGGCGGGAGGCGCAAGGCTCACCACGACGAGGCAGCGGAGCCGGGTCCAGCAGTCGGCCCCGGCCCCGACGCCGGGGTGCCGGGCCCGGCCTGCGAGCGGTGCCGCGAGGGCGCCGAGCGCTACCGTCGCCCACCGGGCGCCGCCGTCGGCGGTGAGGAGGAGTGCCGGCGTGGCCGGGGAGGAGGAGGCGACGACGGCACAGACACGCGTGCTCGCGCAGGTTGCCCCGGCCGGCGGGGCGTCGAGCGTGCCCGGGAGGTCGACGGCGGGCTCGACGGGCGCCCTGCCGCCTGGCCGGGCCGCGGCGCCGACCGGGAGGAGCTCGACGGAGGTCGCAAGGGCGGTGGCGACGAGGCGGGCCTCGCTCACTTCCGCCACGCAGGTGCTCTCGGCGCACCCGATCGAGGTCACGACCGGATCGGTCGCGTCGGCCGGCGGCCGGGCGGGAGGCTCGACGCCGGCGATGGGGATCTCCTCGAGGCCGGCGAGGCCCGTCGTGCGCTCGGGGTCGAACCAGGCGAGGTAGGAGCTCCCGGTGGAGGTGACGACGCAGCTCGACGGCGAGGCGCATGAGAGCGTGAGCGGGGGGAGTCCGGGCGGAAGGGCGCCCGGGACGAGCCCGAGCCCGCCGGCGCCGAGCGCAGCAGCGTTGAGGCTCGTCCGGTCGAGGTCGGCGAGACCAGCCCGGGCGGGCACGAGGGAGTACCAGGCCGCGACGCAGGTCGCTGCAGCCGTCCCGGCCGGCGAGCACGCCAGTGCGCGGACGCTCGGGCGCGAGCGCGGCCGTCCCGGCAGGGCCGGGAGCGCCCGCCAGCTCGCGCCCCCGTCCGCGGTGGCCGCGACGAGCGGGCCGCCGAGCGAGAGGAGGCAGTCGTTGCCGCTCGCGCAGGCGAGTGACGCCCCGGTGGCCGCCCCTCCGAGCGGCGGCGCGTCACCGGCGAGCACGAAGCGGCCGCCCCCGTCCACGCTCGCCCAGAGCTCGAGCGCCGTGCCGGTGCCGGCTGCGACGAAGCAGGCGGCAGCAACGCTGCAGGCGAGAGCGTCGGCCCGGGCGCCCCCGATGCTCACCCCGGACCAGCGGGCGCCGGAGCCGGTGCCGAGGAAGAGGCGGCCGCCGGCGAGGAGCAGGCAGCGGGCCACCGCCGGGCAGTCGATCGCCGAGACGGGCCGGGCCGCGCCCGGCAGCCGCTCGAGATGCCAGCTCCTGCCGCCGTCCGCCGTTGCGGCGAGGTAGCCCCCGAGCGCGACGAGGCACCGAAGTCGGGTCGAGCAGCCGATCGCCTGCGGCTGCAGCGCCTCCGCCGCGCGCCGCGACAGCGACTTGTCGGCGGCGAGGGCGCGGGCGAGATCCGCGGGCTGCCAGAGGTTCCCGCGGTCGGTCGTCACGAGCACGAGCGGACCGCCCGAGTCGTGCCCGGCGGCGTAGCAGCGGAAGGCGCCAGGGCAGGCAAGGGCCGCTAGGACGGGGTGGCGGGCGAGGTCGAGCGGCAGCCGGCTCGCAAGGGACCAGCGCGCCCCGCCGTCGGCGGTGAACAGCGCAGCGGGCGCGCTCCCTTGCACGCCGAGGCTCACGCAGCGTGTGGCGCTGCCGCAGGCGAGCGGCCCGGTCGGGTCGGGCGCGTCCCGGGAGGCGACGAGGGTGGCCACGCTGGCCGAGACCGTTACCGCTCCTGCAGGGACCACGGGGCGGGGACGGAGGTGCCTCGGGGCCACGACCGAGTCGATCGTGGCGGCCGCGAGCCCGATGACCGCGGCGAGGGCGACGAGGCCGAGCACGGGCATCACCTGCGAGCCCGGCTGTGTCGACGCGTGTAGGGGTCGGGCTCGCCTCATCCTCGTGCGACTCGCTGGAGGAGCCGACCACGCTCGTTCGCCACCGGGTCGTCCGCTCCTCGGCTCGTGTCCGATCCTCGGTGTGGGAAAGCGTACCCGGTGGCGTCGGTAGCATCCCCGGCATGGCCGAGAAGATCACCATGACCTCCGACGGAACGCTCAACGTCCCCGCCGAGCCGATCATCCCCTTCATCGAAGGTGACGGCACGGGTGTCGACATCTGGCCGGCCGCCAAGCTCGTGCTCGACGCGGCGGCGGCCAAGCACGGGCGCTCGGTCGCCTGGAAGGAGGTGCTGGCCGGGGAGAAGGCGTTCAAGGAGACGGGGGAGTGGCTCCCGGACGCGACGGTGGAGGCCTTCCGGGACCACCTCATCGGGATCAAGGGCCCGCTCACGACGCCGGTCGGCGGCGGGATCCGCTCGCTCAACGTGGCGCTCCGGCAGATCCTCGATCTCTACGTCTGCCTGCGGCCGGTGCGCTGGTTCCAGGGAGTGCCCTCGCCGGTACGACACCCCGAGAAGGTCGACATGGTGATCTTCCGGGAGAACACCGAGGACGTCTACGCCGGCCTCGAGCTGCAGGAGGGGAGCGTGGAGGCGGCCCGCCTCATCGAGCACCTTCGCGACGCCTATGGCTGGCAGGTCCGCCCCGACTCCGGCATCGGCATCAAGCCGGTCTCCGAGACGGGCTCCAAGCGGCTCATCCGGGCCGCCATCGAGTACGCCGTGCGGCGGGGCCGCAGATCCGTGACGCTCGTGCACAAGGGGAACATCCAGAAGTTCACCGAAGGGGCCTTCCGCAACTGGGGCTACGAGCTCACGCGAGAGGAGTTCTCCGACGTCGCCGTCGGCTGGGACGACTGCGGCGGGGAGCCGGGCGGGAAGATCCTCGTGAAGGACGCCATCGCCGACATCACCTTGCAGCAGGTGCTCACCCGGCCGGACGAGTTCGACGTCATCGCGACGACGAACCTGAACGGCGACTACCTCTCCGACGCCCTCGCCGCCCAGGTGGGCGGGATCGGGATCGCCCCCGGCGGGAACATCAACTACGTGACCGGGCACGGCGTCTTCGAGGCCACCCACGGCACGGCGCCGAAGTACGCCGGCCAGGACAAGGTCAACCCCGGCTCGGTCCTGCTCTCGGGGGTGCTGATGTACGAGCACCTTGGCTGGCAGGAGGCCGCCGACGACATCGTGCGGGCCCTCGAGCAGACCATCAGCGAGAAGATCGTCACCTACGACTTCGCCCGGCTCATGGAGGGTGCGAAGGAGGTCAGGACCTCGGAGTTCGCCGAGGCGATCGTCGAGCGGCTGTAGCTCCGAGCCCCAGGTCGGAGCGTCGCCGGGTACGCGCCGGGCGCTCGGTGGGGCTTCGTGCGAGCGTGAGGACCCCGCGCCCGAGGATCGCGGCCGCCTTCCTCGCCGCCGCCATCCTCCTTGCCGGCTGCGGCCACGGCGGACAGGCGCAGCACCAAGGTGGCGGCCCGGCGCCTGGTAGCGCCTCCGCGCTCGCAGGAGCCGGGCCGGCCACTCGGCGGCAGCTGGCGCTCGCAACGGCGCGAGCGCTGCTCGGTCGCCTCAAGCTGCCGCCGGGTGGGCACGTCGCCTCCGGGGAGCCGGTGGGGGGTGGGAGCCTGCTCGCGGGGCCCTTTGGCCTCCCAGGCGGCTCGAACGTCGTGAGCGTGCGTCGCTTCGCAACGGTCCCGGGGCGGGTCTCGTCGGTCGTCCGCTTCATCGCCGCACATCGACCGGCCAGCTCGATCCCCGCCGGGAGCGGCACGGCCGTTTCGACGGGGGCGAGGACGACCTTCGAGCTCACCTTCTCCTTTCCGGACAGCCGGCCGATCTTCGAGCACGAGTCGCTCGTGCTGGAAGCCGTCGAGCTTCGCGGAGGGGGCTCGGCCGGAGGGAGCGCGGCGTCGAGGACGGGGCTCGAGATCGTCGCGATCGTCGAGTACTACCCCGCCCGTCTTCGGGACGACGACGTGGCGGGTGGTGCCACGGAGATGACGGCCACGATGAGCCCGGAGAGTGCGACGGCCCCTTCACGCCCGAGGCGGGTGACCACCCGCGACGAGAAGGTGATCGCCGCCGTCATCGCGGCGTTCGACGGGGCGGATCCGGAGCCGCCAGGCGTGACGAGCTGCCGAGCGCCTGCCGGTGGCGTCCTCACGCTGCAGTTCCGCCGCTCCCCGGGCGCTGCCCCGTACGCGACGGTCATGGCCGAGACCGGTGGTTGCGAGACGATGCAGCTGGTGCGCGGCGGCCGCCCGGTCCGGCCGGTCCTCGCTGGAGCCGGATTCGCCGCGCTCGTGGAGCACCTCCTCCCTCGGCTCTCGACGTCGGGCGGCTGACCCGTCGCGGAGTGCTGATCGGCTGTGCCGGTAGGCGTCGTACTCGCCTCGTCGTGGCGGCTGCGAGGTGCCGGTGCCGGTCGGCGGCCACTAACCTCCCCGTACCGTGACTGACGAATCCTCCTCCCGCCGCGCCCCGGTCCAGGTGACCGTGACCGGAGCCGCCGGCCAGATCGGGTACTCCCTGTTGTTCCGGATCGCGTCGGGCGCCATGCTCGGCCCCGACCAGCCGATCGTCCTCCGCCTGCTCGAGATCGAGCCGGCGATGAAGGCGCTCGAGGGGGTCGTGATGGAGCTCGACGACTGCGCCTTCCCGCTTCTCCACGACGTCGTGGCGACCTCCGACCTTGCCACCGCGTTCGACGGCACGTCCTGGGGCCTCCTCGTCGGCTCGGTGCCGCGCAAGGCGGGGATGGAGCGCAAGGACCTCCTCGGCGTGAACGGCGGCATCTTCAAGCCGCAGGGCCGGGCCATCGCCGACCATGCGGCCTCCGACGTGCGGGTGCTCGTCGTCGGCAACCCGTGCAACACGAACTGCCTCATAGCGAGGACCAACGCGCCTGAGGTCCCGGCGGACCGCTTCTTCGCCATGACCCGGCTCGACCAGAACCGGGCCCAGTCGCAGCTCGCCCGGCGCGCCGGGGTGGCGGTCGCCGAGGTGACGAACGTGGCCATCTGGGGGAACCACTCCTCGACCCAGTTCCCGGACTTCGAGAACGCGCGCATCGGCGGCAAGCCCGCGCCGGAGGTGATCGGCGACGAGACATGGCTGCGGGGCGAGTTCCTCTCCACGGTGCAAAAGCGAGGGGCTGCCATCATCGACGCCCGCGGCGCCTCCTCCGCCGCGTCGGCAGCGAACGCCGCCATCGACTCGATCGTGTCGATCGACCGAGCGACCCCTGACGGTGATTGGACCTCGCTCGCCGTCGTCTCCCGCGGCGAGTACGGCGTCCCCGAGGGCCTCCAGTTCGGCTTCCCGGTCAGCTCCGACGGCAGGGGCGGGTGGTCCGTCGTAGAGGGGCTCGAGCACTCCGAGTTCGCACGCGAGCGGATCCGCCTCACGACCGAGGAGCTCCTGGAGGAGCGCCGCGACGTCGCGGAGCTGCTCGGCGGATAGCTCCAAGCTCTATCGCGGTCACCCTTTCGCCGGGAAGCCTGTGCAACGATGGCCGGTGGTGACCAACGCTGACGTCAGGGCCTTTTGGGAGGCGGAGGCGTGCGGGACGGGAGCGGGCTTTCTCGGCGACCGTGACGACCGGCTATCTGCCGAGTGGTTCGCCGAGATCGAGTCGGTGCGCTACGAGGTCGAGCCCTTCGTGCACCAGGTGGCTCAGTTCACCCGCTACGCCGGCCGGCGCGTGCTCGAGATCGGGGTCGGCGCGGGCACCGATCACCTCCAGTTCGCCCGCGCCGGAGCAGTGCTCTCGGGTGTCGACCTCACCGACACGGCGATCGAGACAACCCGTGCCCACCTCGCTGTTCACGGTTACACGTCCGATCTCTGCCGCGCGGATGCCGAGGAGCTCCCATATGACGACGGGATGTTCGACCTCGTCTACTCGTACGGCGTGATCCACCACGCGGAGCACCCTGAGAGGGTGGTGGCGGAGATCCGGCGGGTCCTCCGGCCGGAGGGGGAGTTTCGGGGCATGCTGTACCACCGCCGCTCCGTGGTGGCGTACCGGAGGTGGGTCCAGCACTGCGTGAAGGACCGCCGCCTGTGGCCGTCGGTGTCGAGCGTCCTCGCCAGGTACATGGAGAGCCCGGGCACCAGGGCCTACACCCTCACCGAGGCGAGGGCGTTGTTCGGCGAGTTCGCCACGTGCACCGTCACACCGATCGTGACGCCCTGGGACGGCCGCTACTTGCCTCGCTGGGTGCTCGGTTGGATCCCGGGGCGCTACGGCTGGTACCTGGCGGTTCACGCCGCTGCCTGACGTCTCCAACAGAGCGTTCGAAGGGGATGGGGGCCACAACCCCCCACAGGCTCGTGGCGCTCGAGAACTCCGGTCCCACATGAAAGAGCCCCACTCTTTCGAGTGGAGCTCTTTTGAGTACTGCCGCTCGGTCGGCCCGCTCAGGCCTTGACGGCGGAACGCCTCCGAGCGAGACCGAAGAGGCTGAAGCCGAGAAGGGCTGCGAGCCCCGCACCACCCCAGTAGAGCCAGCTCGAGAAAGGCTCACCCGTGTGTGCGGGCGGGACGGTCACTCCAGAGCTCGTGATGGTGATCGTCGTGGTCTGCGTGAGCGTGCTACCGCTCGCTCCCGTGCCCGTGGCGGTGATGGTGCAGGAGCCAGCCTGGGCCGTGCTCGGGATCGTGATCGTGAGGGCGAACTTGCCGTCCGATCCAGCGGTCGCCGAGGTCGTCTCGATGCTGCAGACCTTGATCGTGACCGTGGCACCGCTGGCGTAGCCCGTGCCGTTCAGCGTGAAGGAACCGCCCGGAGCCACCGTCGAGCTGCTGGTGGTGAGTGACGCCTTGCAGCTCGAGGAGCCTGGCGGGTAGCACCCGCTCGAGGCCGATGCGACCGACGCGCCGACCACGCCCGTCGCCAGCATGAGCATGCCTCCGAGCAGCACTGAACCCCCGAAGACCTTTACTGCCCTAAAGGTGCTTCCCATACCGCGTCCTCCCTATGGAGACCACAACGGTCACAATTGACACAACCTTACCAGATCGCGCGCCGGAAGGCGAGAGCTTCTCCTTCTCAGACTCTCGCCTGCTCTCCCAGCTGGCTACGTCAGCGTACTCGTGCGGCCGCCGCCGTGGCGCCGGGATGCCCCTCTCGACGACGGCCGAGGGGCCATGATTGGAAAGATGGCCGGCAATCTCGAGGAGCAACCGCGCCAGAGCGGGGACAGCGCGACGATTGTCCCGCTCGGCGAGCGGCTCGGCCTCTCCGAGCGGCCTGCCCGGCCGGCGCCGAGGCACCGTGCGCGGGCCGACAGCACCCAGTTGCTGCTCGCGCTCGTCGTGGCCGCGAGCGCCCTTGCCGCCTCCGTCGCGCCCGGCAGCCCGACCGGGATCTCGGGCGTCGACGTGGCGATGAAGGCGCTGCTCGGGGCGGCCTGCGCACTCGCCGGCGTGTCGGCACCGTGGCTGTGGATCACGTTCGCCGCAGCCGTCACGACCGCAGCCTCGCTGCACCAGCCGACGCTGTTCCCCTCCGCAGCCGCGCTCGGCCTCGCCGTAGCCGGGGTTGGGTTCGGCGGCCGGCGAGAACGGAGCGAGCTGGTCCGCCGCCGTGGTTGGAACACTGCCGTCGTGCCGGCGGCCGTGTCGGCGGTGGTCTGCCAGGTCGCCCTTCGCCTCGGCTGGCCCCACCGGGCACTCCTGCCGTCTGCCATCGCCGCAGTGGCAGTGCTGGCTCTGATCGTGCCCGGCGTCGTTCTCGCCCCTTCACGGACCCGGCGGAGAGTGCTGGCCGCCTGCGGCGTCCTTGCCCTGGCGGCGATCGGTCTGACGGCGCTCGCCGGTGTCTCCGTGCTCGAGGCTCGCACGGCGCTCACCTCTGCTCTCGACAGCACGCATCTCGGACTGCACGCCGCAGAGCGGGGCCAGCAGCGGCTCGCCCGAACGGAGTTCGCCCGTGCCGAGCGGCAGTTCGGGGCCGCCGAGGACGACCTCTCGGCTGCTCGGCTTGCCGAGGTGGTGCCGGTCGTCTCGCAACAGGTTCGGGCGGTCCGCGTGGCGTCGTCGGTCGGCCACCTGCTGGCGGCTGCGGCCTATGCCACCTCCGCCCACGCGAACCTCGCTGCTCTCCGCATCCGCGGAGGGGTGTTCCCGATCGGGGCCCTGAGAGCGCTCGGGCCCTCGTTTCGCAGTGACCTGTCCACGCTGGGGGTTGCCCTCGCACAGACTGGGCCGTTCCGGTCGCCCTGGCTCGTGCCGCCGCTCCGGACGAAGCTCGCTTCCGAGGTCGCGAAGCTCCACCAGGCGCGCAGCGATGCCGAGACCGGCCTTCTTGCCGTGAGAGAGGTCCCGGTCATCCTCGGAGCAGGCGGGATGAAGCGCTATCTCATCTTGTTCGAGAACCCGGCAGAGTCCCGGGCAAGCGGCGGCGTCATCGGCGACTACGCCGTCGTCGACGCCGTCGGCGGGAAGCTCTCGCTCGAGCAGGTCGCATCGGTGGCCAAGCTCGACTCGGCCGGCAGCGCGACCCGACATCTCGTGGGCCCCGCCGACTACATCGCCCGCTACAGCCAGTTCCAGCCCCAGTACACGTGGGAGAACGTCCCGATGTCCCCTGACTTCCCCTCCGTGGGCGAGGTCGCTGCCAATCTGTTCCCCCAGTCGGGCGGCGAACCGGTGAACGGGGTGATCAGCATCGACCCTGTCGCCATTGCCGGGCTGCTGGCGGCGACGGGACCTGTGAGCGAGCCGCAGTGGCCGGTGCCGATCAGCTCGGGCAATGCCGTGACCCTTCTCGCCCACAACGAGTTCATCCACTTCGCCGGCGACAACCCGGCACGCCTTGCGTTCCTCCAGGACCTCATCCGCACGGTCTGGCACGACCTCGTTACCCGCCACCTCCCGCCGCTCCCCACGCTCGCCGAGGACCTTCTCCCGGCACTGCGCGGGCACCACCTCCTCTTCTACAGCACGGACCCTTCAGTCGAGCACTTCTACGCTCGGGTTCATCTCGCCGGTGCGATGCCGCCGGTGCACGGCGACTTCATCGGCGTCACGACCGACAATGCCGTCGGCAACAAGCTCGACTGGTACCTGCGGCGCACGATCGACTACCGGGCGGTGCTGAACCGGCGCACCGACCAGATCACGGCGACGCTGACGCTCACGCTGCGCAACCTGAGCCCGAGCTCGGGCCTGCCGCCCGTCATCCTTGACCCGGCACCGGGTGCGGTGGCGAAGCCGGGCGAAGAGGAGCTCTACCTTTCCATCTACTCGCCGTGGCTCTCAGACGGGGCGACGTGGAATGGCCTGCCGCTCGTGATGACCGAGCAGCAGGAGCTCGGCCGATTCGTCTACTCGGCGTTCGTCAAGATCCCGGCCGGCACCACGGCGACACTCGTGCTCCGTCTCTTCGGCACCTGGCCGCACAGGGGCGCGCCCTACCACCTCGGGATGTACCAGCAGCCCGTGCTCTTCCCCGACGTCGTCCACACCTCGGTCAAGATCGTGTCGTGACCGGTCGCCCGTCGTGAGCGTTCAGTGCGCTCCCGAGCAACCGTCGGCTGAGGACCCGCCACTGCGACGGCTCAGAGACACGGGGAGCTGCTATCCGGTCGCCGAGTGGTCGCTCCGGAGAGCGTGAGCGGCAATCAGCGCGTCGAGGTACTGGCTCGCCACCGACGCTGGCTCGAACTTGCGCACCGCGGCGTGGTTGGCCCGGCCCATCGCCTCACGAAGCGCGCCGTCGGCGACGAGCCGCTCCAGCGCGCCGACGAGCTCGTCGAGACTTCCTGGCGTCACGAGCAGGGCGTTCACGCCGTCCTCGAGATGGTCGACCATGCCTCGGATCCTCGTCGTGACGATGGGGAGGCCGAAGTCCATCGCCTCGCTGATCACGGTTGGAAAGCCTTCGTCCCAGGACGACGGCAGGACGAAGATGTGCGCCTCGCGGTAGGCGGCATCAACGGAGTCGCGAGCCAACCGGCCCGTGAAGGTCACGGCCGCCCCGAGGCGGCCCGCGAGCTCCTCGAGCCGCGCACGGTCGGGCCCGTCCCCGACGACCACGACCTCCACCGAGCCTGACGGGAGGGCAGCAGCCGCCTCGAGGAGGAGGCTCGCCCCCTTTTTTGGCACGAGCCTCCCGACGAACAGGAGCCGGACGGGGTCGCCAGGTCCTCCGGTCCGCCCCGCCGCGCCAGCGCGAGGCAGGTACGGATTGGCGACGACAGACACGGGGACGCTGTCGGCCATCTGCTGCCAGCCCTTTCGCTCCTCGCTCGAGAGGACGAGCAGCCCGTCGAGGCGCCGGACGAGCGTCCGACTGAACGCGGTGAACAGCCTGCTCCCTCGTGCGCCGAAGCGCTGGGGCGAGCTTCCGTGCAGCTGGAGCAGTGCGGCCGGGCGACGTCGGCAGGTTCCGAGAAGGCCAAGGTCCCGCACGAGCGTGCCCCAGTCATGCGAGCTGTGCACGAGCACGGCATCGAAGTGTCCGCCTCTCATGGCGCGGCGGGCCCGGAGCACGTCGCCGAGGCGATCGAGGGCCCGCCGCACTCCGCTCTGGCCGGAGCCGTCGCTGCCCCAGTCCAAGATCGCAACCTCGCAGCCGTGCTCCTCGAGGCCCCGTGCCAGCAGCCGAGCGATGGGGCCGATCGGTCCGGGTGCGGCCGCTGGAGCCGCGAGCATCAGCAGGCGCAGCCCGGCCCCTCCAGGAGATGTCTCAGGCGCCGATGCAGCGGCAGCGTCGGTCATGCGTGCTCGCGGAGCCGGGCGGCTCGACGCCTCGGCGGACGCCGCGACGCGGTTGTGGTCATGCCGCGGCGCTCGCGAGGACGTCCTCGATCGCCTCGCCCTCGATCCAGTACCGGTGCCACAGCGCGAACATCAGCACGGGCCAGAGGATCTGCCCGACTTCCCAGGAGGTGGGATCGAGCGACCTCGACAGGGTGTCGAGGTAGGAAGCGTTGAAGTAGCGCCGCACTTCGCCGGAGACGAGCTCCGCGAGGAGGTCGCCGTGGCGGGACCGGAACCACGCCGAGGTCGGCGCACCGAAGCCGGTCTTCGGACGATCGAGGACCGAGGAGGGCAGGAGGTCGCTCACTGCCGCCTTGAGGAGCGCCTTTGTCGTCATTCCCCGCAGCTTCACCTCGAGCGGGAGTCCGTAGGCGAACTTGATCAGCTCCGGGTCGAGGAACGGGACCCGTGCCTCCACGCCGTGCGCCATAGAGAACCGGTCGATGCGCATGAGGAGGAGCTCTGGCAGGCGGACGTCGAGCTCGTACTCCTGGGTGTCGAACATCATCGTTGCGAGAGGGTCGTCGTCGCCTCGGCCGTCGCTCGGCTCCCACCCCGGATCGGCGCCGAGCGCGCCAAGCGTCCCTCTCCGCTGCGCCCTGGTCATGCCGACCGGGAAGTGGACCGGACCCGGCCTGCCGCGGGCGACGGCGCCGAGGTGCTCGCTGCGGCGAGACCGCCCAGAGCGGGCCGCGGCGGTGGCGAGCAGCTGTAGGAGTGGTCCCGGGATCGAGAGCAGCAGCCTCGTGCGAGCCCAGCGCTTGTAGGCGCCGAGGTATCCGTTGTAGCCCCAGAACACCTCGTCGGCACCTTCTCCGGCAAGGACGACCTTCACTCCATGGTCCCGTGCGAGGGCCGTCACGGCCGTGAGCGGGATGCACACCGGGTCGGCGAGCGGCTCGTCGGCGTGGTGGACGAGCTCGGGCAGCAACCCGATCGCCGCCCGTTCGTCGAGGGCGACCTCGTGGTGGTCGGTGCCGAAACGGGCTGCGATCTCTCTCGCCTCGCTGCGCTCGTCGAAGCCGTTGGTGCCCGGGAACCCGACGGTGAAGGAAGAGGTGGCGGCAGCCCGTTCGTGCAGCAGGCCGACGAGGGCGGCCGAGTCGACACCGCCGCTCAACAGCACCCCGACCGGCACGTCGCTCATCAGCCGGTCGTGGACGGAGGTTTCGAGCAGCGAGCGCACCTTCATGACCGCGTCGTCGAAGGAGGGGTGCTCGAGGCGACGAGGAGGCAGGCCCGCCGAGTACCGCGACACCTGCACACCCCTCTCGTCGCAGGTGGCGAAGGTGCCCGGCCTGAGCTTGTGGATCCCTTGGTACAGCGTCTCCGCACCCGGCGCCACGAGGTTGGCGAGGAACGGCCCGAGCATGCCGGTGTTCACCTCGCGGGGAACGGAGGGGTGGCAGAGAAGTGCCTTGATCTCGGAGCCGAAGACCAGCCGACCGCCGATGTCCGCCCAGTAGAGGGGCTTCTCCCCGACCGGGTCGCGGGCGAGCAGCAGTCGCCGTGGCCCGGGGTCCCAGAGGGCGAACGCGAACATGCCGACGAGACGATCGAGGCAACGAAGGCCGTGGCGTTCGTAGAGGTGCAGGATCACCTCGGTGTCGCAGTGGGTGCGAAAGCGGGCCCCGGAGGACTCGAGCTCGGCCCGCAACCGTGGGTAGTTGTAGATCTCGCCGTTGAAGACGAGCTGCACGCCACCGCGCCCTTCCATGGGTTGGGCCCCGTGGTCGAGGTCGACGATCGAAAGGCGCCGGTGGCCGAGGCCGAGCCGGCGGTCCTCGCTCAGGTAGAGCCCGGCATCGTCGGGGCCCCGGTGGGCGAGCGAGTCCCGCATCGAGGCGAGGAGCGCCTCGGTGACCGACCCGACGGCGCACCCGTACTCGAACACTCCCGTGATGCCGCACATGGGCGTGAGCCGATCCTTTGTCCGCTGGGCGCCCGGACCTGCGCCGCCTCCCTAGGGTCCTCTCGGGCTCTGAGTAGTGTAGGGCAGCAGTGATCGTCATCACGGGTCCGGGCCGGAGCGGGACGTCGCTGCTCGCCCGGCTCTATCAGGAGCTCGGCTTTGACCCGGTCGAGGGCGGCGGCGGGTGGGAGGAGTCGATCCGCGGCGGGCTCGAGGACGTCGAAGTCGGCCGGCTCAACCTCGAGATCATTCGTGCTCTCAAGATGCAGGGGCGATCCTCGCCGCTCGCCGACCGCGCGAAGCGGTTTCTCGACCGCCGGCCACCGGGCGGAGGTACGGGAGCCGCAGCGGAGGACCGAGCGCCCAGGGCGCCGTCCCTCGGGCTCGCCGCGCTGCAGCGCACGATCGGCCGGCGGATCCGGCTGCAGAGCTGGGACGACCTCGCCCCGGTGACGGAGCGCTTCGGCGAGCAGCTGCGAGAGCTTGCCGCACGCAGAGTTGTCGTGAAGGATCCCCAGTTCTGCCAGACGCTCGCCGTGTGGGCAGCGGCGAAGGCGCCGATCGAGCAGGTCGTGATCTCGCTTCGCGAGACGACGGCGACGGCGCAGGGCCTTTTGGAGCTCGGGCATCTCCCCGGATGGGCGCGGGCGAGCGCGCCCAACCACGTCGCCTACCGAGTCGGCCTCCTCATGACTGCTGTCGTGGACCATCGCCTGCCCCACGTGGTGGTGAGGTTCCCCGACTTCCTGCACGAGGCCGGCTCGCTGTACGACTCGCTCCGGTTCCCGGCGCCCGTCGATCGCGAGAGGTTCCTCGAGGTCTTCGCTGCGCTCGTCAACCCGGGCCTGGTGCACAACTGGAGATAGCCGAGCACCCCTCCGAGCGGGGCGGGGGCATGCCCTCCCGCTCGCGCCGATCGGCGCGCCACCGGCGCCCGAACCTGGCCGGGCGCATGAAGCGCTCTCGTTTCGTGCGCCAGACGGCCGTGACCTCTGTCATGCGAGTCACGAGTGCGTTGACGTCGATGGCCGCCGGCATCGTCGTCGCCCGGGAGCTCGGGGCCGCCGGACGCGGCACCCTCTCCGTGCTGGTCGCCCTCGGAACGGTTGCCGTCCTGTTCGGGTCGTTCGGCATCCACTACAGCGGCATCTACTTCCTCGGACGACTGCCGGACGAGATCGACCGGATCCTCTCGAACATGGTGGTCGTGTCGGCCGTCGGTGGCCTTCTCACCGCCGGCGTGCTCACGGCCTGCGTCGTGGGTGCTCACGGCGTCTTCCTCGGCGCCATCAGCTTTCGCCTCTTCCTGCTCTTCATTGCCGTCGTCCCCTGCTCGTACTTCAACGAGTTCGCACAACGCGCGCTCATGGGTCTTGGCAGGACGACGGCCTACGTCGTGCCCGACCTGTTCGAGGGCCCGGTCCTCCTTACCGGCACGGTGGCGAGCATCGTCGTCTTCGGGCCACGGCTCGTCCCCCTCGTGCTGCTCCGTGTCGTCGTCGAGGTGTCGCAGGCCGTCTTCCTCGGCGCCTACCTGATGCACGTGCGCCGGTTCCGCTTCCTCCCGAGCTTCGCCCTCTTGCGCCGGCAGGTCGCCTACGGATTGCGGAACTACGCCGGCTCGCTCCTATGGCTGTTCCTGCTCCGCAGCGACCTCGTCCTCTGCAACCACTTCCTCGGTCGGGCGAAGACCGGCGTCTACTCGGTCTCCGCCTCCCTCGTGATGCCGCTCAACCTCCTCGTCGCCACGATGTCGGTGCTGCTGTTCCAGCGGACGAGCTCGGAGGCGAGCCGGGAGGCCCGGATCGCGAACACGAACCGCCTCGTGAGGATGGTCGTCCCGCTCGTCGTCGCGACTGCGGCGGTGCTGGCCGTGGTGTCGCACCCGCTCGTGCGTCTCCTGTACGGCTCCGCCTACTCAGCTGCCGCCCCGGCACTCGTCTGGCTGATACCCGGTGTGGCTCTCGTGACTATCGAGACCCTCCTCGCGAGCTTCCTTGCCGGCGAGGGCTCCCCACTAGTGCTCGTCTGGGCGCCACTTGCGGGCCTCGTTGTCAACCTCGGCGCGAACCTGTACGCCATCCCGCACTTCGGGATTGATGGCGCCGCCGTCACGTCCACCATCGGGTATGCGCTCGTGTTCGTCGTCGTGACGGTCTACTACTGCGTCTCGACCGGCACGAGCCCGCGGCGCCTGCTCGTGCTCAAGCGGGCCGACCTGAGATGAGCTCATGCCGGCCCAGTACCTGTGAGCTAGTCAGGATGGAACGGCCGGCTCCGTTCCGCAGAAGATGCGTGGGTCATCCACCCGTCTAGCGGACGGAGCCACTACCGGAAGGAGCCGGCCAATGCCCATTCTTGCCCACCCTGATGCTGTGTTTTTGGGGTTGG
>DATGKK010000042.1:0-9321 GCA_035294725.1 Acidimicrobiales bacterium | reverse complement strand
AGCTCCTGCTGCGTTCCGATGTGGCCCGCTGTCTGGTCGTCGCGCCTGGCGGCCTCGTCGCCCAGTGGCAAGACGAGCTCGCGGAGAAGTTCGGCCTCGACTTTGCGATCCTGACTCGGGACGCCATCGAGGCGAGCCATACTGGCAACCCGCTCGCCGAGCGTGATCTCGTCATCGCCCGCCTCGACCACCTGTCGCGAAACGACGACATCCAGGAACGCCTCAAGGCAACCGAGTGGGACTTGGTCGTCGTCGACGAGGCGCACCGCATGACCGCCCACTACGAAGGCGACGACGTGCGCGAGACCCGCCGCTATCGCCTCGGCAAGCTGCTCTCGTCGACCACCCGCCACCTGCTGCTGCTCACCGCCACCCCGCACGCCGGCAAGGACGAGGACTTTCAGCTGTTCTTGGCGCTGTTGGACCAGGACCGCTTCGAAGGCCGGCGGCGATCGGCGTCAGGACAGATCGACACCACCGACCTGATGCGTCGCATGGTGAAAGAGAAGCTCCTTCGCTTCGACGGACGCCCGCTGTTCCCCGAGCGCCGCGCCTACACCGTCCCCTTCGAGCTCTCCGCGGCCGAGCAGGACCTCTACGAGGCGGTCACCACCTATGTGACCGAGGAGATGAACCGGGCCGAGCGGCTTGCCTCCGGGCGGCGCAACGTCGTCGGCTTCGCCCTCACCGTCCTCCAACGCCGACTCGCGTCCTCCCCCGAGGCGATCTGCCAGTCCCTCGCTCGACGCCGCAAGCGTCTCGAGGACCACCTGGCCGAGCTGCGCGCGCTCACCACCGGGCCCCTCGACGGCGGTGCGGGTGACGATCTCGCTCGTCTGGGACTGGGCGTCGAGGATCTCGACGCCGCTTCTTTCGACGACGGCGACCTCGACGCGGCGGAGCTCGAAGAGGTCGAGGAGCACCTCGTCGACGAAGCGTCGGCTGCCGAAACGGCAGCCGAGCTCGAGGCCGAGATCACCACGCTCACCCACCTCGAATCCCTCGCCCGAGGCGTGCTCGCGTCAGGCGATGACCGCAAGTGGACCGAGCTCGCCGGGCTCCTCGCTGAGGGCCCCGAGATGTTCGACATCTCTGGCGCCCGCCGGAAGCTCCTGGTCTTTACCGAGCATCGCGACACCCTCAACTACTTAGTGCGTCGCCTCGAAGGATTCCTCGGGCGTCCCGAGGCGATCGTCTCCATCCACGGTGGCATGCGCCGCGAGCAGCGCCGGGCGGCCCAGGACACCTTCACCTCCGATCCCAACTGCGTCGTGCTCGTTGCCACCGACGCAGCCGGCGAAGGCATCAACCTCCAGCGGGCCCATCTCGTCGTCAACTACGACCTGCCCTGGAACCCCAACCGCATCGAGCAGCGCTTTGGGCGAGTGCACCGCATCGGCCAAGAAGAGGTCTGCCACATGTGGAACCTCGTCGCGGCCGGTACCCGTGAGGGCCAGGTGTACGAGCTGCTGCTCAGAAAGCTCAACGAGCAGCGCCAGGCGCTCGGCGGACAGGTCTTCGACGTACTCGGCCAGGCCATGTCCGGCCGGACGCTTCGGGACCTGCTGATCGAGGCTATCCGCTACGGGGAGCGGCCCGACGTGCGCGCGCATCTCGAAGAGGTGATCGACGCGCACGTCGGCGACGGCATCAAAGAGCTCATCGACCAAGAAGCGCTCGCCTCCGAGGTGCTCTCCGAAGCAGATCTCACCCGGCTGCGCCTCCAGATGGAAGAGGCCGCGGCCCGTCGGCTCCAACCCCACTACGTCCATGCGTTCTTCGAGCGGGCGCTCACCGCCCTCGGGGGCCGGCTCGTCGAGCGCGAACCGCAGCGCTACGAGGTCACCCACGTCCCCGCCGAGGTGCGCTCGACGACGGCCCGCTCGGGCCGGCAGGTGCTGCCACGCTACGAGCGGATCTGTTTCGACAAGGCGCTCATCCACCAACCGGGCCGTCCTCCCGCCGAGCTCGTGGCACCCGGACATCCCCTCTTGGACGCCGTCGTCGCGCGCATCATCGAACGCCACGGCTCGCTGCTGTCATCGGGTGCGGTGCTCATCGACGAAACCGACCCCTCCGAGGTCCCTCGGGTGCTCTGCTACCTCGAGCACACCATCACCGACGCCCGCCCAGGCCCGGGAGGCGCCGACCACGTCGTGTCCAAGCGCTTCGAGTTCGTGAGCGTCGATCGCGACGGCAACGGCTCGCCGGGTGGCTGGGCGCCGTACCTCGACTACCGCCCCGCCAGCCCCGACGAGCTCGCCATCGCCAAGCGCATCCTCGCGGAGGATTGGCTGTCTGCGCCGGACCTCGAACGACGCGCGCTCGACTACGCGATCGAGCACATCGTCCCCGCACACCTCTCTGAGGTGAGCGCCAGGGTCAACGAGCGCGTCGAACGCACGATCACGGCCGTACGGGCCCGGCTCACCCGGGAGATCAACCACTGGGATCAGCGCGCTGCTGTGCTCAAGGAACAGGCCGCCCAGGGCCGCCAACCGAAGATGAACCCCGAACGCGCCCAAGCCCGCGCCGACGAGCTCGCCGGCCGCATGCGACGCCGGCTCGCTGAGCTCGAAGAAGAACGCCGGCTCCAAGCCCTACCCCCCGTGCTCGTCGGTGCCGCACTCGTCATTGCCGCCGGGCTCCTCGCCGCGCTCGGCGACGCCGACGCAGCAACCGCCAGCCAACTCGCCCGAGAGACTCGGGTCATCGAGGAGCGGGCGATGCGCGCCGTGCTCGAGGCGGAGGCTCGGCTCGGGCGGCATGCCGAGGCGATGTCGCACGCCAACCCAGGTTTCGACATCCGCTCCATCGATGCCGGCGGCCATCTGTTGCTCATCGAGGTCAAGGGGCGGATCGAAGGCTCGACCACTGTCAGTGTCACCCGAAACGAGATCCTCACGGGGCTCAACGCTGCTGACCACTATCTCCTGGCGCTCGTCGAGGTCCACAGCGACGACACCTGCGAGGTCCGCTACCTGTACAACCCCTTTGCAGGTAAGTCGGGCGAGCTGCACTTCGCCGAGCGCTCCACCACCTTCGACTGGGACAAGCTCTGGGGCATCGCGGGGGCACCACGATGACGGACCCAAGGAGACCACGGTGATCGCCCAACCCAACAGCAGGCACTCCAGCAGTTCATCCGCGCCAAGCAGCTCGAGTGGCGCCAGGTCGGCTTCACCCGCCAGTGGGACACCGAATCCCTTGCCACTGAGATCGCTCAGGACGTCCGCTTTGCTCAGATCCAGCTCTGCGGTTTCTGGTACAGACCGACCGAGACCGAGATCCGCGACATCCTCGCTCCGATCCTCGCCTACGCCGGCTACGGACCCGACCTCGCCGCGGTCAGCGCCGCCGTGGCGCTCGCCTGCCACAAGCGCCGGGTCCAGACCAACCCACTCGTGGCGATCGCCGATGCCGTCGCCAGTGCCTTCACGAAGGCGGAGAGCTGAGATGTCACACGACGACATCCCTCGCCGCAAGCTCATCGAGGTCGCGCTCCCCCTCGAAGCGATCAACCGCGAGGCCGCCCGGGAAAAGTCGATCCGCCACGGGCACCCCTCGACGCTGCATCTGTGGTGGGCACGCCGACCCCTCGCGGCGTGCCGGGCTGTGCTCTTCGCTCAGCTCGTCGACGACCCCTCCGCCCACCCCGACCGGTTCCCCACCGAAGATGCCCAAGAGCAAGAACGTCAGCGACTCTTCCGCCTGATCGAACGGCTCGTCCCCTGGGAAGCCACCCAAGACGAGAAGGTCCTCGAAGAGGCCCGCGAGGAGATCCGACGTTCCTGCGGCGACAACCTCCCGGAGGTCCTCGACCCCTTCTGCGGCGGCGGGTCGATCCCCCTCGAAGCCCAACGCCTCGGGCTCGTCGCACATGGAAGCGACTTGAACCCGGTCGCCGTGCTCATCACCAAAGCCCTCATCGAGCTGCCCGCTCGCTTCGCCAACCGCCCACCGATCCACCCCAGAGATGGGGATGGGCGCCTCGCCGTCCAGTCCTGGCGCGGCGCCCAGGGCCTCGCCGAGGACGTCCGCTACTACGGAGCCTGGATGCGTGAAGAAGCAGAGCGACGCATCGGGTACCTCTACCCTCCGGCAACGCTGCCCGACGGGCGCAAGGCCACGGTCATCGCCTGGATCTGGGCCCGCACGGTCACCTGCCCCAACCCAGCCTGTAGAGCCGCGATGCCGCTCGTCCGCTCCTTCTGGCTCGGCAAGAAGAAGGGCAAGGAAGCCTGGATCCGGCCAATCATCGAGGGCAGGTCTATACGCTTCGAGATCGGCCACGGCCGCGCAGGCCTGCCCACCGAGGGCACGGTCTCACGGACGGGGGCTACCTGCTTGGTGTGCAACACCCCGGTTCCCCTCGCCCACATCCGGACCGAGGGAAAAGCCGCACGGATAGGCGCCCAGCTCATGGCCATCGTGGCCGAAGGGAACCGTGAGCGCATCTACCTCCCACCCGACCCCGAGCACGAGAAAGCCGCCGACGTGCCCCGGCCCCAGGGTGTGCCAGAGACGGAGCTACCGAAGCAAGCACTCGGCTTCAGAGTCCAAGGGTACGGCATGACCCACCATGCCGATCTCTTCACCAATCGCAAGCTCACTGCGCTCGTCACCTTCTCGGACTTGGTCGGCGAAGCACGTCAGCGTGTGATCGAGGACAGAGGTGAGTCTGAGTACGCGGATGCTGTGGCAACGTACTTGTCGTTCGTCGTGAGCCGTAGCGTCGACTATTCGTCCATTCTCTGCTCGTGGCACTCAGGCCGCGACCTGATTCGCAACACGTTCTCCCGCCAGGCACTTCCCATGGTCTGGGACTACGCCGAAGTCAACCTCTTCAGTGACTCGACCGGGAATATCTCTGGCGCACTCGACTGGGTGGCGGAGGTGATCGACGGTGTGCCAACGACTGCTCCTGGCTCGGCCGCGCAGTGCGATGCAACCGCTCAGTCGTCCATCCCACTGCAGCGGCTAGCGATCTCCACGGACCCCCCCTATTACGACAACATCGGGTACGCCGATCTCGCGGACTTCTTCTACGTCTGGCTTCGGCGTTCGCTCGCATCTACGTATCCGGCCCTCTTCTCCACGATGCTTACGCCGAAGGCTGCGGAGCTCGTGGCCGACCCGTTCCGCAGCGGCGGTGACAAGGAGTTGTCTGAGCAACGATTCGAGGACGGATTCGAGAAGGCGTTTGCGCATCTACGGAAGGCGGCCCGCCCAGATTTCCCCTTGACGGTCTTCTACGCGTTCAAGCAGTCCGAGCAGGATGACAGCGGAGTCGCTTCTACCGGTTGGGAGACCATGCTTGCTGGTCTGCTTCGCGCCGGCTTCGCCGTCACCGCAACCTGGCCAATGCGGACGGAGCTCGGCAACCGCATGCGCAACCAGGCGAGCAACGCGCTCGCTTCGTCGATCGTCCTAGCGTGCCGTCCTCGCAGCGACACGGCTGGCATCACGGACCGACGTGGATTCCTGGCCGCGCTCCACGCAGAGCTGCCTCAGGCGCTGCGCGAGCTTCAGCAGGGCAACATCGCTCCAGTCGACCTCGCCCAGGCAGCCATCGGCCCGGGGATGGCGGTGTTCTCCCGTTACGCCAAGGTGGTCGAGCCGACCGGCGAGCCGATGCCGGTACGGAGCGCGCTCGCGCTCATCAACCAGGTGCTCGACGAGGTCCTCGCCGAGCAGGAGAGCGAGTTCGGCGCCGACACCCGCTTTGCGATCAAGTGGTTCGAGCAGTACGGGTTCGACGAGGCGGGCTACGACCCCGCCGAGGGCCTTGCTCGGGCGATGAACGTGTCGGTGAAAGGGTTGGAGGACGCCGGGATCCTCGTCGCCCGTGCCGGTCGGGTACGCCTGCTGCGCCGAAGCGAACTGGCCGCTAACTGGGACCCTGCGACCGACACGCGGATGCCCGTGTGGGAGGTGACCCAACAGCTCGTGCGGGCGCTGTGGGACGAGGGCAGCGAGGCGAAGGCCGGAGAACTCGTCCGCCGCCTCGGGGGGGTCGGCGAGGTGGCCCGGGATCTCGCCTACCGGCTCTACGCGATCTGTGAACGACGTGGCTGGGCGGACGATGCGCTGGGGTTCAATGCGCTGGTCACCGCGTGGCCCGAGATCGCCCGTCGGGCCGCGTCGGCGACATCGGTCCAGCCGGAGCTGGCCTGATGAGCTCGGTCGCCTACGAGGTGCGAAACGGCAAGGCCATCTACGACGGCCGGACGCTTGCCGAGTGGGTGCCCGAGGTCGTCGATGCGATCGTGGCAGCCTGCGACCCCGAGCAGGTCCTCCTCTTCGGGTCCGTGGCGCGAGGCGATGACGGCCCGGATTCGGACCTCGACCTGATGGTCGTGTGCTCCTCCATCGACTACACCAAGCGCCACGAGCTCGAGGCGCAGCTCTATGCCGCCATCGGCGGCCGTGCCCCAGTACAGCTCTTCGTCACCGACCGCCGTGAGTGTGAGCGCCGCCGCGACGTTGTCGGCTCCATGCACTACTGGCCGCTCCGGGAGGGACGGGTCGTCTATGCCCGAGCTGCCTGACAACAACTACGACGAGGCCCGCCGTTGGCTCCAGAACGTGGAGGACGACCTCCATGCGATGCGTGCCGTGGTCCGTGACCCCGAGTCTCCCCGTCGCATGGTGTGTTTCCTCTCCCACCTCGTGGTCGAAAAGGCGTTGAAGGCCACGCTGATCGATGTCGGTGTCCCGTTCCAAAAGACCCACAACCTGCTCGTCCTGCACGACTCGTGCCTCGAGCGAGAACGCCTCGTGGACTTAGAGCGCACCTTGCTCGCACAGTGCAACCCGTGGGCGGTGGACGGGCGCTACGCCGATGACCTCGCAGAGGCGGACGCCGAACTCGCCAGCCGGTTGGCGGGGTTTGCCGAGCAGGTGGTCAGCGAGGTTCGCCGAGAGCTGGGAGCAGACCGTGGCGGTCTCTAACCGCGAACGTGTCGGTCGGGCCTTCGAGTCGCTCGCCGAGGGCCTCGGCCCCTTCGTCGATCGTCAGATGGCTTCGGTACACGGAGAGGCCTGGCTGGAGGGCTTCGTCGACACTGGCCCACGCAGCTCCGCCCCCGGCTCGCTTCGAGACCCGGCGTTTTTGCTGAAGGTGATGGCCGAGGCGTGGGATTCCTCGTTCCGCGCCCGTCTCACCCGCTCGGATCGCAGCGTGGTCTTCGAGCTTCGCGACGTGCGGAACCGCTGGGCCCACAACGACGCGTTCAACGCCGACGACACCTACCGGGCCCTCGATTCGATCGAACGGCTCCTCGTCGCTGTGGACGCCAAGGAGGCTGATGCCGTCGGGCGCTCGAAGACCGAGCTGATGCGGCTTCGCTACGAGGCCGACGTCCGCAAGGCCGCCGCACCGATGGCCGCGACGAGCGGCGCGCTATCCGGGCTCCGCGCCTGGCGGGAAGTCATCGTTCCCCATGACGACGTCGCGCAGGGCCGCTACGGCCTGGCTGAGTTCGCCGCGGACCTCCACCAGGTGGCAACCGGATCGGGTGGGACGGAATACGCGGACCCGGTCGAGTTCTTCCGCCGCACGTACTTGACCGAAGGCCTTCGGCAACTCCTCTCCGAGGCCACCAGGCGCCTCGTCGGATCCGGTGGCGTGCCGGTGGTCGATCTGCAGACCACCTTCGGCGGCGGGAAGACCCACACGCTGATCGCCCTGTGGCACCTGTGCTCAGGCGTGCCGATCCCTGATCTCCCCGAGGAGGTCCAAGAGCTCGTCCGCGCGGCCGGGTTCGACGCCTTCCCGAAGGTGCGACGCGCCGCGCTGGTCGGCACCCGCATCCCCCCGGGCCAGGTGTCGGTGAAGCCCGATGGGACCGAGGTGGCGACGCTTTGGGGGGAGCTCGCGTGGCAGCTGGCTGGCAAGGACGGCTATGAACTCATCGCCGAAGCCGACCGGACCGGCACGAGCCCAGCCGGCGCCCTGGCGGAGCTGTTCGAGGCCGCTGCGCCATGCCTGGTCCTCGTCGACGAGTGGGTGGCGTACGCCCGTCAGCTCTACGCCACCGACGAGCGTCTGGTGGGGGGGAGCTTCGAAGCGCACGTCAGCTTCGCCCAGGCGCTCACCGAGGCGGCGCGATCGACCGACCAGGCGCTCCTCGTCGTGAGCCTCCCCGCCTCGGTTTCGACCGACCCTTCGGCCAGTGCGCCGGGGAGCGGTGGCTCGAGCGTCGAGCTCGGTGGTCCAGGCGGCGCAGAAGCGCTCCGCCGGCTCCGCAGCGTGATCGGTCGTGTGGAGTCCTCGTGGCGCCCCGCCTCGGCCGAGGAGGGTTTCGAGATCGTCCGCCGTCGCCTGTTCAAGCCGATCGAGGCCTCCCAACTCGTCCACCGGGACGCCACTGCGCAGGCCTTCGCACGGCTGTATCAGTCCCAAGCCGCGGAGTTCCCCGCCGAGTGCCGTGAACCTGCCTATGAGCGGCGGCTTCGCGCCGCGTACCCGATCCACCCCGAGCTGTTCGACCGGCTCTACGAGGACTGGTCCACCCTCGAACGGTTCCAGCGCACCCGGGGCGTGCTCCGGCTCATGGCCCAGGTGGTCGGAGCCCTGTGGCGCGGCGGAGACCAGTCCCCGCTCATCTTGCCCGGCACCATCCCCCTCGACGATGCCCCAGTTGCCTCCGAACTCGCCCGGAACCTGGAGGACTCCTGGAAGCCGGTGATGGACGCGGATGTCGACGGCCCGGCGTCGCTTCCCGCACAGCTCGACGCGCGCTATCAGAACCTCGGCCGCTACGGCGCCACGCGCAAGGTCGCTCGGGCAGTGTTCTTGGGATCGGCTCCGACGGTGCACTCCCCCCATCGCGGGATCGAGGCGGCACGGGTCCGACTCGGCTGCGCGGCGCCGGGTGAGGCGGTCGCCACGTACGGCGACGCACTCGCCCGCCTGTCGGATAAGGCCACCTACCTCTACGTCGATCGCGACCGCTACTGGTACGGGCTGTCGCCCTCCGTCGCCCGCATGGCCCGCGACCGGGCCGAGCGCTGGCTCGCCAGCGGAATCGCCGAGGTCGACGCGGCGCTCTGCGAGCGGATCCGCCACCAGCGGGACCGCGGGGAGCTCGCCGGGGTGCACGTCGCACCCCAATCCTCCGCCGATGTCGACGACGACGACCAGGTCCGTCTCGTCGTGCTTCCCCCCGAGGCCGCTCATGTGGCAAAGACCGAGGACTCCCCGGCACTCGGCGCAGCACGGGAGATCCTCGAGCACCGAGGCAACGCACCGCGTCTCTACCGCAACATGGTGGTGTTCCTTGCCGCTGATCACCGCCGGGTCGATGACCTGCGCCA
>DATGKK010000041.1:0-9360 GCA_035294725.1 Acidimicrobiales bacterium | reverse complement strand
GACACCGTGTTCATCGGCTCGTGCACCAACGGGCGCATCGAGGACCTGCGCGCCGCTGCGGCCGTGGTCGAGGGCCGCCGGGTGAAGCCGGGGCTGAGGGCGCTCGTCGTGCCCGGCTCCCGCCGGGTGAAGGCGGCCGCCGAGGCGGAGGGGCTCGACGCCGTGTTCACGGCGGCCGGCTTCGAGTGGAGGGAGAGCGGCTGCTCGATGTGCCTCGGGATGAACCCGGACCAGCTCGCACCCGGTGAGCGGTGCGCCTCCACCTCGAACCGGAACTTCGAGGGCCGCCAGGGCAGGGGCGGAAGGACCCACCTCGTGTCGCCCGCGGTCGCCGCCGCGACGGCGGTGCTGGGACGGTTCGCGAGCCCCGGAGAGCTCCTCGAGCACGCCGGAGCGGGGTCGTGAGAGCGGTCCGGGTCCTCACGGGCCGGGCGGTGCCGCTCGACCGCTCCGACGTCGACACCGACCAGATCATCCCGAGCGAGTGGCTGAAGCGGATCGAGCGGTCGGGCTTCGGGGCGGGGCTGTTCGCCGAGTGGCGGGACGACCCCGCGTTCGTGCTGAACCGCCCCGAGCACGCCGGGGCCTCCATCCTGCTCGCCGGGCCGAACTTCGGCACCGGCTCGTCACGCGAGCACGCCGTGTGGGCGCTCACCGACTACGGCTTCGAGGCCGTCGTGAGCAGCCGCTTCGGCGACATCTTCCGGAGCAACGCCACGAAGTCGGGGCTCGTCCCGGCCGAGGTCTCGCCCGAGCTCTCGGCCGCGCTCATCTCGGCCGTACAGGCCGATCCTCACCTCGAGCTCACCGTCGACGTGGAGCGCCGCCTCATCGAGGCTCCCGCCGCTGGCATCGAAGGGCCGTTCACGCTCGACGACGCCGCCCGGCGGCGGCTGCTCGAGGGCCTCGACGACATCGACCTCACCCTCGAGCACCTGGCGGAGATCGACGGTTACGAGGCGCGGCGGGCCGAGTGGATGCCGTCGGCCGGCTGAGGCGGACCCCTCAGGGGAACGCCGCCGCGAGCTGCGACGTCGTCGGGGGCGCGGACGAGGGTGTCGCTCGGTGCCCGGTGACCGAAGTGACGCCTCCGTAGCTGCCGACAAAGCGCCAGCTCGTACCCGATGGGGACAGCTCGACGGCCATCTCGAGCTCCCCCGATTCGCTCACCTCTGAGTAGGTGCCCGCCGAGAGGAAGTACGTCCAGGCCTCCCCGGGCGACTGGCTGAGGCTCGGGTGGCTCCAGTCGATCAGGTTGGACGGCTCCGTCGCGAGCAGCTGGTCCTCGAAGCGGAGCGTGAACATGACGAGTGTCCCTCCGCCCGCGAGCGCGAACGCGGTCGTGTCGGGACGGGCCGCCGTGCGGAAGAGGTCCCGCTGGCTGAACCCGGCAGCCTCTGCCGAGGTGACGTCCTGGCGGGGGTTCGGGATCCCGCCGCAGGGATCGGTGAAGTCCGACGGCCGGAACGGCCCGAGCCGCCCCGTCGTCTCCTCGGTGAGAAGGGCCTGCACCACCTTTTCCGGCAACCCGTCCGCGACCCTGCGGCGCGCCTGGTCCACAGCGGGCGCAAAGCCCCCTGAGCCGCTTGCGAGACGGGGCAGCTGCGAGGCCTTGAGCGACGGCTCGAGGACGATGCGCCACGGCGAGCGCGACGACGCCCGCTCGAAGGTGAGGATCGTCCCGCAGGAGGTCGCGGCCGCCGGTGCGCTCTTCGAGAGCGAGTGCTGGATCCCCTCTGCCACGAACTTTGCCGGGTACGCGGTCTGGCGGGTGAGGGCCAACTGCATGAGGTCCACGGTGAACGGCGCCGGGGGCGGGCGGAAGTGCGCCGCCCGGTCGGCCTCGTACGTGGCGTTGTCGAGCGCGAAGGCCGACCCTGCCTCGTAGGACGCGAGGAGCGAGCTGTCCAGCCGGGCATTCGCACGGTTGTTCGTCGCCATCGTCGGTCCGAGGATGGCCCGGGCGGCCGAGGGGGAGACGACCGGGGCAGCGTCGCTCGCGGGCTTCCCGGTCTTCGGAGAGGCGCCGCCTCCCGTCGAGGAGCAAGCCCCGAGCACGGCGGCGGCGACCGCAGCCGCCGCAACCTTGCGCGCAGCCCGGACGCGACCGGGTCCCCTCCCGCGGCGCCGGTCATCCATAGGAGGAGTCTGCCCCAGCCGTCACCGCGATCGGGTGCAGGGCCCTCCGGCTCCGCACGCAAGCATCGGAGTAGCCACACGACGCCCCCAGGGCGCGAAGGGTCAGGAGGCGGCCGGAGACGGTGACCGGCTCGGCCACCGGGTGACCAAGCCTCGTGGGCGGGACGGCAAGCGCGATCGCTCGGACCGCAAACCTTGGCGAGGTCTCACCCGGCGGGAGCCCTGCGGGCTCGAGCACGCAGCCGGGTCCGGCGGCCACGCTGAACCGGCAGCGGAGCTCCCGCGGGGGCAAGCCCGTGCTGATCGGGCGCTACGGCCCGACCTCCTGGCGCCGCGTTGCGACGACCTCTCCCGTGCGGGCCCGTGCGCGCACGACCCGGTTCGTGGCCGCCAGATAGGCACGGGCTGAGGCCTCGACGACGTCGGTCGAGACGCCCCGGCCGGAGACCTTCACACCGCCGGCCTCGAGCTGGACGACGACGTCCCCGAGGGCGTCGATGCCGCCGGTGACCGAGGAGACGTTGAAGCCCGTGAGGGCGGCGTCGATGCCGGTCGCGCTCCGGATGGCACTACAGGCGGCGTCGATCATGCCGTCACCTTCTGCGATCCCCTCCGAGCGCCGGCCGTCCCTGCTCACCACGACGCGAGCTCTCGGCACGGTCGCCGTCCCGCCGGCGACCTCGAGGAGCTCGAGGCTGTAGCCCGACTCGACGGCCGTTCCGACCTCCTCGGCGACAATGGCCTCGAGGTCGGCATCGGTGAGCTGCACCTTCCGGTCGGCGAGCTCCTTGAAACGGGCAAAGGCCGCGTTGAGGGCGTCGCCGCGCACGACGATGCCGAGCTTGTCGAGGGTCTCTGCGAAGGCATGCCGGCCCGAGTGCTTCCCGAGCACGATCTGGCTCCCGACCTGCCCGACCGACGCCGCGTCGATGATCTCGTAGGTCGACCGCTCGGCGAGGACGCCGTGCTGGTGGATGCCGGACTCGTGGGCGAAGGCGTTCCGGCCGACGACCGCCTTGTTCCACTGGAGCTGGTAGCCCGTGAGGCGGGAGACGAGCCGGCTCGTGCGGGCGAGCTCCTCGGTCCTGATGGCCGTGCGGAGGCCGGGGAACTGGTCCCCCCGGATCTCGAGGGCCATCACGACCTCCTCGAGCGCCGCGTTGCCGGCCCGCTCGCCGAGGCCGTTCACGCACACCTCCACCTGGCGCGCCCCGCTGCGCACGCCCGAGAGCGAGTTGGCGACGGCGAGGCCGAGGTCGTTGTGGCAGTGCGTCGAGAGGACGTACTCCCCCGGGACCTCGCGGCGCACGTAGGCGATGAGGTCACCGAAGTCCCACGGGATGCCGTACCCGACGGTGTCGGGGATGTTGAGGGTGGTGGCACCGGACTCGACGGCAGCGGCGAGGACCTCGAGCATGAACTCGAGCGGCGTCCGGGTCGCGTCCTGGGGGGAGAACTCGACGTCGGCGAGGTGCTCGCGGGCCCGGCCGACCCCTTGGCGCACCTCCGCCAGCACCTGTGCCTCGGTCATCTTCAGCATGTGCTCCATGTGGCTCGGGCTCGTCGAGATGAAGACGTGGATCCGGGAGCGGTCGGCGTCGCGGACCGCCTCGTAGCACCGGTCCACGTCGGCGAGCTGGGTCCGCGACAGACCGCAGATGACTGGTCCGTGCACGCTGCGGGCGATGGCTCGCACCGCCTCGAACTCGCCCTCGCTCGCGACCGGGAAGCCCGCCTCGAGGTAGTCGACGCCGAGCCGGGCGAGCTGCTCGGCGATCTCGAGCTTCTCCCCGGCGTCAAGCGAGATGCCCGGGGCCTGCTCGCCGTCGCGAAGTGTCGTGTCGAAGATCACGACCCTCTCGTCGTTCGGGCTGCTCGTCTCGGTGGTCATCGGGTCACCTCGTCGGTCTTGTCGTCTGCGGTCTCCTCGTCGGCGGCCATGCGCCCCCTGCGCTCGGGCAACAAAAAACCCCCTGGCCGATCGGCACAGGAGGTCGTGGCGAGCGCGAGGTGGCGCTCGCCGTCAGGTAAGGAGGAGGACCAGCAGGGCTTGCGTCATCTCGCCACAAGTGTGCGGGATCGAGCCTCACCCCGTCAAGCCGGCGAAGCGGCTCAGCCCTTCAGCGCGCCGGCGGTGAGGCCGCGCACGAGCTGTCGCTGGAACACGAGGAGGATGGCGAAGATCGGGAGGGCGGCGAGGATCGTCCCGGCGAAGATCACGTTCTGCTGGGCGACGTTCAGCCCCTCGAGCTGGCGGAGGCCGACCTGGACGGTCCTGCGGGCGTTCGTGTTCGTGACGAGGAGCGGCCACAGGTACTGGTTCCAGCTCCCGAGGAACGCGAAGACGCAAAAGGCGCCGACGATGGGCCGGTTGAGCGGCAGGACGACCCGGAGGAGGAAGCGCCAGTGGCCGTAGCCGTCGAGCACCGCCGCGTCACGCAGCTCGCGCGGCACCTGGCGGAACGACTGCCGGAACAGGAAGATGCCGAGGCCGCTCGCGACGAACGGCACGATGAGCGCCGTGTAGGTGTCGTACCAGCCGAGCACCTGGATCGTCCGGTAGTTCGGGATGATCGTGACCTCGGCCGGCACCATGAGCGTGGCGAGGCAGCAGGCGAAGAGCGCTCGCTTGAAGGGGAACTCGAGGAAGGCGAAGGCGTAGGCGGCGAGCACCGAGGTCGCGAGCTCGGCCAGCGTCGTGGCGACGGCCACGATCGCGCTCGTGCGCAGGTAGTCGCCGAGGCTCCCCTCGTCCCAGGCCGTCGCGAACGAGCTCCACAGCGGGTGGAGCGGGAAGAGGGTGGGGGGCCGGCGCGCGATCTGCGGGCCCGGGAGGAGGGCGTTCACGACCGTGACGTAGAGGGGGAACAGGACGACGAGCGCGATGGCGGCGAGGACCACGTAGCGCAGCGCCGTCCTAAGGCTCGTCGGCATAGAAGACCCTCCGCTGGACGACGGTGAACTGGGCAAGGGTCAAAAGGACGAGGATCACGAACAGCGCCACTGCCATGACGGCGGCCGTGCCGGTGTCGGCGTCCTGGTAGAAGGTCGTGTAGATCTGGTACAAGAGCACGTTCGTGTGCCCGTTCGGCCCGCCCTGGGTGAGCAGGTCGATCTGGCCGAAGCTCTGGAACCCCGAGATCACTCCGACGATGCCGGCGAAGAACAGCGTCGGCGAGATGAGCGGCACCGTGACCCGGGCGAAGCGTCGCCAACCCGTCGCCCCGTCGACAGCCGCGGCGTCGAGGATCTCCTCTGGCACCGAGCTCAGCGCCGCGCTCATGAGGATGAACGAGAAGCCGAGGTTCTGCCAGACCGTGACGGCCGCCACGGCGGGCAGGGCAAGGGTCGGGTTGCCGAGGATGCCGGTCCCCCCTCGCTCGCCGAGCCAGTAGGCGAACAGCCCCGAGGTCGGGTCGAGCAGCGTGAAGAAGATGACCGAGGCGACGGCGACCGACGTGGCGATGGTGGAGGAGAAGATGGTCCGGAAGATCCGGATCCCGGCCAGCTGGCGCTGAGCCGCCACCGCCATGCCGAGCCCGAGGAGGATCCCGGTCGGCACCGTGAAGAGCACGAACAGGGTCGAGAGCCAGAGCGGCTCGAGGAACTGCGAGTGCGAGAGCACGGTCGCGTACTGGGAGAACCCGACGTAGCGCGACGGGAGCCCGGGGAAGGGCGGCACGCGGTAGAAGCCGAGGTAGACCGTCCGCACGAGCGGGAAGAACACGAAGACGCCGAAGGCGGCGAACGCCGGGAGGATCATGGCGTAGGCGAGGAGGGCGTCCCGGCGGCGGTAGCGAGAGGGGTGGCGGCGGGTTGGCACCGTTACCTCCCCACCCGCTCGCCGGTGGCGGGGTCGAAGCGATGGAGCGCTCCTCGCACACCGAGGCGCACCTCGTCGCCGGGGAGAGGAGGTCGCCCTGCGGCTGGGATGCGGACGATGGCGAGCGGGCCCCCGTCCCCGCCGATCCGGCAGGCGACGTGATGCTCGTGGCCGAGCGACTCCACGAGCGAGACCCGCGCCGCCACCGGGCCGCCCGGTTCGATGGCGAGGTCCTCTGGACGCACCCCCGCGGTGACCCCGGGCTCGCCGAGCAGCTCGCCGGGCAGCAGGTTCATGGGCGGGCTCCCGATGAACGAGGCGACGAAGCTGTTCGCAGGCCGGTCGTGGACCTCCGCCGGCGTGCCGACCTGCTGCAGCACGCCCTCTCGCAAGATGGCGACGCGATCGCCCATCGTCATCGCCTCGACCTGGTCGTGGGTGACGTAGACGATCGTCGTCCCGCTGCGCCGGTGGAGCTCGATCAGCTCGGCCCGCATCTCGACCCGCAGCCGGGCGTCGAGGTTCGAGAGCGGCTCGTCCATGAGGTAGACGGCCGGATCCCGCACGATGGCCCGAGCGAGGGCGACCCGCTGGCGCTGCCCCCCGGACAGCTGCGCCGGCCTCCGGTCGAGCAGGTCCTCGAGGTGGAGCGCCCGCGCCGCCTCTCGCACCCGGCGCTCCCGCTCGGCGGCGGGCACCCGCCTCGACCTGAGCGGGAACTCCATGTTCTTGCGCACGGTGAGGTGGGGGTAGAGGGCGTAGCTCTGGAAGACCATCGCGACGTCGCGGTCTTTCGGCTCGACGTCGTTCACGATCCTCTCGCCGATCCGCACTGTGCCCGAGGTTGGCCGCTCGAGGCCGGCCACGATCCGCAGCGCCGTCGACTTTCCGCAGCCGGAGGGGCCGAGGAGCACGAGGAGCTCCCCCGCCTCGGCGCGCAAGGTGAGGGAGGAAAGGGCGAGGGTGGACGCGCCGTACCGCTTCTCGACCGCTTCGAGGCCGACGGCCGAGGCCATGCTCAGACGGTGCTGTTGTAGCTCGAGATCGCCTGGTTCGACGTCGAGACCGCCTGGGCGAGGGCCGCCTTGGCCGAGGTGCCGTTCGACATGAGGCTCAGGGCGTTCGTGATGTCCGTCTCGATCTGGGTGAGGGCGCCTGAGACGCCGCCGGCCGTCGCGGGACCGGACTTGGAGCTCGCCACCTGCTCGTAGGCGACCCGGTACTGCGGCACGGCCGCCCACGCCCGGCGGATCGCGCTCGTCGCGACGGAGGACTTCGTGATGGGGATGTAGCCGGAGCCGATCGCCCAGGTCGCCATCGACTCGGGCGAGAGGAGGAACTTGATGAACTGCCACGCCCCGTCCTGCTGCTCGGGCGTCGAGTGCCGCACGATGTACAGACCGGCTCCCCCGTAGGGCACCCCGTCGCCCGGGCCGTGCAAGCCGGGGAGCGGCCCCACGCCGAGGCGCACCGAGGCGTACTTGCCGGACTTGAGCAGCACGAGCACCGTGCCGAGCGCCGCGCTCGTGTCGATCGACATGGCCGTCGACCCGTTGCCGATGGCGACGAGGTTGTCGAAGCTCGTGTTGAGCACGGGCTCTGCAACGCGACTCGCGAGCATCTCGTGGAAGAACGAGAAGATCGCCTGGCCGGTCGCGCCCCCGAACTCGACGGCGGTCGCCCGGCCCGAGCGGCCGTTCTCGTGGTTGAGGAGCAATCCTCCGGCCTGGGCGATCCAGTCCTCGACGTTGGAGGAGGTCAGCTTGAGCGCGGTGCCGTAGGGCACGATGCGCTTCGCCGTCAGCTTGGCCGCCATGGCGTGGTACTGCTCGAAGTCGAGCGGCGGCTTGGCGGGGTCGAGCCCCGCCTCGCTGAACAGCTTCGTGTTGTAGTACATGATCTGCGAGGAGCAGTTCCACGGCATCGCGTACTGGACCCCGCCGACGGTGAAGTACGCCATCGTGGAGGCGAGGACGTCGCTCGCGTCGAACGACGAGTCCGCCTTGAGCGCGGCGCTCGCCGGCACCACGCTGCCGGAGTCGATCATGTCGGCGAGCAGGGTCGACTGCATCTGCACGAGCTGGGGGAGGTTGCCGCTCCCGAGCCCGGCCCGGTAGGCCGTGAAGGTGTCGGTGTAGCTGGCCTGGTTGACGAGCCCCACCTTCACCTTCGACTGCGAGGCGTTGAACTTCGCCACGAGGTTCTGCAGCGTGATCTTGTTGTTGCTCGTCATCGAGTGCCACATGGTGACCGTGACCGTTCCTGAGGCCTTCGCGGCCGCCCCGAGGGGGAAGCTCGGGAGGCTCGTGCCACTCGGGTGGGGGCCGGCTCCCGGAGACGGGGTGCCGCTGCTGCAGGCACCGAGGGCGACGCCGGCAGCGCCGAGGCCGGCGAGCTCGAGGAAGGTGCGCCGGCTCAGCAGGTTCGCCGGCGGCAGGTTGCCCGACCCACGACTGCTCACGTCGAAGCTCCCTTCGTCACGGCTCTCGCCGTCGACCACAGTACCGAAGTCCCGTCACAGCGCCCTGGCGAGCTGCCCCGACACCTCGCGCACGCGCGCCTCGTCGACGAGCTTGCGGCGGGTGGCGTCGCCGTAGAGCGGACTCGCCACGAGGCCGACGAGCCGCTCCCTTGCCGCCTCGATCTCCTGCGAGCTCGGCGAGCCGCCGAGCAGGCGGGCGCAGCTCTCGAGCTCCGCGTTGAACAGGTGGGCGTAGGCGACGAGGCGGCCCTCGGCCTCGCCGGCCTTTCGCTGGGCGGCGCCGCCGATCGAGGCCCTGGCGCCGCCGCGGGGGCGGCGCCCACCGGCCGGGGCCAGCATCGCGAGCCGGGAGCGGCTCGGCAGCCCGCCCGCCTCCTCCCTGAACGACATGGCGACGGCGAGCCCACCCCCGAGGAGCAAGAGGGTGGCCGCGGCCGCGCAGATGGCCGCAAGGGCGGCGACGTGCGACGCCAGCTCGCCCACGACCGCGAGCACGACCCCCGCCCCCATCGCCACGACCCCCCGTCGGCGCCGCTCCATCGGCTCGACCGCCTGTGCCTCCGGCCCTTACCCGGCGAGCATCCGGTGGACCGCGAGGATCCCGTCGGCTCTCGAGAGGTGCTCGATCACGTCGCGAGGCACGGGCCGGTCGGTCGTGAGCACCATGAGCGCCGTCCTCGGGCCGCCCGAGGTCTGGCCGACCGCCATCGAGAGGATGGAGAGGCCGGCTTCTCCGAGCGCGGTGCCGACCACGCCCACCATCCCGGGCCGGTCGTCGTTGCGGACGACCAGCATGTTGGGCTCGACGGGCACGTCCACGAGGTGGTCGTCGATCATCACGATGCGCTCGGACACTCCGGCTCCGGAGCCGGCGAGCGTGCCCGAGATGGAGTGGCCGGCGCAACGGAGGGTGAGG
>DATGKK010000040.1:0-23020 GCA_035294725.1 Acidimicrobiales bacterium | reverse complement strand
CCAACCCCAAAAACACAGCATCAGGGTGGGCAAGAATGGGCATTGGCCGGCTCCTTCCGGTAGTGGCTCCGTCCGCTAGACGGGTGGATGACCCACGCATCTTCTGCGGAACGGAGCCGGCCGTTCCATCCTGACTAGCTCCGCTGCTCGCTGTGGCGGAGTTGGCGGCCGAGGTGGTGGTGCGGCACTGCCGGCGCAGCGGTAACACTGGGCCGATGAGGTACGTGATCTTCGGCGCCGGGGCGATCGGTGGCGCCATCGGCGGCAAGCTCGCCGCGTCCGGGCGCGAGGTGGTGCTCATCGCGCGGGGAGCCCACCTGGAGGTGCTCCGGGCGCGCGGGCTCGAGCTGAGAGACCCAGACGCGACGGAGGTCATGGCCATCCCGGCCGCCTCGTCGGCCGCCGAGGTCGGGCTGCGCAAAGGGGACTGCGTGGTGCTGGCCACGAAGACCCAGCAGACCGAGGGCGCCGTCGCCGACCTCGTCTCGGCGGCCGGTGACCTCGCGGCGGAGCTGCCGGTGGTGTGCGCGCAGAACGGCGTCGAGAACGAGCGGATCGCGCTCCGCCGGCTGGGGCGCGTCTACGGGATGAGGGTGATCCTTGCCGGTACCCACCTCGAGCCCGGCGTGGTCGAGATCGCCTCGGCTCCCGTGTTCGGGATCCTCGACGTGGGCCGCTACCCGAGCGGCGAGGACGCGATCGCGAGGCAGTTGGCGGACGACCTCACCGCGGCCGGTTTCGAGGCACGCTCGACTCCGGAGGTGATGGGGTTCAAGTACCTGAAGTTGTTGAGCAACATTGGGAACGCCTTGCAGGCGGTTGCAGCGCCCGAGCCCGGCGACGACCTCGCCCGGGCGATCTTGCACGCGGCGCGCGCCGAAGCTCGTGCCTGCTATCAGGCCGCGGGGATCACCCTTGCCGACGAGGAGGCGGAGGAGGTCCGGCGACGGCTACGGGGCGGACCCCGGCCGGTCAACGGCACCCTGCGCCGCGGCGGATCGAGCTGGCAGAGCCTCGAGCGGGGCACCGGCAACATCGAGGCGGACTACCTGAACGGCGAGATCGTCCTCCTCGGACGGCTCCACGGGATCGAGACCCCGGTCAACGCTCGGCTCCAAGAAGTGGCGAACCGGCTCGCCCGGGAACGGCGCCCCGCCGGCTCGGTCACCCTCGAGGAGCTGTCGGAGGGTCTCGCGACGGTCCTCGCAGCGACCCCGGACCCGGGGGGTCTCCCGGCGTGACGCCCGAGGCCGGTCGGCCGAGGCCCCAAGGGCTCAGCCGCTCGTTAGGTGAAACGTGGCGGCCTCTTCTCCCGCAGCGCCGCCACCCCCTCCCGGTAGTCGGCCTCGCCCATCATCTGATCCATCGTCGCGATCGCGTCTTCGATCGACGCGGCCGGGCTCCCGCCGAGCAGGTCGCGGTAGAGCTGACGCTTGGTCACTGCGATCGAGCTCGGCGACACCTCGTCGGCGAGCATGGACGCGTACTCGGTGACATGGGCCATCAGCAGGTCCGGCCCGAGCACCCTGTTCACGAGTCCCATCTCGGCCGCCTCCTCGGCGAGGATGATGCGGCTCGACAGCAAGATGTCCGCGGCCCGGCCGGCCCCGATCATCCGCGGCAGCAGCCAGGAGAGTCCGAACTCGGCCGGCAGGCCGAGCCGGCCGTGCGCGCTCGTCAGCTTCGCGCCCCTCGCAGCGAAGCGAACATCGCAGTAGCAGGCAAGGGCGAAGCCGATCCCGGCCGCGGGGCCGTTGACGGCCGCGATGATGGGCTTTTCGATCCCGAAGTGGTAGGCGAGGTCAGCGTCGAACTCGGGCCGTGCGCCGTAGCCGGGCCGCGGCACCGCATCGCCGGTCCCCGGGTCGTAATGGCCCCGCTCGGCATGCCCGGCGAGCGCCTCGCTGTCCGCACCGGCGCAGAAGCCCCGGCCGGCGCCGGTCACCACGATCACCCGCACGGCCGGGTCTGCGCTCGCCTCGGCCAGGCTTGCCCGGTACTCGACGCTCATCCGGCCGGTCCAGGCATTCAGCCGCTCGGGGCGGTTGAGGCGGATGGTCGCGACGGCGCGGTCCACCTCGTAGTCCACCACGTGCCGTTCCACGGAGCGGAACCCTACCGGGAGGGTGCAAGGTGAGCGCGGGGAGGGCTCTCGTACCCGCGCGCCGGCAATGAGCGTTCCCGGAGGGGGCGGACTCGACCCGATCGAGGCATCGGGGCCGGCGGTGCGGAGCGCGGCTGCTCTGGTCGCCCGGGCAGGGCGGAGCGGCGTCGTCGCTCTCACCGGGGCCGGGATCTCCACCGATGCGGGGATCCCCGACTTCCGGGGGCCGCAGGGTGTCTGGACGAAGAACCCGGGTGCGGAGCGGCAGTCCACCCTGGCGGCATACCTGGGCGACCCCGAGGTGCGGCGCCGGTCGTGGCGACAGCGTCTCGACTCCCCGGTGTGGACCGCGGAGCCGACACCGGGGCACGCCGCCCTCGTCGGCCTCGAGCGGCTCGGACTGCTCGAGGCGGTCGTGACCCAGAACACCGACGGGTTGCACCTCCGGGCCGGGTCGAGCAGGGAGCGCGTCGTCGAGATCCACGGGACGGTGCACGTGACCGAGTGCTGGCGCTGCCACGACCGCCAGCCGACCCGAGCGGTGCTGGCCCGCGTGCGGGCGGGAGACGCCGATCCGCACTGCCGTCGCCTCCTCGATGACGGCTCGGTGTGCGACGGCATCCTCAAGTCGGCGACGATCAGCTTCGGGCAGTCGCTCGATCCGGAGGTGCTCGACCGGGCTGTGCGAGCGGCCGCCCGGGCACGGGTGCTCGTCGCGGTGGGGACGACGCTCGAGGTGCAGCCTGCCGCGAGCCTGGTGCCGCTGGCGAAGAGCCGGGGCGCAGCAGTCGTGATCGTGAACGGGAGCCCGACTGCCTGCGACCACCTCGCCGACGTCGTGGTGCGTGGCTCGATCTCCGCCGTGCTCCCGGCCCTCGTGCCGCCGCCCTGAGCCAGTCGTGACCGCAGGGCGGCGGGGAGGCCCCGGTCGGTCAGGTGCGCAGCTCAGCGATCACGCGGGCGCGCTGTTCGGCCGGCTCGACCCGCTCGACGGCGACGTTGCTGCATCCGACCCAGCCGGCCGCGCGCTGCAGCGCTCGCGCCACGCAGGCGGCGGCTCGCCCCTGCGCCGAAGGTGTGAGCGACTCCTCGATATGGACGCTCCTCGCGACGAGCGTGGCGCCCTCCCGCGCCGGGTCGACCCGGGCGACGAGGCGGTCGCCCGCAAGGAGCGGCATCGTGTAGTAGCCGTGCACCCGTCGGTGCCGTGGCATGTAGGCCTCCAGCCGGTGCCGGAAGCCGAAGTGCCGCTCCAGGCGGGCCCGATCGCAAATGAGGTTGTCGAAGGGCGACAGCAGCACGGGGCGGGCGCCGGAGCGTCCGGCGACGGCGGGATCATCGAGCGCCGCGGGGGCGGCCCACGCCTGGTCGCTCCATCCCGCCACCCGCACCGGCTCGGCGCCGCAGTCGGGGAGGACCGCCGCGACATCGGGGCGCTTGATCATGGTGTAGGCCGCCACGTCGGCGGCCGTCGCGACGCCGAGCGCGGCGACCGCCCTCCCGACGAGGGTCCGCACGGCCTCTTCCTTGGGAGTCTCGCGCCCGAGCAGGTCGGCGGGGATGACCCGCTCGGGCAGGTCGTAGACGCGCTGGAACGATCGCCGGGTCGTGCAGACCACTTCACCGATGTCGAGCAGCCACTCGGCCGCGATCTTCGTCTCCGACCAGTCCCACCACGGACCCCCCTGCTTGGCTCCCCCGAGCTCGTTCGCCGTGAGCGGGCCGCGCTCGCGCAGCTGTCCGAGCACCCTGTCGCAGGCAGCCCTGAGGTCGCCGGCCCGGTGCCACCGGTACCCCCGTGCCCTGATGGCCTGCCGGCGGAAGGCGAGGTTGGGCCACTCCTCGATGGGCACGATGCAGGCGGCGTGGTACCAGAACTCCATCGCTCGAAAGGGCGGACCGCCCCAGTACGCCCGCTCGATCCGGCGCCGCGAGACCGCGCCGACCCTGGCGAACGCGATCAGCTCGTGCGAGCGCGCGAGCACGGAGATGGTGTCGAGTTGGATGCCGCGGGTCCGCTCGAGCACCTCGCCCACGCTCGACAGGCGCCGGCCGAGCAGCCCGAGGGCGGCGAGGTGCGCTCGCCGTGCCGCGTGGGCCGAGAGGTCCACACCGCGTGGTGGCGTCCGGGGCACCCCCGCATCCTGCCCCACGAAGACTCTTGCCGTTGCCGAGCCGGTCTAGGGTGATCTGTGCCGGTGGGGTGGTGCGGCGGAGGACTGGTTCTCCTCAGGCGCCGGACGGCGAGGAGGATCCAGATGTCGCTGTTGAAGGTCCGCCGCCGGCCGCCGCAGGGCCGTGCCGTGGTTGCGGGCACCCTCCTGGCGGGCGCCGCGGCCGTCGTCGCTCCGCTCGGTCCACAATCGAGCCCGGGCTCGACGGTGGGCGGCGCCGGGATGCTCGAGGTCGTGGCGCCGGCGACGGTGGCTCCTCTTTCGGCGGTGGCGCTCGGAGCCCTGCCGCCCCACGAGGAGCTGAGCGCCGAGATCGTGCTCGAGCCGCGGGATCCCGCGGGACTGGCCCGGCTCGCTGCTGCCGTCTCGGCTCCGGGGTCACCGAGCCGGGGGCGCTACCTCACCATGTACGAGCTTCGGAAGCGCTTCGGCTCCACCGCGGCCGAGCTGTACCAGGTCGAGGCCGTGCTGCGAGAACGAGGGCTCGGCATCCGCGGCGTCTCCGCCGACGGGCTGACGGTGGAGGTGGCGGCCACGGCGGCCGAGATGGCCGCCGCGTTGTCGACCTCCTTCAGGCAGGTGCGGGTGGCGGGAGGCCGGCTCGCGTACTACAACTCGGAGCCGGCGCGGCTGCCCGCGTCGGTCGGGGCGCATGTCGCCGAGGTGCTCGGCCTCTCGGACCTGCCGGAGGTTCGCCCGCTCCTCGCGCCGCCCGGTCGGGGAGTGGCCGCGCCGAACCAAGAGCTCGGCCACCTCGTGACGGGAGCGGCGAGCGGCACCCGGTCCCAGCCGTGCTGGCAGGCGCTTCTCACGGCTCGCGACGGCGGGGGCCTCGTGGCCGGTCAGCTCGCCGCCGCTTACGGCATGACGGGCCTGTACTCGGCCGGCGACCTCGGAGCGGGGTCGACCGTGGGGATCGAGGAGTTCGAGCCGAACTGGAGGAGCGACGTCTCCTCCTACGAGACCTGCTATGGCATCCACACGCAGGTGTCCTACGTGAAGGTCGACGGCGGCCCCCGTCCTGCCACCGGGCCAGGCTCAGGGGAGACTGCGCTCGACATCGAAGACGTCGCCGGCCTCGCACCGGCCGCCCGCGTGATCGTCTACCAGGCGCCCAATTCGAACCGGGGCTTCTTCGACGAGATGCAGTGGATCGTGGACCACCCCTCTGCCGAAGTGGTGACCACCTCGTGGGGGCAGTGCGAGCCGGAGCTCGGCAGCACCGCCTCGGGCTCCTACAGCCTCGCGGCGGCCCGGAGGGCGGCGCGTGCCGAGGACACGCTGCTCGAGCTCGCCGCCGCCGAGGGGCAGTCCTGGATCGCTGCTGCTGGCGACGACGGCTCGACGGACTGCATCGGGAGCGGGCCGTTTGCACCGGCGGGCCTCACCGTGGACGACCCGGGCTCCCAACCCTACGTGACCTCGGTCGGCGGCACGACCCTCCGGGTCCGAGCGCACGTCGAGCGGGTCTGGAACAACGCGAGCGGCGCCGGAGGCGGCGGTCAGTCGCAGCTCTGGCCGATGCCGGCCTACCAGGCGGGCGCTCCCTCGTCGCTCGGGGTGGTGGGTACCCACTCGTCTGGCATGAGCTGTCACGCTGCTGCCGGCTATTGCCGTGAGGTGCCGGACGTCGCTGCCGACGCGAACCCGGTCACGGGTTACGTCGTCGACTACGGCGGAGTGTGGCAGTCCATCGGAGGCACCAGCGCGGCGGCGCCGCTGTGGGCGGCCGCCGTCGCCCTCACCGACGCGAGCCGCCTGTGCGGCGGCAGCTCTCTCGGCTTCCTCGACCCGAGCCTGTACGCCCTCGCCGGGTCGCCCGCTTACCACGACGACTTCACCGACATCGTTCGAGGAGACAACGACTTTGCCGCCTCCGGCTACGGGGGCGGCCTCTACCCGGCGGAGCCGGGTTACGACATGGCCTCCGGGCTCGGCAGCCCCAGGCTGACCTCCGCTGGCGGGTCGGGAGGGCTGGCGCCATCGCTGTGCAGGCTCGGCCCCGGTGCACCGCCCGGCATCGATCGCATCTCGCCCGCGAGTGGACCTGCGGCCGGCGGCTCTGTCGTCACGATCTACGGCTACGGCTTCACCGCCATCACGGGGGTCTACTTCGGTCGGCAGCGCGCGGCGTACACCCTCGGGACGATCGTGCGCCGTTCCCCGACGTGGATCCGTGCGACGGTGCCGCCAGGCTCCGGCACCGTCTACGTCAGAGTTCGGACCCGCCACGGGCCGAGCCCGCGCACCCCGACGAGCCGGTACACGTACACCTAACTGCCCCCAATTCGTGCCGCCGCCCACGAGGCAGCATCGTCGTTACGCTGGCGCCTCATGAGCATCGAGTCGCGTCACGATGCGTCGCTCGGGGTGGACGGATCCGCCGCCGGGGTGGTGACCGGCGACGGCGGAGCGTCCAGGCGGGCGGCGGGAACAGGCTCCGACAGATCCGACCGCACCGGCGCCCGAGGAACGACTCCTTCGAGCGCGGCCGAAACGTTGAGACCGCTCGTCGCCTCGCTCTTCCCAGCGGGGATGCCCCTCCAGGTCGAGCTCTGGGACGGGAGCCGGCTTGCGCCGAGCGGGCGAGGAAGCGGCGAAGGCCCGAGGGCGCGTCTCGTGCTGCGAAGCCCCGACTCGCTCCGGTACCTCCTGTGGGCTCCCGGGCAGCTCGGCCTCGCCCGGGCCTTCGTCGCCGGTGCCCTCGATTTCGAGGTGGAAGGGGGAGACCGGCCCGGCGACGGCACCCTGCGACAGGCGCTCGCCCAGCTCCACGATGCGATGGCGAGCCGGCTCCCGACTGCGCCGGGCATGGTCCTCCCCCTGCTGCGGGCTGCCGTACGCCTCGGGGCGGTCGGCGCCCCCCCGGCCGTGCCGGCTGCCGAGGTCCGGCTCACGAGCCGCTTCCGGCCCGCCTCGATCCACACCAAGGAACGGGATGCCGAGGCGATACGGCACCACTACGACATCGGTAACGACTTCTACGAGCTCCTGCTCGGGCCTGCGATGACCTACTCGTGCGCCCGCTTCGAGCACCCTGACGCCACTCTCGAGGAGGCCCAGGCGAGCAAGCACGAGCTCGTCTGCCGGAAGCTCGGGCTCGCCGAGCCGGGACGAGGACGGAGAGTGCGGCTCCTCGACGTCGGCTGCGGCTGGGGCTCCATGGCGATGCATGCCGCCAGCCGTTACGGTGCCGACGTCGTCGGCGTCACGCTCAGCCCCGCCCAGGCCGACCGCGCCCGGCAGCGGGTGAGGGACGCCGGCCTCGACGACCACGTCGAGATCCGCCTGCAGGACTACCGCGACCTCGGCGGCGAGCAGTTCGACGCCATCTGCTCGATCGGGATGTTCGAGCACGTGGGCGAGAAGCGGATGGCGGAGTACTTCTCGACGCTCTACAGCCTGCTCGCGCCGCGCGGCAGGCTCCTCAACCACGCCATCTCCCACGCCGGGGGCTCCAAGATGCGGGGGCGGACGTTCATGAACCGCTACGTCTTCCCTGACGGCGAGCTGATCGATGTCGGCGAGGTCGTGCTCGGGATGGAACGGGCGGGCTTCGAAGTTCGTGACGTCGAGTCGCTGCGGGAGCACTACGCCCGTACCCTCGAGCACTGGGTCGCGAACCTGGAGGAGAACTGGGACGAGGCGGTCAAGATCATCGGGGTCGAACGGGCGCGGGTGTGGCGCCTCTACATGAGCGCCTCGATCAACGGCTTTGAGGACGGCGGGATCGCCATCCACCAGGTGCTCGGGGTGAAGCCGGACGAGACCGGGAGCTCGGGGATGCCCCGCACCAGAGCCGGCTGGGGCTGAGCGCTCACGGGGCGCAGCCCGGTCGCGGGCTCGCCGTCGCTGCCAGCGGCCGGTCGGGCCGGACCGTGACCCCGCATCGAGCAGTCCGGTCACGGTACGCTCCGGCTACACGGACGGCTCGAGCGCGCCGAGCGAGGGCCTCGCAGGGCGGCCGGTCGTCCCAGTCAGGGGAGGTAGGCAGCAATGCGCCAGAGCAGGCACCGCCGCACACTGATCCGTCGGATCGTCGTCCCCGTCGTCGGCGGTGCGCTCGGGGTAGGTGCGCTCGGCACCCTCCCGCTTGCTGCCGGAGCGGCGGCGTCCTTAGGGCCGAGCAGCTCGAGCACCGCCCCGCAAGCGCTCCTCGTCGGCACCTATCACGGCATCCGGGGCCAGTACTCGACGATCCAGGCGGCCGTCGACGCGGCGAAGAAGGGTGACTGGATCCTGATCGGCCCGGGCGACTACCACGAACGCGACGACTACGCCCATCCGCCCACTGCGGCGGCCGCCAGCTCAGGGGACATGGCAGGGGTGCTCATCACCACTCCGGGCCTCACTCTCCGGGGGATGAACCGTCGGACCGTCATCGTCGACGGCACGAAGCTAGGTGCTCCGACGGCCTGCGACTCCGAGCGCAAGTGGCAGACCTTCGGGGTGAAGGGCGCGAACGGGTCGCGCGTCGGCCGCAACGGCATCGTCGTCTGGAAGGCCAACGACGTCAGCATCGAGAACCTCACCGTCTGCAACTTCCTCTCCGGCTCCGGATCGGCGGGCAACGAGATCTGGTGGAACGGCGGAGCGGGGTCGGGCCGCATCGGGCTGCACGGCTACTGGGGGAGGTACCTCACCGCGACCACGACCTACTTCGACGGGGAGTCCACGGCGGCCGGGTACGGCATCTTCTCGTCTGACTCGGCGGGGCCGGCGCTGTGGAACAAGGTCTACGCCAACAACTTCAACGACTCCGGCATGTACGTCGGCGCCTGCCACCAGGTTTGCGACATCATCATCGCGAACGCCTGGATGGAGAACAACGCCCTCGGCTACTCCGGCACGAACTCCGGCGGGACCATCGTCATCGAGCACTCCCAGTTCGACCACAACGAGGACGGCTTCGACACCAACACCCAGCTGAACGGCGATCCGCCAGCGCCTCAGAACGGCCGCTGCCCCGACGGAGCCATCAGCCCGATCACGCACACCCGCTCGTGCTGGGTGTTCCGCTACAACTACGTGCACGACAACAACAATCCCTCGGTGCCGCGCAACGGGACGGCGGCAGAGGGTCCGACCGGAACCGGGATGACGATCTCGGGGGGTCGCTTCGACACGGTCGAGCACAACGTCGTCGAGAACAACGGTGCCTGGGGCATCCTCTTCGTGCCCTACCCGGACAGCAACCCGCCCTCGCTCAACCAGACCTGCGCGGGCACGGGCGGGATCGAGTTCTCCGGCCTCGGATGCGTCTACGACCCCGAGGGCGACGCGCTGCTGCACAACACCTTCCGCCACAACGGCTTTTTCGGAAACCCGAGCAATTCGGACTACGGACAGATCACGCTGTTCGGAGGGCAGCCGCAAGACTGCTTTGCCGACAACTACGCGCCGGACGGGAGCGCGCCCTCGAACCTCGAACAGATCCAGCCGACCTGCGGGCCGCTCTCGAAGGGCGCGAACACCGGGGGCCCGCTCCTCGCGCAGGTGCTGTGCGACACCGGCTTCGGCTCATGCCCCGCGGGAGCCCACTACCCGACGTCGAGCAAGGTGATCCTCACGAGCGTCCCGAAGAGCCTGCCGACGATGCCGAACCCGTGCTCGGGAGTCCCCGTCAACAAGTGGTGCCCGGCCGGCAGCGGGTCGTGGCTGGTCCGACACCTTCCGGCCCCACACCGGGCTCCGGCCACCAATGCCGGGCTCAGCCTTCCGGGCGGCGTGCTGCCTCGCCGTCTCGGTCCGGTGGCGATGGACTGACGAGGGTGTGAGAGGCGGTTGGAGGACGGCCTCTCACCCAAGGACGATGCGCTCGACCCCGCCGGTCTCCACGTCGTAGCGCCAACCTTCGACTCTCGTGCCGGGTGCGACGAGGGGGCTCGACCTGATGAGCTCCACGTCGGCGACGAGCGCATCGTCCGGCGACTCCATGGCGAGCCAGGCCGTGCGAGGCCCTTGCAAGGCCACGCCGCGAACGGCGAGGTCTCGCTCGACGTCCTCGTCCGATCGCCCAGCCAGGGCGCAGCCGGTGTGCTGCATCACGGCGATCTCGCTGACCCCGAGGAAATGCGTGGCGAGGGCGAGGGACCTCAGCACGTCAGGCGTCACCCGAGCCCCTGCGTTGCGCACGATCTTGGCGTCGCCGGGAGAAAGGCCGAAGATGGCGAGCGGGTCGAGGCGGGTGTCCATGCACGTGAGGATCGCCACACCTTTCATGGCACGTGACGTGAGGTGTCCGAGGGAGAAGCCCTCGCGGTAGCGCGCGTTCGCTTGGAGGAGCTCTTCGAGTGGCACGCAGCGACTGTACCGGCCGACAACCGCCCGGGCCCGTGGCGGGGTACAACCTGGTCCTATGTTGATCGTCGGCACGAGCGAGCACCTCGAGGACCTGGACCGGGAGTACACGATCGGGGAGGATCTCTTCGTCACCGCCGTGGCCGTGGCGCTGAGCGGGCCTCCCGTCTTTGCTCTGCTGGACGGTGAGCGGATCGCGCGCGTGGACGGTCTCGAGCTCGCGCCGGTCGTCGGGCTCGGTACCGCCGATGCCCAGGCGCTCGCCGCCGACGGCGCTACGTTCATCGTCGGGCGCGCGGGCGCCCATCTCGTGACGGTCGACGTCGCGAGCGGAAGCATCGCGGAGCTCTCGTCGTTCGACGCCGTGGCCGGCCGGGATGACTGGGAGAACCCGGCCGGGCCCACGCCCGACCTCCGGTCCCTCGCCGTCACCCGGGACGGGACCTGGCTCGTGAACGTGCACGTCGGCGGGGTCTGGCGGTCGACGGACCGAGGGGCGACCTGGTCGTGCGTCGTGCCGCCCGAGGCCGACGTGCATGAGGTCGTGGCCGGCAGCGACGGCGTCGTGGCGGCAGCCGCGGCCGGGGGTTTCGGTTGGAGCAGGGACGACGGGCTCACGTGGGAGTGGACCGCCGAAGGGCTCCACGCACCGTACTGCCGCGCCGCCGCCCTCGACGGGGAGGCCGCGTTCGTGACGGCCTCCACCGGCCCGAGCACGCGCGACGGCAGGGTCTACCGGGCTCGCCTCGGCGCGGCCTTCGAGCAGTGCCGAGCCGGCTTGCCGGAGTCCTTCCCGTTCAACGTCGACACCGGCTGCCTCGCGGCCCACGGCGGGCAGGTGGCGTTCGGTACTCGTGACGGGCACGTGTTCCGCTCCTCCGACGGTGGCGCCACCTTCGCGCTCGCGGCCGAGCGAATGAGACCTGTGCAAGCGGTGCGCTTCGTCTGATCCGCTACCTGTCCGAGGGCGACCCATTCGCTCGCTCCGATCCCCTGCCTCGTGGTCCCGGGCGGAGGGACAGCAGGTGAGGCAGCGGTCCTGAGCCTGCGCCGGCGCCGGCGCGCCTGCTCCGACGACTCACCCGAGGCGCCATGGGCTGTCGACGAAGAGTTCATCTTGTGCTCGAAGACGCGCTAGCTCACGTTCACCTGGATTTCACTTGGGCCCGTCAGGATTCCGATCGGGAGCTCGCCCAGTCGCCAACCGCCTGGCGAAGTGAAGGAGAAGTGCTGACAGCATGTTGAACGATGCAAGGACGGTCTCCGAGGCCCTTGACGAGGCACCGCTGAGCAAATTCCATTCACGGGCCGTGATCACGGCCGGGCTGGGGTTTTTCACCGACGCCTACGACCTGTTCATCATCGGCACCGCATCCGCCATGATCGCGAAGGAGTGGGGGCTCTCGACGTCCTCGACGAGCTTCGTGAACTCCGTCGGCCTCATCAACTCGATCACGCTCATCTCCGCGTTCGTGGGGGCGTTCTTCTTCGGGCGCATCGCTGACGTCATCGGGAGGAAGAAGGTGTACGGGATCGAGGCTGCGCTGATGACGTTCGGCGCCCTCGCATCCGCCTTCTCGCCGAACGTCATCTGGCTCGTCGTGTTCCGCTTCATACTCGGCATCGGCGTCGGCGGCGACTACCCGATGTCGGCAGTTCTCATGGGGGAGTTCGCGAATCGCCGTCAACGGGGTCGCCTCGTCGGGTTGGTCTTCTCCATGCAGGCGCTCGGCACCGTCGCCGGTTACGTTGCCGGCCTCGCGCTCGTCTCGACCGGCATGAACACCGACTATGTCTGGCGGATCCTGCTCGCGCTCGGGGCAGTTCCGGCGGCGGCCGTCATCTACCTGCGTCGCAGGATGCCGGAGTCGCCCCGTTACCAGGCACGGGTGCTCGGGAGCTCGGAGCGCGCGGCTGCCGACATCGCGGCCTTCTCCGACGGTGTGGTGCGCCCGGCGGATGTCCCCGAGCGCCAGGTGCGCCTGCGCTTCTGGCAGTTCATCAGCAACCCTCGCTACCTTCTCTACCTGGTCGGGACGGCGGGCACCTGGTTCGTCTTCGACTACGCCTACTACGGGAACTCCGTCTCGGCCCCGCTCATCTACCAGAGCGTCCTCGGCAAGACGGGGGCGAAGGTGCTGCCGGAGTCCCTCGCACTCGCCTTGATCGTGTTCACGGTGGCGGCCGTGCCCGGCTACTACCTGGCCTGCATGTTCATGGACCGGATCGGCCACCGCAGACTTCAGGTCATCGGGTTCGTGGGAATGGGGGCCATGTTCCTCCTGCTCGGCGTGGTCCCGAACGTCACGACGCTCGTGGCGCCCTTCCTCCTTCTGTTCGGGATCAGCTACTTCTTTGCCGAGTTCGGCCCGAACACCACCACCTTCGTCATCTCTGGAGAGCTCTACCCGACGAGCCAGCGGACAACCGGGCACGGGATCTCGGCCGGGGTGGCGAAGATCGGCGCCTTCATCGGGGTGTACCTGTTCCCGGTCATAAAGGGCCACTTCGGGGTCGCCGGCGCTCTCAAGATCTCGGCAGGGTTCGCCCTAGTCGGCATGCTGCTCTCCTTCCTCCTGCCGGAGACCAAGCAGCGGAGCCTCGACGAGCTCTCCGAGGAGCAGGCCGTCGTGAAGGAGGCCGAGCTCACGGTGGCCGCGGCAGCGGCCGCACCGGCCAAACTGGACGCCTGAGCAAACCGTCAGGGCGCTCCGCGCCCTTGCCGCGGGCGGTCGTGTCAACCTGACGCCGTCAGGCCGACACCGGTCACGGCGTGCCGAGGCGGATGGTGCGATGGACTGCCCGGACCTCGGGTCCAAGGCGGGCCAACTGCTCGAGGAGATCCGCGACGACCGCGCTGAGCGCCTCGTCGTCGAGCGGATCGAGTGCGTCGAGGATGAACAGCGCAGCCGTGGTACTCGCAGTGAGCCGCGTGCGCTGGGCTTGGCGCCAGTTCCAACGCCGGCAGGTGACTCCCGCACGGTCCCGCCACACGACCTCTCCGGGGTCGGGGTGCTCCACCGCCTTTCGGCCGTCGGCCACGGTGTCGAACTCCTCCTCGCCCGTGGCGCGCACGAGCCGGGGTGAGCCGTCGCAGCAGGCCACGTCCTCTCCACCGACGGGGATCCGCCGCAGCACCGAGATGGCGTTGTAGATGTCGGTAAGGCGATTGACGCGCGGGAGGCCCGACGGCGCTCTGCGAAGGAGTGCCTCGAGGCTGTTGCGGGTCCGCTGGGGTTTGGCCCCGAAGGAGCGGTATGCCTCCCTCCATGACACCACTTCAGGCAGGCGCTCCACGGGTCCCCGGGCGAGCGCGTCTTTGGCCGCGCGCTCGGCCGCCTGCAGCAGGGCGTCGGTCGCGGTGTCGCTCGGACCTGGGGTGATCCCTTCTGCTGCGACCAGCATCGCCCGGTAGTCCGGGCGGAGTGCGAACACGGCGTCGTCGACACTCGCAGCTGCAAGGAAAGCCTCCAGGACCGGACGGTCACCCACGGGCGGTCCTCTCCGATCGGGTGCTCTCCCGTGCAACTTCCGACGCCGTCGCCGGCCATCGCCGGAGCTGATCGGTCCCGCTCGCCGGGTCGGCTCGACCAGGCTCACTCCTCGTCACGGTGCCGATGCCCGGGCCACTCCGAGGCGAGGAGGCCGAAGAGGATGGCGTAGCGCCGTTGCGCTCCGAACGCCACTGCCTGCCTCTGTACACCCCCGTTGGTGAGACCGAGGCCTGGGGCGAGAGCCGGCTCCTCCTGGTCCCGATCTCTGTCTGCAGCATGACCTTGTCGAGCATGAGGGGTCCGAACGCCTCGCCGAGCAAGGCAGCAACCGCTCGCGACGCAAGGCTCTTCCGTTCGTGTGTCCCGTCGAGCCAGTTACCCAATCCCCTGCCCGGTATGGCTGACCATCCGCTCTCCCGCCGAGCCGACGAGCTGCCAGTCAACTTCGGACAGCAGGGCGAGCGGTGCCGGGAGCAGAGCCCTCGAGTCAACGCTCTCCGGCCGCCTCGAGGAAGCGGCGAGCTCCCTCGATCGTCGGCGGCTCCGCGACCGACGGCTCCCAACGGGCGAGCCGCGGTTGGTTGGAAGCGAGGAGAGGGTGGTAGACGTCCGCGAGAGCGACAGTTCGGAGGACGGGCGCGGTCTCGTCGTCCAGGCGAGGGCTGAGCATGGGGGCCGGGATCACCGTCGCCACGCTCGAGGACTGTAGCTGCGGAGGTGTCACGGTTCCCCGCCGGGCGGTTCGACGTGTCGCCCAGGTACCGACGCCAGCGTCGCATAAGCTCCGAGCGGGGCGCGCACCTGGAGGTGCTGGCCGAGGGTTTCTGGCTGACCCCTTCCAAAAGGGCAGCTCAGGACGACTACCCGGTCGAGCTTGCCTGCCCCCGCCGTGCCGGAGAGCCGCGCTCCGGCACCGACTCGGGCGCGGCGTCGTGCCCTCCGGTCGTGCGGCGCCGACGGTTGGCGAGATACTCGGCTGGCATTCCGGGTCCGGGACGTACGGTCACCTCCGAAGCGTCGATCGCTCCGCAGTTCGAGCATGCGAGCTCGTGGCGAACTGAGCCACCGCAGAGAGCGTGCCGGTAAAGGATGGGCGGGCCATTCGGGCTGGACCACCGATCACCCCAGGCGGTCAACGAGATCAGCGCCGGAGCGAGATCACGGCCCTTCTCGGTCAGCACGTACTCGTGCTGAGCCGGTCGCTCCGGGCTCGGGTGACGCTCCATCACGCCGGCCGCCACGAGTGAGTCGAGCCGGGTCGCCAGCACATTCGTCGCCAAGCCGAGATTGTGCTGGAAGTCGTTGAACCGAGTCACCCCTGCAAAGAGAGCGTCACGGACGATCAAGAGGCTCCACCGCTCTCCGACGGCCTCGAGTGCGCGGGCGATCGAGCACACCTGGCCGTCGTACGTCTTCCCCAACATCTCGACTCCTCTGGGAAATGACTTGCATCATAAAAGCTATCTGGTAAGATGGCTTGCATCATACAAGTTAGGTGAGCGAGGAGAAACCGTGGACCAGAGTGACTTCACCGTGAGCTTCGTCGTCGACCAGCCCCCTGAGGCCGTCTTCGCGGCCATCAACAACGTCAGGGGCTGGTGGTCGGGCGATGTCGAGGGAGAGACGACCGCCTTGGGCGACACGTTCAGCTATCGCTACGAAGACGTGCATGCCAGCACGCAAACGATCTCCGAGCTCGACCCGGGTCGACGAGTCGTGTGGCACGTCGAAGATGCCAGCCTGAGCTTCACGTCGGAGCCCGACGAGTGGGTGGGGACCGACATCACGTTCGAGATCATGCCGCGGGGTGCGGGCTCGGAGCTTCGTTTCACCCATGTGGGTCTCACTCCCAGGCTGGAGTGCTACGGAGGATGCTCTGACGCGTGGAGCTTCTATGTGACCGAGTCCCTTCGGGACTTGGTCACGACCGGCGTCGGCCGGCCCAACGCGAGCCAGTGACTGGTCCGGAGTCTGCCGGTCCTCGCCGGAGCCTGGCGCACGAGGGCAGTCCCAGTGATCGACAGGCGTCAGGCTCCGTCGTTCGGCACGGCCCGGGCGAAGGTGACACTGCAGGGGCCTGCGCGCCGCGGTCGATTGCCGTCTACCGCCGTGGGCCGCGCTGGGTCGACGGGCGGTCGCTGCGGGAGCAGCCGGCGCTGTTGGAGCACGGCCGGTTCCTCGCTGACCTCGAACGGCGAGGCGTCGCGGTGCACGCAGGTCCGGTGCACCAGCTCGATGACGTGACTTGGTCTGAGTTGATCGGAGTTGCCTCGTTCGCCGTTGACACCGAGGCGGCCCGGCTCCTCATGCGGGACGACCCTGCAGTGAGGAGCGGCCTCCTCCACTGCGAGGTGACCGCGTGGTACGTCGCTCACGAATGAGCCCGGCTTCGCAAGGTGGCAGACCCGGGCGGTGCTGTTGACTCAACTCCACTCACTCGAGGGTCGTGGTTTGCATCTGACGTCGCGACAGGGCTCAGTCCGGGCAATCTCGGACTGGGGGAACGGAACCATCGCCGACCAAACCCTGGCGCGAACCCGCGACTTTGAGCGGGAACTGCCGATGCCCCACAGCTTCTGGGAATACGCCGTGAGCCGCACGGCGCCGCTGAGGAGTGGGCGTTTCGCCGGGGAGCAGGGATCGGTTGCCGGCGGAGCCTGCCGGCGCCGTCGCGGCGCCTGCAGAACATCGCATCGAGCCCGGCGCTATGGGCACGCTCCAGGTGCCGGCGTTCTTATCGGCGGAGCGATAGCAGGCGCTTGATGCGATCATCGTCGACGCCGAGGAATCCGGCGAGCACCCCCGTCACAGCGGGCACGTCGAGCGAGCCGGCTTCGACCATGGCTTCGAGGTCGGCCCAGTCCTTGGTCCGGTTGAAGAACGCCTTGAAAACGGCCAAGTCCTGGCATGCAAGGAAAGGCAGCTGCTCGCCGGCAAAGGGCTCCGGGCGGACCCGGGTTGCGACCTGCTCGTGGAACTCACTCGTGTTCAGAAAGACGTCGACTGGCGTGTTGTCCCACCACAGGCGTGCCTGTCCGTCTCGCTCGAGGAGGTCACGATCAGCCTCGGTGGCAACGATGCCGGGAGGAAGTGAAGCGACTGCTGTGACCGTTTGCTCTGGAGTGAGGAAGATGTTGAGGTTGAGGTCGATCGTGCCGCGGGCCTGTTTAGTGCACCAGGCCAGAGCCAGCGCCCCGCCGAAAGCGTGGGCGATTCCAGCTGCGGAAAGGCTGTGGTGGATCGCCACCATCTTGTAGGGAAGCCCCCCAGGGTCGAGCGTCATGCCCGGGGTCCGGGTGGGAAGCGGGGGAAACTGATGCCGGCGTGGTGGGTGACGGGAAACTGAGCAGCCAGGTCCAGCACCTGCAGAAGCTCTTCACCCTTGGCCTCGCGATCAGCGTCGGTCGCGTCGGGTCGACTCGATGTGGTGATGTCCGCTGCCCAACCCGCGGCCCGGAGGATTCGGTCAAGGGTGTCGACGCGCGGGATGGTGCGACCTGCCTCGTAGGCGGCCAGAGTGGCATGCGACGTGTTGGCCCGATCGGCGAGGGCCCGTAGGGACAGCCCGGACCTGAGCCGAGTCAGACGGAGTATGCCTGCCGCATCCATTCCACCCCACCCTACCACCGTGGTATCAGATCAGATACCATCTGATGCCAAGACGGTCTGCCGGCGACTGCACAACCTTCCCCGAAGGATTCGCTGGGCTCTCTGTGGCAGACGACCCGAGGAGCCGGTCGGTGACGCCCGAGCCATTTGGGACGTGGCGGGGCCGGTGGACCTGGAGTTGATTGGGCGGGGCGACGCCCCTTCCCGCCGGCGCACGAGTCTTGGCGAGTTGGCCGCTTCGGCGCGAATGGTATGGAAGGCGTCCGCCAGTTCCCAGAAGTGGGTCACCGGCTCCGCTCGGAGGGGCCACGGGCTCGGTGACGGCCGGCCCCGAGATCGAACGGTTGTCATACTTGGCACAATTTCACGAATATCGTGAATCCACGCCGTCTCTGACAAGTCTGTTCGTTATACTCGGCTCGATTACACGTTCCCTGTGAATTCGAGCCATCAATGACAAACGACCGTGGAATCCAGCTGCTCGACGACTTCAGCCGCGAGGGTCGCACTGCGTTCTCTGCGGCCGAGGTGCAGACGAGGCTGGCCTTGTCTCCCCAGGCCACATCGAACCTCCTCAGCCGCCTGACCAAGGCTGGCCTCCTCGACCGGCTGGCCGGTGGCCGCTATGCCATCCGTCCGCTGGGCGCCTTAGGGACCGCAGCGGCCTGGGCCGATCTCGGCTCAGCTGTCGCCGCAGTCTTTGCAGGTCAACCCCACCGGATCGGCTTTCTCACGGCTCTAGACCACCACGGACTCCTCGTCCGTCCAGTTCGACCGGTGCAGGTCGCAAGCTCATATCGGCCTCGCGAGAAGAGCCTCGCAGGCCGGCCGTTCCGTGTCGTCCAAGAAGACGAGAGCACCGTCCTCATGGCAACCGAGCCGCTTGGTCCCTCCCGGATCGCCACGGTGGAACGAGCATTGCTGGACACGGCGTCGCGACCGCAGCTCACCGGCGGCGCAAGCCGTCTCGCAGAGGCGCTCGCCGCGGCCGCGCCCACGAAAGGGCTTCGGGAACTCGCGACCGCGGTCCGAGCGCTGCCCGGATACCGACGCATCGGCTCGATCGCGCACGCCTGCTCGCTGCAAGTGGCCCAGGGCCTGGAGCCCCCGTCATGGCACTCCCTCATCGAGCTGGATCGCCGAGCACGCGGAGAGAATGGCTGGGTCGACAAGGCCTGGGGCGTGGCCTGGCCTTACCCGCGCGCCGAGCTCGAAGCGGTTATCGCGGCATGATCGCCAAGGGTCTCATCACCCAGCGGGCCAGCGCTGAGCAGCTGCCGGCACAGACGATCGAGCGCGACTACGTCCTCGCCAACGTCTGCTCGGACATCGGCGCCGTTGGTGATCCGCGGCTCGTCTTCAAGGGCGGAACGCTTCTGCGGCTCTGCTACTTCGACGAGTACCGCTACTCCGCCGATCTCGACTTCTCGGCCATCAACGGCCTGACCCTGCCGGAAGCGATGTCCGCCGTCGCTCGTGCGGTCGAGGCCTGCCGGCAGCGCATCGAGACTCCTCTATTAGAGGTGTCCCCCGGGGATGGTGGAACGGCGTGGATCTCGTACGTCGGGCCGCTCGACGCCCGGCCCCGAAAGATCAAGCTGGACATCTCGGATGACGAGCTCGTCGAGGGCCACGGCCACCTTCCGCTCAAGCCGCGCTGGCCCGACCTCCCCGGCTCCGCGTCGATCGAGGGGTACGAACTGGGCGATGTCGGCGCCGAGAAGCTGCGGTGCATTGCCGAACGACTGCAGTGCCGGGATCTATACGACCTCCACAAACTGCTGGACGGCACGCTTATCGATCCGATGGAAGCGTGGCTGTTGTACCTGTGCAAGGCGGCCAACGACGAGACCCGTGGCCGCCAGCGCACACCGCCGACCAGTGGGCAACGACCTTCGAGCGCCGGCTCACCGCATACCGAGACCGCTGGGACCACGAGCTGGGGGACTACCTGGGCGACGTTCCTGACTTCGGCGATGTCGAGCGGCGCAGCCGCCGGCAACTGGCTTCGGTAGTTGCGGCAGCGGAAGCGCTCGCCGGATAGGGGCAACGGCGGCGGAACCCAAGAGCCCCAAGGTGGCTCGCCAGTGGTCTCGACTGCGGTGCGCAGCCTCGACGTGGCCCCGGCCGGTTCAATCACGGTCGTCAACTTCGCCGGCTCGGCGAGTCGGCGGGCTATCCGAGGCGAGCAACTGGTGGACTCGCTGGTGGGAGATGCCCAGGATGGCGGCCGCGTCGCGCATGCTGATCCCCCGCCTGGTGAGCGCCAGCGCGGCCTTGCGGGTCTGCCCGATGGCGAGGCGATCGGCGTTGGGGGCTTGCTCGCGGGCTTGGCGTGCTTGATCGATGGTTCGGCCGGTCGCCTTTGGGAGCACGGGGTGGGGGATGAGCTCGATCTCGTGGTCGTCGATCTGGAACCACAGGGCGGTGGCTTCGCGCATGCGGGCCAGGGCCTGTTCGACGGTCTTGCCCCAGGTGTGCACCCGCGGCTCTTCTTCGAGCTCGACGGTCCAGCGGCCGTCTCTTTCTCTGGCCAGGCGGGCGGTGTAGGTCCTCATGTTCTCCTCCGTCATTTTGGTCTGTGGGCGTTTGCTCATCGCCTCAGCCACCTCTGCCCGAGGCACGGCTCGGAGCAGTCCGCCAGGCGGGTCTTGTGGGACCGGCAGGAACCAGGGTGCATCTGCTTTCGACGATGTCCGAAGAGGGTTCGTCAGCCGGGTATCCCCTCTGATCGCACCCGTTACGATGGGTTGACTCGTAGCTTGGGCGATTTCGCCCGCCGACGGGCCACCTTCTCCTCGAAGATCTGCTGGGCCACCTTGACCTTGTTCGGGCGGGCCACCATGGCAAGCAGGTCGGATAAGCCGAACGGAACGCCCACGACGAAGCCCAGGCTGCTCCGATGGGGACCCCACGCTCGACGCCGCCGTCGTCCAGGTAGACGTCGCCTCCTCGGTCGAGCTGTACGGGTTGAGATGCCCCGAAGCGCTGCTCATACCAAAGGTGGGCCCGAGCCTCGTTGTGGGCGTCCACCACCTTCTCGAACGCCCGAAGCCGTGCTCCCACCTGCGGTTCGATCCGCTGCTGCGACTCGGCGGTGAGATCATCAGGATCGAAGTGCACCAGGTCGTAGTCCTTGATGCCATCGGCCGGCGCGTAACCGTGCCGCAGGTTCCAGCCGTCTGGCCAACCGCGCCGGACCCCAGATACCATCCCGGGCAGCTGCATCTCACCAGCCACCGCCAAGACGGCCTCGGCAGTGGGGTTCTGCGCCAACGCATGCTGCAGGTACTCCGCCTACCGGTCAAGGTCGCTGAGACCCTCGCCGCCGGCCTCAGTCATGGCAGTCAGCTGTGGTTCGGTACTCCCTCCAACATCGGCGCCGTCGTCCGGCGCGCCGCTGACGAACTTGGAATGGCGGTGCAGGTGACCGGCTGAAAAGGTTCTGCCGAACACCGTAGGTGCATCGGTGCGGAAGATGCTGGAAGATGCTGACGTTCACAGCCGGCAGCCGTCTTGATAATTGAAAGGCAACTCATCACACACGGCGGTTCGAGCAGCGACAGGACGGGCGACAGTCGACAGGGAGGGACCCGGGACGGACCGCCGGGCAAGCCTCGGGACGGTGCCCGCACGAAACGACTTACGCTCCAAGAGGCGACCCACGACCCGAGGCCGGACGCCGGCCGTAGGCCAGGCGAGACGGCCAGGCGACGCCCTTGGAGACGTTGAACGCGCAGCCGCTCCGATGGCCGCTGCTACTGGGAGCGTCGCACCCTCCCAGTAGCATGAGGGATGTGAGCATCCGTCACGCCGACCCCGACGAGCTCGACAAGCCCGGCGTCGCAAATACCGAGACCCGCAAGGCCCTCCGCGGCTGGTGGAACCGCTGGGAGAGACTGCCGACCGTCGTGCGGGACCGGCCCGTCGCCGAGGTGCTCGCCGAAGAACGCAACCGCGACTAGACCGTGCCCGCCCGGCACGTGCTCGACGCCTCCGCCGGCGACCGCGCTCGATGTCGAGGGGCGCTACAACTTTTGGCAGGCCATCCGCTCGCAGGCGGCCGCTGTCAAGACGGTCCTTTTCGCTGCCCACTACCTCGAAGAGGCCGACCAGTTCGCCGACCCGGTGGTGGTGGGTACGAACTGGGATGCCATAAGGTTTGGTGCAAGATCTCGAGCCAAGGTGAGCAACCCTGGAGACATACACCTGTGAGCAGCGAGGCTACTGCCGACCATGGCAGAGGGAGAACTCCGGTTATGCGGGCGCTGCCCGCCCGCTGGGCTTTGGTCGTCAGGCTCGCTCTGCTCGGTGTTCTGGTGCTCGTGGTCGTGGGCGGTCTGGCCGCCAGCGCCACACACGGCAGCCTTGACGCCGTAGACGCCTACCTGGCAGGCAGGTTCGAGCTGTCGGCGGCGGGGGTCGTCGCTCTGGCGACCACATTGGCCACCATTGCCGTGTGCGTCGTGCTGGCCGCGTTCTTGAACGACACCAAGGCGAACCAGGATGATCGCAGGGTGGTTGCCTGGGGAAACTGGTGGCTGTTGGCGATCATCCCCGCCACAGTGGGCAACTACTTCGACGAGTTCGCCGGCCACGTCGTTTTCGTGATCGTCTTTCTCGTCCTCGCCTACTTCTTCTACAGCGGGCGCCCGAGTGCGTGGAGGTGGGGAGCCGGCGCCGGGCCGTTCATAGCGGCCTTCTACGCCAGCGACGGAACGGGGGACCTCGTCCGAGGTGGTCCGTGGAACACTCAGGGCGTCACTCTCAGCTCGATCAGGATCACCCACACCGTGTGGGGTCTGCTGGCTTTCAGCTCCGACATCACCGTGGCCATGGTCCTCGCTCCGCTCGTCTACGCCATGTTCAGAGCCAACAAGGCCATGCTGACGGGCGTCTTGACGTTGTCGCTGCTGTTGGTGACGACCCCGCGTCTTGCGCTGCTCGGAGTGGTTGGTTTCCACACGGCATTTTACGGGTGGGTGGCGGACCTCTCCTCCGCCGGAGTGGCCCTGTCCTTGCTCGCGATTCCCCTGGTGCTCGCCGGCAGGGCGACCGGCGCCACTACTCCTACGCAGGCTTGAGGAACTGACATCGGAGTACGCAAGCAGGTCCGTCTGATCGAAGCCGTCATCGGCAACCTGAGAGCGGATGGCTAGGTCGTCTCGAGCAGCGACAGCTTGAGGTCCTCGAGGGCAGCTGAGGGCTTCACGCCTAGCTCCTCGGCCATCTCGGTGGCCCGGGAGAGCTCTTTCATGGCAGCTGCCGGCCGGCCGGTGGCCGCTAGAAGCTGGGCGAGGGCCAGGTACCGCCGTTCGTCGACTGGGTCGATCTCGATA
>DATGKK010000039.1:0-4869 GCA_035294725.1 Acidimicrobiales bacterium | reverse complement strand
ATGCGATGATCAGCATCGTGAGCCACGAGTACAACGAGGCGATCACCGACTGGGACGGAGCGTGGCTCGACTCGGCCGGCTACGAGATCGGCGACGAGTGCGCCTATGTCTACGGCAACCCGGTCGGCGGGAGCCTCTCCTCGGGCACGGCCTACAACCAGGTGATCAACGGCGACCACTACTTCACCCAGGACGAGTTCTCCAACTTCGACTTCGCGAACGGGATCGGCGACTTCGTCTCTCCCAACTATCCGACGACGCAGGTCCCCGGCTGTGTGCAGCACCCGACCGCATCGAGTCCCCCCGTCGTCACCTCGATCAGCCCGACCTCTGGACCGGCGTCTGGAGGCACCGTCGTCACGATCAGCGGGGAGAACCTCTCAGGGGCAAGCGCGGTCGACTTCGGGACGAGCGCGGCGACTGCCGTCTCGTGCACGCAGACCTCCTGCAGCGCGACGAGCCCGGCAGGGACCGGGACGGTGAACGTCACGGTGACGACACCGGACGGCACCTCGGCCACGTCGAGCTCGGATGAGTTCACCTACGTCCCCCGCCCGGTCGTGAGCAAGCTCTCACCGGACAGGGGACCGACCGGAGGGGGCACCGTCGTCACGATCACCGGGAAGTACCTCTCTCAGGTGACGGCCGTCCACTTCGGGAGCCACCTCGGAAAGATCGACGACCGGGTCTCTTCGACCGAGATCAAGGTGACCGCCCCGGCCGGCTCGGGCACGGTGTACGTGACGGTGCACACGGCGGGCGGCACCTCGGCCACGTCGAGCGCGGACAAGTACACCTACGTTCCCCGCCCGGTCGTGAGCAAGCTCTCACCGGACAAGGGACCGACCGGAGGCGGCACGGTCGTCACGATCACCGGGAAGTACCTCTCTCAGGTGACGGCGGTCCACTTCGGGAGCCACCTCGGAAAGATCGACGACCGGGTCTCTTCGACCGAGATCAAGGTGACCGCCCCGGCCGGCTCGGGCACGGTGTACGTGACGGTGCACACGGCGGGCGGCACCTCGGCCGCGGCGAGCTCGGACAAGTACACCTACGTCCCCCGCCCGGTCGTGAGCAAGCTCTCACCGGACAGGGGACCGACCGGAGGCGGCACGGTCGTCACGATCACCGGGAAGTACCTCTCTCAGGTGACGGCGGTCCATTTCGGGAGCCACCTCGGAAAGATCGACGACCGGGTCTCCTCGACCGAGATCAAGGTGACCGCCCCGTCCGGCTCGGGCACGGTGTACGTGACCGTGACGAGCTCGGGCGGCACCTCAGCTGCGGCGAGCGCCGATCGCTACTTCTACGACTGACTCTTAGGCGACGGTGGTGTCGCCATGCCTCGATACATATGACATGAGCTGATGCTCGAGACGCAGAGGCGACACCCGTACGGGCCCGGGTGAGTCCCACGGGCTCGACTGCATGCCGGGCGACTTCGCCCGGTCCAGATCTGGGTGCCCGACGTCCGTTCTCCGCAGTTCGCCACCGAGGCCAATCGTCAGTCGGCGTTCGTAGCGTCATCGACACCGCTCCCCTGCACGGCGGGCTCGCCCGGTACGCAGGTGGCGCAGTTGGGTCGCGGCCGACGTCCCCTGTTCCGTGAGGCGTCCCTCCTAACCTGGGGCCGATGAGCGAGACCAGCTCCCGATGAGCTCCACGATCGGACCGGACGAGGAGGCTGCGACCGGGGACGCCTCCCCAGGGAGGTCGGCCACCGCGACAGTCCTCTTTCTCTGCACCGGCAACATCTGCAGATCCCGCATGGCCGAGGCGATCCTCGTCGACCGAGCCGCGCGCCGCCGGCTGCCGTTGAGGGCTGCGTCAGCCGGGTTGCTGGAGGGGGGACTGACCCCGCCGCCCGAGGTCGCGACGGTGCTCGAGGAGCTGCGGGTGCCGTGCGACCGGCTCACGCGCCCCGGCCGCACCATGCGCCGCCGCGATCTCGACACAGCGAGCCTCGTGCTCGGCCTCGCCCGCGAGCACGTACGAGCGGCGGCGGTGCTGCGCCCCGAGGTGTGGCCCCGCGCCTTCACCTTGAAAGAGCTCGTCCGCCGCGGCCGCGACCTTGGCCCTCGTTCCCGAGACGAGCCACTGGAGGGCTGGGTCGCCCGTGCTCATGCTGGCCGCCAGCCTGAGGACCTCCTCGGGCGCTCGACCGACGACGACGTGGAAGATCCGTTCGGATTGCCGCTCAGCCGCTACCGTCGGACGGGTCAGGAGATCGCGCACGCCGTGGACGAGCTCGTCGAGCTCCTCTGGCCGCTTCGGCCTGAGGAGCGATGCGGGGCTGGCGGTGCGGCGTGAGCTCCGATCGAGCTCACGCCGGCTCCACGACCTGCGGCCACTCGGAGTCGCCGCTGCGCTCGAGCCGGACGCCGCAGCTCGCGCAGCTCGTCGACTCGCCGAAGGGCCGCCCGCACCGGCACACGGTTCCCACCCGGCGGGCGGGATTGCCGACCACGAGCGCGTAGGGGGCGATCTCGCCTACGACGACACTGCCCCCGCCGACGAGCGCCCAGGCGCCGATGCGTGCGCCCGGCAGCAGCACCGCTCCGCCCCCGACGGAAGCCCCTTCGTCGACGGTGACGCCCTCGACCTCCCAGTCCTTGCCGTCCTTGATCACGCCGGCCGGTGTCGTCGCTCGCGGGTACCGGTCGTTCAGCAGGAGTGCGCACGGGCCGACGAACACGCCCCTCCCGAGCCTGGAGCCCTCGAAGAGCTGAGCCCCGTTCTCGATCTTCGAGTTCTCGCCGACGACGACGCCGACTCCGACGTAGACACCGCCGCCGATGCGCGTGCCCGCGCCGACCCTCGCCCCGTGGCGGACCTTCGAGTGCTGCCAGATCGCGACGTGGGCGCCGATCTCGGCGTGCTCCTCCACCTGAGCCGAGGGAGCGACGAAGGTCGGTGGCCGGGTCATGTGCTCTCCATCCTCGACCCCTCGGCCCTCCGCCGTGCGAGGAGGGCGACCGTGTCGTACTCGACCTCCACGCCGCCGCCGTGCCGGTCGATGATCTCCCCGATCCGCTCGAGCAGCTCCTCGAGGACGTCGGATGGGAGCAACCGGTGGTCGGAATGCGTCCGCAGCACCGAGAGCCATCCCTCGGTCTCGTGCCGGCCCACCCAGTGGCGCGAGCGGTGGAAGAGCGGTCCGAACAGGCCGCTCGACTCGATCTCGGCGGCGTAGCCGGCTCGCGTCGCCGGGGTGAATCCGACTTCTCTCGGCTGGGTTGAGGCAGGGGGGACCTCGGACGGCGACGTCGCCGCGGGCCGCTCGTCGCTTCCAGCCTCCCCATCGGGCCCGGCCCCGAGGTCGCGGTAGGCGGCGTCAAGGTCGGCTCGCAGCTCAGGCGGGTGAGGGCGGGCGACGTGCCAGACGAGGGCCAGCGTGCCGCCGGGATCGAGGAGCCTGGCGGCGTCGGCCACCCGGCGCTGCGGCGCAACCCAGTGCCACGACTGCGCCGCGAACAGCAGGCCGAAGCCGCCGGGAGCGCCCGAGGCTGTCTCGGCGTACTCCTCGAGGCCAGCTCTCACGACCTCGGCACGGAGCCCCTCGACCGCGGCGAGGTGCTGCTCGAGAAGGGTGGCCATGGCAGGGTCGGGCTCCACGCAGGTGAGCGAGCAGCCCCTTGCGGCGAGCATCGGGGCGACCACGAGCGTCGCCTTGCCGGTGCCGGCGCCCGACTCGAGCACCGAGGTGCCCGGTGAGAGGCACGCAAAGGCAAGGACGTCCTCGAACAGCTCACGGGGGTAGCTCGGCCGGACGCGGTCGTAAAGGTCGGCCACCTCCCCGAAGACGAGGCGCCGCTCACGCGAGGGCGGCATGCCGCCCCCTGGTGGTGACAGTTGGCTCAGACTGGCTCGAGCTCGAGCCCGAGCCGCTTCAGGTAGGCGAGGCGGCGCTGTGCCGCTGCTGCCCAGAGCGTCAGATCAGCCTCGAAGTGAACGCGATCCCCATCCTCGTACGCGTGCTCGAGCTCGTCGAACGCCGCATCCTCCTGGTCGAGCAGCTCCCGGTAGTGCTGGAGCACGTGATCGTCGATCACTCCCGTGAGGGTCATCAGCCGCTCCTTCTCTGGTGGCGCAGGAATGGAGGGAACGTTACCAAGCACCAGTCGCGCGAACAGGTGAGGATGTGTGACAGTCGTGTGACGCCCAAGGCGGGTCTCGGTCGGGACGGGAGCGCCGCCCGGCGCCGCCATCAGAGGGCCCCGTGCCTCAGCCGGGGGCCATCACCGCCGAGAGCTGCTCGATCAGCCCCGCCGCCCGGACCAGTGCGGCGGCGTCGCCGCGGACCTTGATCCTGCCCTGTTCGAGCAGCTCCGCAGCACTCGCGGCGCCGGACGCGAGCGCTGCGGCCGTCGCCTCGGACTCGACGAGGGTCACCTCCGCCTTGTCGATCTCGGTCCCGAGCAGGCGGGGTGGCCGACCCGCCGCGAGCTCGACGGTGTAGGCGAACCGCACCGAGCCGTCCTCGCCGAGGATGAGCTGGCCGAGACGGAGCGTGCCCTCCCCGGTGAGCGGGGCGGCGGTGGAGAGGGCCTCGGCCAGGCGGTCGAACCAGTCCGGGACCTCCGGCGCCTCCGTCACCCGCCGGCGGGACCCGGTTCGTGCGCTCCGTCAGCCCCTGTTGCGCCGGGGGCGCCGTTGCCCCGGCTCGCCGTGCCATGCCGGGCCGTCCTCGTGCGGGCGGCGACCTCGTCGGCGGTCATCGGGGCCGGGCGGCGCAGGATCTTGCGGCCGAGGAAGGCGACCGGGTCGTAACGGCTGTCCACCACCCGCTCCTTCAAGGGGATGATGGCGTTGTCGGTGATGTGGATGTGCTCGGGGCAGACCTCGGTGCAGCACTTGGTGATGTTGCAG
>DATGKK010000038.1:0-24151 GCA_035294725.1 Acidimicrobiales bacterium | reverse complement strand
TCGAGCACCGCCCGGCAGCGTTCGAGCGCCTCCCGGTCGGCTCCCGAGCGGTTGACGGGGAAAGCACCGAGAGCCTCGATGAGCCGCCCGACCTGCTTGGACTTCCACACCTCGGCCTTCACGATGTAGCGAAGGCGCCGGCGCGTCAGGCGTGCCACGAGGAGCCAGTCCACGTAGGAGCGGTGGACGGGGGCGAGGATGAACGGCCCGTCGGGCAGGCGTTCGGCCCCGACGACCCGCCCCGGGAACAGCAGCCGGGAGAGGCCCACCGCGACCACGCGGCACGCCCGGTACAGCCTGAGCTGGCCGGCCGTCGGGGGCCGGGAGAGGCGGTCGACCTGGCCCGAGCTGCTCACAGGTGGGACAGCACCTCCTCCACCACCTCGTCGACGGACAGACCCGTCGAGTCCACCACGATCGCGCCCTTCGCGACCTGGAGCGGGGATGCCCGCCGCGTGGCGTCGAAGGTGTCCCGCCGGACGAGCTCGGCGACGGTGCGCTCCGGTGCCCCCCCGGCTGCCCCGGAGCGCTGGCCGGCGCGCCGCCGGGCCCGCTCGGCCGGTTCCGCGGTCAGGTAGACCTTGAGGTCGGCGTCGGGGAAGACCACCGAGCCGATGTCGCGACCCTCCACGACGCCGCCACCGTGGAGCTCCCGCCACTCCCGCTGGCGGCGGACCAGCTCCGCCCTCACGCCGGGGTGGGCCGAGACGGCCGAGACCGCCTCGTCGACGGCCTCGGTCCGGATGGCATCGGTGACGTCCTCCCCGTCGAGGATGACCCGCTCGCCGAGCTCGATCTGCATCGACCGGGCGAGCCGGGTCGCCATCTCGGCGTCGGAGGGATCGGCGCCGGCTCGGAGCACGAGCAGCGTGACGGCGCGGTACATCGCCCCGGTGTCGAGGCGCTCGAGGCCGAGCCGGGCCGCGACGGCCGCCGCGATCGTCGACTTGCCCGAGCCGGCCGGGCCGTCGATGGCGACGAGCAGGCTCACGCGAGGACCGCCGTGCCGTCGGCCGACGCGGCAGCGACGACGAAGCCAGAGGTCCGCAACTCAGCCGCCAGGCGGCTCGCCGGCTCGGTGGCGACGACGAGCACGAGGACCCCACGGGCCCCCTCGGAGGAGTGGGCGATCTCGATGTCGTAGATGTTCACCCCGAGCGAGCCGGCGATCGAGGTCACCTCGGCGAGGACGCCGGGGCGGTCGGGCACGACGACACGGAGCTCGACCCACTCAGGAGGCCGGGCACCGCGCGCCGGGAGGTTCCGCCGGGCCGCGCGAGCCCCCTCGAGCAGGGCGACGAGGCGCTCGCGGTCCTGCCCCGCCACGATGCTGCGCACCTCGCCGAGGCGGGCGATCAGCTGGTCGAGCACGGGCACAATGGCGGCCGCGTTGTCGCGGCAGATGTCGGGCCAGATGGCGGCGGAGCCGGCGGCGATGCGGGTCATGTCACGAAAGCCGCCCGCGGCGAGGCGCATGAGCGCCTCCCGGTCGACGGGCGACTGGGCGGCAAGCGACATGAGCGTTGCCGCCGTGAGATGAGGTACGTGCGAGACCACGGCGACGAGCTCGTCGTGGCGGTCGGGCGGGAGCGCGACGACCTCGGCGCCGAGGGCGGAGACCGCCTGTCGAACCGAGGCGAAGGTCCGCTCGCTCGTGCTCGGCGTCGGCGTCAGCACCCAGGTGGCGCCGACGAACAGGTCCGGGTCGGCGCCGTCGGGTCCTTCCTGCTCGGAGCCGGCCATCGGATGGCCGGGCACGAACGCCGGCTCGTCGAGCTCGGCCGCGATCGCCGCTTTCACCCCGGCGACGTCGGTGACGGCCAGCGCGCTCGAGTCCCGAAGGAGCCGGCGCACGGTCCGGACGACGGCAGAGGCGGGCGTCGCGACGAAGGCGATCCCCTCGGTCGGCGCCGGGGAGAGCTCGTCGACGGCTCCCACCTCCGCCGCCCGGGCGGCTCGCGCCGCGTCGGCGTCCTCGCCGCTCACCTCGTAGCCTCTCGCCCGGAGCCCGAGGCCGATCGAGGAGCCGATCAGTCCGAGCCCGACCACGTGCGCCCTCACTCCGGCAGGTCGTCCCGGAGGAAGCGGGCGCCCTCGAGGTAGACGTGGTGGAGCTCGGCACGGGGCCGCTCGGTGTAGCAGTGCACCATCACCCGGATGCAGCGCGGGGTGCCGCCGCGTACCGAGAGCTCCCGTGCGCAGATCAGCGGCACGTCGCCGAGGCCGGCCCCCCGAGCCGCCGTGGCCGGGAACATCGAGGTCACGTCCTCGGTCGCCGTGAACAGGATGGAGACGAGGTCGTCGTGCTCGACCCCGTTCCTCCGCAGCATCTCGGTCACGAGCACCTGCACGCGCTCGGTGACCTGCTCCTCGGTGTCCTCGTCGACCGTCGTCGCCCCGCGAAGGGCACGCAGCATCGGCGCCATCTGGGGAGCCTACCGAGGCCGTGGACGCTTCTGCGAAGCGGCTGCCGAGAGGGCGAGCACCTCGGCGGCGGTGAGCTCCCGCCAGGCTCCCGGCGCAAGCCGCCGATCGCTCACCGGGCCGATCCGGGTCCGCACGAGCCGGGTCACCGGGTGGCCGACGCTCTCCAACATCCGTCGCACCTGCCGGTTGCGCCCCTCGTGGATCGTGATGCGGACCAGGCCCGGCCCGAGCGCTGCCACCCGCGCCGGAGCGGTCCTGCCCTCATCCAGCTCGACCCCCTCGCGCAGGCGCCGGATGGTCGCCGGCGACGGCACCCCTCTCACCTCGGCCAGGTACTCCTTCTCGACGCCGTGGCTCGGGTGGGCGACCCGCTGGGCCAGCTCCCCGTCGTTCGTGAGCAGGATCAGCCCCTCGGTTGCGGTGTCGAGGCGGCCGACGGGGAAGACCCGAGGCTCCGCCGGCACGAGGTCGACGACCGCCGGGCGCCCTTCGGGGTCGTGCGCCGTCGTCACGACCCCGGCCGGCTTGTTGACGAGGTAGTAGACGAGGCCGGGGAGGATGCCGACGGGCACCCCGTCCACCTCGACGGTGTCACGGTCCACGTCGACCCGCTGCCCGAGCGCCGCCGTCGTGCCGTTCACGCTCACGCGGCCGGCGGCGATGAGCTCTTCGCAGACCCGCCGGCTGCCGTAGCCCACCCGGGCGAGCACCTTCTGGAGGCGCTCGCCGCCGCCAGCAGCCCGGCCTCCCGCCGGGTTGCTCACTCGCCCCGATCCGGGCGGAGGGCCTTCTCGAGCAGCTCGACCGTCGTGGCCGGCGGCACGAACTCGACGAGCGGGGGAAGGTCCTCCAGGCGGTCGAGGCCGAGCCGCTCGAGGAACAGCCGGGTCGTCCCGAACAGCACGGGCTGGCCGGGGCCGGTGTCCCTCCCTACCTCCTGCACGTAGCCCCGCGCCACGAGGAGCCGGAGCACGCTGTCGGCGTTCACCCCCCGGATGGCCGAGACCTGAGCCCGCGAGACGGGCTGCTTGTAGGCGACGACGGCGAGGGTCTCGAGGGCGGCCGCCGAGAGCTTCTGGGGGGAGCCGTCGAGCACGAAGCGCTCGACGTAGGCGGCGTAGGCCGGCGCGCTCTGGAGCCGGTACCCGCCCGCGACGCGCACGAGCGCGAAGCCGCGCTCCTCGGCCTCATAGCTGATCGCGAGCAAGCGGCAGAGCTCCTCGACCCTCTCGACGGGCAGCTCGAGCAGCTCGGCGAGCAGGCCCGGCGGGACCGGGTCGACGGCGACGGTGAGCACCGCCTCGATCGCGCCCTTCGGATCCACCCTCAACCCCCGTACTCGGCCTCGACGAGCGCCGCCGCAGCACGGGCCGCCACGGAGGGCTCGCGGACCTCCTCGAGCTCGAAGGTCCCGCCGGCCCCGCCGGTCCAGGTCACGGTGAGCTCGCCGAAGGTCGTCGCCTGCTCGAGCTCGACGAGGCCCTGCTTGTAGAGCTCGAGCAGGCCGAGAAAGTGGACGACCACCTCGATGCGGGAGCGGGCCGTCGAGGTGAGCTCCCGGAAGGTGGTCGGGCCCCGACCCGGCAGGCGGGCGGCGAGGCGCTCGACGACCTCTGCCACCGTGACCTCGTCGACGAGGATGTGCTCGACGTGGACTTCCGGCTTCGGCGGGGCGCTCAGGGCTCGCCGGGCCGCCGCTGCGAGGTCGGCGGGCCGCACACCGGTGAGCAGGTCCGGCGCGATGTTGCTGAAGCGCTCGTCGGGGCCGGCAAGCCGGGGGAAGGAGGCGGCGGCCCGCCGCTCGAGCTCGGCGATCGCCTGGCCGGCCGCCGAGAAGGTGGTGCACTCGACGAGGCGTGCGAGCAGGTAGTCCCGCTCCTCGAGCAGGGCGAGGTCCTCCTCGCTCACCGACTCGTCGCGCTCGGGCAGAAGACGGCGGGACTTGAGCTCGACGAGGATCGCGGCGATGAGGAGGAACTCCGTCGCGACGTCGAGGTCGAGCCGCTCCTCCATGGCCTCCACCTCGGCCACGAAGGCGTCCACGATCGACGAGAGGCTGACCTGGTACAGGTCGACGCGCTGCTCGGTGATGAGCCGGAGGAGGACGTCGAAGGGGCCCTCGAAGACGTCGGTGCGGACCTCGTACGCCACCGCGGCAACCTTACCGGGACCCTTTCCGCCGGCGAGGGATACCCGAACTCGGGCACCTATCATGCGCCGATGACCAGAGTCTTCTCAGGCGTCCAGCCCTCGGGTGCTCTGCACCTCGGCAACTACCTGGGAGCCTTCCGGCAGTGGGTGGCCGACCAGGCGGAGTTCGACTGCCTGTTCTGCGTCGTGGACCTGCACGGGATCACGGGCGACCACGACCCGGCCGAGCTGCGGCGGCGGACGTTCGAGACGGCGGCCGGCTTCCTCGCAGCCGGCATCGAGCCCGAGCGCTCGACGGTGTTCGTGCAGAGCCACGTCCACGAGCACGCCGAGCTGTCCTGGCTCCTTGAGTGCACGGTCACCTTCGGCGAGCTCTCGCGCATGACCCAGTTCAAGGACAAGGCCAAGGGGGGCCAGGGCTCGGTGCGAGCCGGGCTGTTCACCTACCCCGCCCTCATGGCCGCCGACATCCTCCTCTACGACACCGACCGGGTGCCGGTCGGGGAGGACCAGCGCCAGCACCTCGAGCTCACGCGAGACGTCGCGATCCGCTTCAACCACCGCTACGGCGAGACCTTCGTCGTGCCCGAGGCGGCAGTGCCGCGCCACGCCGCGCGCGTCATGGACCTCCAGCATCCCGAGGCCAAGATGTCGAAGTCGGAGCGTTCCCCTCTCGGCACGATCGACCTGCTCGACACCCCTGACGAGATCCGCCAGAAGGTCCGGAAGGCGGTGACCGACACCGACGGCGAGGTCCGCTTCGACCCTGAAGCCAAGCCGGGGCTGTCCAACCTGCTCCAGCTGATGGCGGCGGTCACCGGTTACTCGATCGACGAGGTCGTCGGGCGCTACGAGCGCTACGGGCCGCTCAAGGCCGACCTCGCCGAGGCGCTCGTCGAGGCGCTCCGGCCCGTGCGGGAGCGATACGCCGCCTTCACCGCCGACCCGGCCGAGATCGCGGCCCTGCTCGGCGAGGGCGCCGAGAAGGCGTCCGGGATCGCCTCGAAGACCCTCGCCCGGGCCAAGGACGCGATGGGCTTCATGGCGCGGAGCTGAGCCGCCGGGTCACAGACCCGGGACTGAGCCGGGCTTGACGAGGTTCATGTACCAGGTCGCGATGTCGCCGAACATCGTCCCGAGCAGGCCACGGTCGAGCCAGACGAGGAGCACGACGGCGATGAGGAACCACATCCGGATCCGGTAGTACGAGTGGAGCGCGGAGAGCGGGATGAACCGCTCGACGAGCGCCGCGCCGTCGAGGGGCGGGATCGGGAGCAGGTTGAACGCTCCGACGAGCAGGTTGGCGATGCCGAGCATGCCGACCACGAAGCCGAGCCAGAACAGGGCCCCCTCGGCGATGCCCGGACCCGTGAAGTAGAGCGCCGGGTGGAAGCTGAGCACCGAGTAGTAGACGTTGGGGGCGTTCGGGCCGCTCGCCGTCATGATGAAGTGGAGCCCGACGCCGGCTGCCGCCGCGAGGAGGCCGTTCGACGCCGGCCCGGCAAGCCCGACGAGCAGCGCCTGGTTGCGGGGCCGGCGCAGCTTGTTGAGGGCGACGGGCACGGGCTTCGCCCACCCGAAGAAGCCGAAGCCGTGCAGGAGCAGGACCATCGCGGCGGGCACGATGACGGTGCCGAGAGGGTCGACGTGGCGGATCGGGTTGGCGGAGATCCGCCCGGCCCGCTTGGCGGTGTCGTCGCCGCACCACAGCGCCACGACGCCGTGGCTCACCTCGTGGAACATGATCGAGGGGAGGAGGACGCCGATGAACACGACGGTCCCCAAGGTGAGGTAGCCGTTGCTCACGCCCCGGTCCACGGCGACCGCGAGGACGAGGGCGACGAGGAGGGCCGCGACGATGCTCGGACCGCTCGCCTGGAAGCGAGGGCGCGACCAGCCCCGGGAGCGGGACCTGCTCGACCCGATCACGACGCCACGGGTCGGATCGCTAGCGTCGTGCCGCCGAGGCGCAGTTGATGCAGTACGCGCTCGCAGGCTTTGCCTCGAGGCGCGCCTCGGAGATGGGCTGGCCGCACCGCTCGCAGATGCCGTAGGTGCCCTGCTCAATCTTGCGGAGCGCCTTCAGGACGTCGTCGAGCGCCTCTTTCAGCTGGCTCGCGAGCGTCTCGGCTTCGCTGCGCTCCGCCGTCACCTGTGAGGTGTCGGCGAAGTTCGCGTCGTACTCGATCTTGCCCTGCTCGCCGTAGCCGAGCTCGGCCAGCTGGGCCTCGAGAGAGGACCTCTCCTCTTCGAGCAGGGCTCGGTAGTCGACGGCTGCGTCATTTGCCACGGCAGGAGCCTACTTGCCAGCTGCCGTCGCTGGTGCCAGGGGCCGCGTCTCGCGCCGTGCCCGCGGGTGCGCCTCGAGGTAGGCGCGCCGGAGCAGGTCGCCGGAGACCCTCGTGTACACCTGCGTGGTCGTGATGGCGGCGTGGCCGAGCAGCTCCTGCACGACCCTGATGTCGGCGCCGTGCTCGAGCAGGTGCGTGGCGCAGGAGTGGCGAAGGACGTGGGGCGTCACCTTGCCCGCGAGGCCGGCCCGCTCGGCCGCATTGTGGACGACGACCCAGACCGCCTGGCGGGACATGCGCCGCCCGCGAGCGGTGATGAAGAGCGCCTCCTCGTCCGCCCGGCGGGCCCATCGCTCGGGGGCCATCGCAGGGCGCCCAGCGGGAGCGAGCCACTCCGCGAGCGCCCGGCGGGCTGGCACGCCGAAGGGGACGATCCGCTCCTTCGAGCCCTTGCCGAGCACGAGGGCGAGGCCCCGCTCGAGGTCGGTGTCGGCGAGGCGGAGCCCGCACAGCTCTGAGATGCGCATGCCCGTCGCGTACATGAGCTCGAGGATCGCCCGGTCGCGGCGTCCCTGCGGGCCGTTCCCCGTCGGCGCCGCGAGCACCGCCTCGACCTCGGCCTCGGAGAGCGCCTTTGGGATCGCGGAGGCGAGCCGGGGCCTGCCCACACCGAAGCTCGGGTCGCGTGGCCCCCCCCGCTCGTCCTCGCAGAAGCGGTGCAGCCCCCGGATCGCCGAGAGCGCCCTCGCGTTCGAGCTCGCCATCCGCCCGGCGGCCGCGAGCTCGGCGAGGTACTCCTCGATCACCCTCGGCGTCACGGCGGCGAGGTCGAGGTGGCGGCGGGCGAGGTACTCCTCGTAGGCGGCGAGGTCCCGCCGGTAGGCGGCGATCGAGGCCGGCGCCCGCCCGCGCTCGACGGCAAGGTAGGAGAGGAACTCCTCCCCGTCCGAGCTGAGGGGCCTCACTCCGCCCCGAAGAACGAGGGCTGGTTCGTCGCCGGCCGAGCCCCAGCCAGCGCGGAGCGGGCCGCGAACAGGCCGACGATCGACTTGGCGTCGACGAGATCGCCGGACGCCATCAGCTCCTCGATCTCGTCGAGGGACACCCGCTCGATCGTCATGTGCTCCTCTTCGATCCCGTGGGCGTCCCGCTCGCACTCGACGAGCCCCTCGGCGAGGTAGCAGATCGTCATCTCGTCGTTGAAGCCGACCGAGTTGTAAAACCGCGCGATCTCGGTGAGCTCGGCCGCCTGCTGGCCGATCTCCTCGGCGAGCTCGCGAGCCATGCACTCCCGGGGATCCTCGCCCTCGACATCCCGCTTCCCCGCCGGCAGCTCGAGGATCCCGCTCCCGGCGGCCGCGCGGAACTGGCGCACCATGAGCACGTGGTTCCGGTCCTCCTCCAGTGGGACGGCGCAGACGGCTCCGGGATGGCGGACGATCTCGCGCTCGAAGGTGAAGCCGTCCGGGCCGACGAACGTGGCGGTGACGACCTTGAAGAAGTGGCCGTCGAAGCGCTCCCGCTCGCCGATCTTGCGGAAGGCCTCCCCTGCGCCCTGGTCAGCCGACGGCATCGAGGTCGAGCAGCCGGGGCGTCCTCGACTCCGAGCGGGCGAGGCCGGCCCGGACGAGGCCGGCGAAGAGGGGGTGGGGCCGGTCCGGCCGGCTCTTGAACTCGGGATGGGCCTGCGTGGCGAGCCAGAAGGGGTGGTCGGGAAGCTCGATGAACTCGACGAGGCGGTCGTCTTTGGACTCCACTCCCGAGCAGACGAGGCCGTGCTCCTCGAGGCGGTGCCGGTAGCGGGGGTTCACCTCGTAGCGGTGGCGGTGGCGCTCGGAGACCGTGAGCTCGCCGTACAGCTCGGCGACGCGCGAGCCGGGCGTGAGGCGGGCGACGTAGGCGCCAAGCCGCATCGTCCCACCTTTGTCGGTCACGTCGAGCTGGTCGTCCATGAGGTCGATGACGGCATGCGGCGTGACGGGGTCCATCTCCCTCGAGTTGGCCCCGGCGAGGCCGGCCACGTTGCGGGCGAACTCGACGATCATGGCGTGGAGGCCGAGGCAGAGCCCGAGGCAGGGGATGTTGTGCTCGCGGGCGTAGCCCGCAGCGGCGACCTTGCCCTCGAAGCCGCGCTCGCCAAAGCCCCCCGGGATCACGATGGCGTCGAGGGGGTCGAGATGGGCCCCCGCCAGCATGCCCGTGACCGACTCCGCCTGGATCCACTCGATCTCGACCCGGGTGCTCGCCCCGAAGCCGGCGTGGCGGAGCGACTCGACCACCGAGAGGTAGGCATCGGGCAGGTTCACGTACTTGCCGATGATGCCGATCCGCACGGCGTGGCTCGTCGTGCCGATCCGCTCGAGCATGGCCTCCCAGCCCGAGAGGTCGATCTCGTGCTCGGGCCCGTCGAGGCGCAGCAGGCCGCAGACGATGTCGTCGAGGTGCTCGGAGTGGAGCACGAGGGGGATCTCGTAGATGCTGTCGGCGTCGACCGCCGTCACGACGGCCTCGGGCGCCACGTCGCACAGGAGCGAGATCTTGCGCTTCAGGCTGTCGGGGAAGGGCTGCTCGCTCCGACACACGATGACGTCGGGCTGGATGCCGCGGCTTCGCAGCTCGGTCACCGAGTGCTGCGTGGGCTTGGTCTTGTGCTCCCCGGTGGTGGCGAGGTACGGCACGAGCGTGAGGTGGAGGTAGCAGACGTTGTCGCGCCCGACCTCGCGCCGGAACTGCCGGATCGCCTCGAGGAACGGGACGATCTCGATGTCGCCGACCGTCCCGCCCACCTCGACGATGACGACGTCGACCTCCTCCCGGCCGAGCCGGCGCACCCGCTCTTTGATCTCGTCGGTGATGTGGGGGATCACCTGCACCGTCTTGCCGAGGTAGTCGCCGCGGCGCTCTTTCGAGATGACGGCGGAGTACACCTGGCCCGTCGTGGCATTCGAGTCACGATGGAGGCTCTCGTCGATGAAGCGCTCGTAGTGGCCGAGGTCGAGGTCGGTCTCGCCGCCGTCGTCGGTCACGAAGACCTCGCCGTGCTCGAAGGGGTTCATCGTGCCGGGGTCGACGTTGATGTACGGGTCGAGCTTGCACATCGTGACCCGCAGCCCCCGCGACTTGAGGAGCCGGCCGAGCGACGAGGCGGTGAGGCCCTTGCCGAGCGAGCTCGACACGCCGCCGGTCACGAACACGAACTTGCTCACGCTGTCCTCCCAGGTGTCCGCTCCGACAGGATAACCGCGGGTGCCCTCGCTCCGGCGGATCAGGAGCGGGCGGCGACCTGGAGCAGCTCCTCGGCATGGCGCCGGGCGGCCTCGCTCTCCGGCTGCCCGGACAGCATCCTCGAGAGCTCCGCCAGCCGCTCCTCACCGCTCACCTGGCGGGCGCCGGTCAGGGTGCGCTGCGCCGACTCGCGCTTTTCGACCGCGATCTGGTCGGTCGCGAACGCGGCCACCTGGGCGAGGTGGGTGACGACGAGGACCTGGCGGCGCCGCCCCAGCTCAGCAAGGGCGCGGCCCACCGAGAGGGCCGCCTCGCCGCCGATGCCGGCGTCGACCTCGTCGAACACGAGCGTGGGCGGGGCCTCCGAGAGCACGAGACGGATGGCGAGCATCACCCGGGCGAGCTCACCGCCGGAGGCGACCTTGCCGAGCGGGAGGGCGGGCTCGCCGGCGTTGGCGCCGAAGCGGAGCTCGACCGCGTCGCCGAGCCCCTCGGACGGCACGGCGACCTCGAGGCGGGCCCGGGGCAGCGCGAGCCGCCGCAGGTGGGCCTCGATCCGAGCGGCGAGCTCCGGCGCGGCGCGGCGGCGGGCGTCGCCGATCGCCACCTCGACCCGGCGCAGGGCGTCGAGGGCGGCCGTTCGCTCGGCGGCGAGCTCGGCCCGCCTCGAGTCGCCCGCTTCGAGGTCGGCCAGGCGTGCGCGCGCCTCGTCGCGGAAGCTGATCACCTCCGCGAGGGTCGCCCCGTACTTCCGGCGCAGCTCCGCCAGGAGACGGCGGCGTTCCTGGACGGCAGCAAGGCGAGCCGGGTCGTCTTCGAAGCGTTCGGCCCGCTGGCGCAGCTCATGGGCGACGTCCTCGAGCTCGGTGGCCGCCGACTCGACACGGGTGGCCAGATCCGCGAGCTGCTCGTGTGGGGCGAGCCGAGCCGCGATCCCCGCGAGCCGGTCGCGGGCGCCCCCCTCTCCGCCGAGGGCCTCGAGGGCGCCGGCAGCCGCCTCGCGAAGCGCCTCGGCCCCGGCAAGGAGGGCCTCCTCCTCGCGAAGGCGGCCGTCCTCGTCGGGGTCCGAAAGCCCGGCGGGCTCGAGCTCGCCGAGCTGGAAGGTGAGCAGGTCCCGCTCGCGGGCGAGCATCCGCTCGTCGCCGCCGAGGGCGGCGAGGCGCTCCTCGACCTCGCGGACCGCCTGCCTGGCCTGCTCCAGCTCGGCCATGTCGACCCCGGCGAACCGGTCGAGGGCGGCCCGCTGCGCCTCGAGGTGGAGGAGGGACTGGTGGGCGTGCTGCCCGTGCAGGTCGACGAGACCCCGGCCGATCTCGGCAAGGGCGGCGGCGGTGGCCATCCGCCCGTCGACGTAGGCGCGCGAGCGTCCGTCGGCCGGGATCTCCCTCGCGAGGACGGTCTCCTCGTCGCCGGCTGCGAAGCGGCCCTCGACCACGGCTCCGGCGGTGCCCGCCCTCACGAGCGCAGGATCGGCCCGCCCGCCCATCAACAGCTCGAGGGCCTCGACGACGAGCGTCTTGCCGGCTCCGGTCTCGCCCGTGATCGCCGTCATCCCCGGCCCGAGCCGGAGGGCGAGATCCTCGATGACGCCGAGGTTCCTCACACGCAGCTCGACGAGCATCGCCGGCTACCGGTCGGTCAGGCTGAAGCGGGCGCGGAGCACGGAGTGGAAGTCCACGTCGCCGAAAGTGACAAGCCTGGCGGTCTCCTCGGCCCCGCGGCATGCGACGCGGGCGCCCGCCGGGAGCGGCACGAGGATGGAGCCGTCGATGACGGCCGCCGCCTCGTGGCCGTCGAGGAGGGTCATCTCCACCCGTTCGTCCGGCTCGAGCACGAGCGAGCGGTCGAACACGAGGTGGGGTGCCACGGGCGTGAGGACGATGGCCCGCAGCTGGGGTGAGACCACGGGGCCGCGCGCCGAGAGGTTGTAGGCGGTCGACCCCGTCGGGGTGCAGGCGAGCAGGCCATCGGCGACGTAGGTGAGGAACGGGCGGCCGCCGATGGCGACGGCGACGTGGATCGTGTGGCCAGGAGCGGTCTTCTCCACGATGACCTCGTTCAGGGCAAGGAGGCGCACGGGCTGAGGACGAGGAGCGAGGCCCGGCGAGGCGGCCGCCGGTGCGGTCTCGTGCTCGTCACTGGCCGCACTTTGGTCGGGAGGGGGTGCACCGGAGTCGATCTCGACGTCGAGCACCATCCGCTCCTCGACGGCGTAGTCGCCGGCGAGGAGCCGCTCGAGCGCCTGCTCCATCGCGGACGGCTCGACCTCGGTGAGGTAGCCCATCCGCCCGAGGTTGATCCCGAGCACCGGTGCCCTCGTCCGCAGGGCGAGCTGCACCGTCCGCAGCATCGTGCCGTCCCCGCCGAGGCTGATGGCGAGATCCACCGGGCCCTCGGTTGGAAAGGAGTCGTCCCACACCTCCACGTGGTGCCCGCGCCGCTCCCACCAGGCCCGGGCGCTCTCGGCCAGCGTGGTCGCCTCCACCCGCTTGGGGTGGAGGACGAGGAGGACGTTCATAAGGTCATCCTCGCACGCAGGTCGGACGCCGCGGCGCACCGGAGTGGCTCGCTCCCCGGAGAGCAACTGCGGCCGGGCGGGCCAGCGCGGGTGCGTCCCGGCGAGCGCACGCAAAAGGGGTTCTTGCGAGGAGCACCCGCCCGCGCCCGTGCGGCGCCGACGTCAGGACCGCTTCTTGGCGGCGCCTCCGGCTGCGCGCGCAGCGGCCGCCGCACCCGAGGCGCCGGCCCGCTTCGTCGTGCTCCGCATGGCCCCCGCGGCCCTCTTCGAGCTCCCCGCCGCCGTTGTCGCGGCCGACTTCGCCGCAGTCGCCTTCTTCGCGGCCGACTTCGCCGCAGTCGCCTTCTTCGCGGCCGACTTCGCCGCAGTCGCCTTCTTCGCGGCCGACTTCGCGGCGGTCGCCTTCTTCGTCGCCGCCGTTGCCGTGCTTCCTCCCGCAGCCGCCCGTCCGGGGCGAGGGGCCGCCTTTCCCGGGGTTGGCGTGGCAGCCGGTCTGGTCGCGGCGCGGCGCTCGGCCGGCTTGGGCGTCGCGCTCCCCGACCGGCTGCTCGCCCGCCGGACGGCCTCGCGCACGGCGCGCTCCCCCGCCTTGCGGGCGACGTCGACGACCCGGTCGACCGCGGTCGCGAGCTCCTCGCGCCGCACGAGGCCGAGCTGCTCGACCTGGCGGCCCACCTCCTCGCGCACGAGGGACGCGACCTGCTCGGCGGTGCGCCGGCTGCGGGCGAGGAGGTCCTCCACCCACTCCTCGGCGTTCTCCCGGCCGACCTCGCCCTCTTGCATCAGCTCGCGGACGATCTCTTCGGCCCGCTGGCGGGTCAGTTGGGTGAACGCCAGGCCGGCGCTCAGGTAGCGCTCCCACGGAGTCTTCGAGGCCATGGGGCGATCGTACTCGTGACCTGCTCTGCTTGCAAGAGCAAGCAGAGGTCGGGTCGCTCAGCCTGCCGTCGCCTCCGCAGGGGGCCCGGGATCGGCGAGGACGTGCTCGACGAGGGAGAGGAGGTCAGGCGCCTCGACGTCAGGGGCCGGGTCGAGCGGGCCGTGGCCGTGCGGCGTCACGCCGGTGAGGACGAGACCGAAGGGCACCTCGAGGAGCCGGGCGAAGCGGCCGTCGGTGGAGGGACGGTCCCCGACCATCATCGAGACCGGCCCGAACCGCTCCCGCACGATCCGGGCCACCGCCTCGTGAGGCTTCCCGGCCACGACGGGCTCGACTCCCCCTGCGGTCGCGACGGCGGCGACGACGGAGCCCGCCCCTGGGAGCAGGCCCTGAGCGGTCGGGAAGGTGGCGTCGTCGTTCGTGGCGACAAGGCGGGCGGTGCCGCTGCGAAGGACCGTCGTCGCCGCCGCAAGGCGCTGGAAGCTGAAGCCGAGGTCCATCCCGACCACGACCGCCGTCACCGCTTCGAGCTCGCCCTCGCCGGGATCGAGGACGGTCGCCCCGCGCCGCTCGAGCTCCTCGCGCACGCCCGGGCCGCCGACGAGGAGCACCCGCTCCCCTTCTTCGACGAGGCTCGCTGCGGCCATCGAGGAGCTGACGACGTCCTCAGCCTCGGCCTCGATCGACATCCGCCGGAGCTTGTCCACCTGCTCGGCGACCCGATGCCAGGAGTTGTTGGTGAGGAAGGCCACGCGCTCTCCGGCCTCCCGCAGCCGACGCACCGCCGTTGCGGCGCCTGGGATCGGCTCGTCGGCGAGCCAGATGACACCATCGCAATCGAGGACCCACGTCACCGGCGCATGCTGCCAGACCGGGTGAGCGCCGGGCGAGCCCTGCCCACCCCGGGAGGGCGAGTCCCCTGCCTCCCGTTTGGCGGTCAGGCGGCCGGGCCTGGTAGGTAAGGCGAATGGCACGGCTCCGAGCATTTCGTGGCACGCGCTACTCGCTCGGCCTCGTCGATCCGCAAGAGGTCGTGGCGCCGCCGTACGACGTCGTGGGCCCCGACGAGCGAGCTCGGCTCGCGGCCAGCTCGCCCTACAACTCGATCCTCGTCGAGCTGCCCGAAGCCCCGCCGGGCTACGCGGGGGACCGGTACGGATGGGCGGCCACGCTCTGGCAGGAGTGGCACGGCTCCGGCGTCGTGCGCGTCGACCCTGAGCCGGCGCTCTACCTGTACCGCATGACCTTCACCGAGGAGGACGGGAGGACCCGGTCGACGACCGGCGTCCTCGGCGCTCTCGGGCTCGACCCCGACGGCGCTGGCGAGGTCCTCGCCCACGAGCAGACCACCGCCAAGGACACGACCGACCGCCTCTCGCTGCTTCGGGCTGCGCGCACGAACTTCTCTCCCATCTGGGGCCTCTCGCTCGCGAGCGGCCTTGGCGCGCTCTGCTCGCGCATCGTGGACAAGGGCGGCCTCGAGCCGCTCGCGCGCGTGCGGGACGGAGCCGACGCGCTCCATGAGTGCTGGGCGATCACGGACACCTCCGTCACGCGGGCGATCACCGACCTCGTCGCCTCGACCCCGGTGCTGATCGCGGACGGCCACCACCGCTACGAGACGGCCTGCACCTACCACGAGGAGAGCGCCGGTTCTCCTGGATCGGACGACGTCTTGGCCCTCGTGGTGGAGCTGTCCGAGCGCGAGCTCGCCGTCCAGGCGATCCACCGCCTCCTTGGTGGCCTCGAGGCCCCCGCGATCCTCCGCAGGCTCGAGGCCTCCTTCGAGATCGGGCCCGGCCCCGCCGAGCCGCTCGAGCTCGGTCGCGCAATGGCCGCCTCCGGCGCCCTCGGCCTCCTCACGCCCGCCGACGGGAGCTGGCTGCTCGTGCCACGCCCGTCGCTGCTTGCTGACGGCGACGACGAGCTCGACTCGGTCCGTCTTGCCCGTGCCCTCGACCGCCTCCCGGAGGTCACCGTCACCTACCAGCACGGGGTGCTCGAGGCGGCCCGTGCCGTGCGCGAGCACGAGGCGGAGGCGGCCGTGCTGCTCCGGCCGGTCGCCATCGACCAGATCGCCTCGGTGGCACACGGGGGCCGGCGCATGCCCCCGAAGTCGACGTTCTTCTACCCGAAACCCCGCACTGGTCTCGTGTTCAGGGAGCTCGACGCCGGCTGAGCACAGCACGGCCGCTGCCGTGCTCGCCGCGAGTACGCCTCAGCCGACGGTCCAGGTAGTCCCGGAGGCGAGAAGGGCCTGCAGGTCCCCCGGCCCCTTGCGCGACTGCGCCTCGAGGAGCTGGGCGTCGACCTGGGAGCCGTAGTCGGGCCGTTCGACGGCCCGGAACACGCCCATCGGTGTCGGCTCGTGCGGACCCCGTGCCAGGCGGCTGAGGGCGAAGGCGAGGCCGGGGTCGTCACGGGTCTCGTCGTGCACGAGGACCGCCTCCTCGCCGACCTCGGCGACCTCGGCGATCTCGAGCTGTCCCCGGTCGTTCATCACCACGCCCCGGTGGCCGTCGGCACCGAAGCGGATCGGCTGGCCGTGCTCGAGCGGGATGAGCATCTCCTCCCGGTTCGCCTTCCCGGTGACCCCCTCGAAGGCGCCGTCGTTGAAGACGTTGCAGTTCTGGTAGACCTCGACGAGGGCGGCACCCTTGTGGTCATGGGCCCGCCGGAACATCTCCTGCATGTGCTTGCGGTCCATGTCGTGGGTCCGGGCGACGAAGGTCGCCTCGGCCCCAAGCGCCAGGCTGACGGGGTTGAAGGGGGTGTCGAGCGAGCCGAACGGGGTCGACTTCGTCACCTTGCCCACCTCGGAGGTCGGCGAGTACTGGCCCTTCGTGAGCCCGTAGATCTGGTTGTTGAACAACAGGATCGTGAGGTTCACGTTCCGGCGCAGCGCATGGATGAGGTGGTTGCCGCCGATCGAGAGGGCGTCGCCGTCACCCGAGACGACCCAGACGTCGAGGTCCGGCCGGGAGATGGCGAGCCCGGTCGCGATGGCCGGGGCGCGGCCGTGGATCGAGTGCATCCCGTAGGTGTTCATGTAGTACGGGAAGCGGGCCGCACAGCCGATGCCCGAGACGAAGACGGTGTTCTCCCGGCGCACCCCGAGCTCTGGGAGCAGGAACTGCACGGCGGCGAGGATGGAGTAGTCCCCGCAGCCTGGGCACCACCTCACGTCCTGGTCGCTCGTCCAGTCCTTGCGGGTGGTGACGGGAACGGCCACGTCGGTCACTTTCCCTCCCTCGAGGTGGTGTCGAGCTCTGCCAGAGCAGCGAGGACGGCCCGCTCGATCTCCGCCACCCGGAAGGGGGTGCCCTGCACCTTGGTGAGCGGGCGGGCGTCGACGAGGAAGTCGGCGCGCACGAGCCGGGTCAGCTGGCCGAGGTTGCCTTCGGGGACGATGACCCGGTCGTAGCGGTGCAGCACCTCGCCGAGGTTCTGCGGGAACGGGTTCAGGTGGACGAGATGGGCTTGGGCCACCCGCTTGCCGATGGCCCGCACCCGCCGGGTCGCCGCCGTGATGGCGCCGTAGGTGGAGCCCCAGCCGAGGAGGAGGACCCTCGCCTCGCCGCCGGGGTCGTCGACCTCGACGGGCGGGATGTCCTTTGCGATCCCGGCGATCCGGGCCGCCCGGAGGTGCACCATCTGCTCGTGGTTGATCGGGTCGTAGGAGACGTCGCCCGTGCCGTCCTGCTTCTCGAGACCGCCGATCCGGTGCTCGAGGCCGGGCGTGCCGGGGAGGGCCCACGGCCGGGCAAGCGTCTCGGGGTCGCGGGCGTAGGGCAGGTACCGCGGCCCGCCGTCGCCGGGGGCTCCGTCCTCGCTCGGAGCTGCGAAGGCGGCCGCGGTCGTGACCGTCGCGAACTCGGTCGAGATGTCGGGCAGGTCCGCCACGGACGGCACCCGCCACGGCTCGGCACCGTTCGCGAGGTAACCGTCCGAGAGGAGGAACACGGGCGTGCGGTACTTGAGCGCGATCCGGGCCGCCTCGATGGCGGCGTCGAAGCAGTGCGACGGCGTCTTCGCCGCCACGATCGGCACCGGCGCCTCGCCGTGGCGACCGAACATCGCATGGAGCAGGTCGGCCTGCTCGGTCTTGGTAGGCAGCCCCGTCGAGGGGCCGCCCCGCTGGATGTCCACGACGAGGAGAGGGAGCTCGAGGCTCACGGCGAGGCCGACCGTCTCCGACTTGAGGTCGATGCCGGGCCCGCTCGTCGTCGTCACCCCGAGGGCACCGCCGAAGGCGGCCCCGAGGGCGGCGCCGATCCCAGCGATCTCGTCCTCGGCCTGGAGCGTGCGCACGCCGAAGTTCTTGTGGCGCGAGAGCTCGTGCAAGATGTCGGAGGCCGGGGTGATCGGGTACGAGCCGAGGAAGAGCGGCACCTTGGCGAGCTGGGCCGCCGCGATCAGCCCCCAGGCGAGCGCCGTGTTGCCGGTGATGTTCGTGTAGGTGCCCGGCTCATGCTCGGCGGGGGGCACCTCGTAGACGGCGTCGAAGAGCTCTGCCGTCTCCCCGAAGTGGTAGCCGGCCCGGAAGGCGAGGGTGTTCGCCTCGACCACGGCCGGGCTCTTGCCGTAACGGGCCGCGATCCAGCTCTCGGTGACGTCCGTGGGCCGCTGGTACAGCCACGAGACGAGGCCGAGGGCGAAGAAGTTCTTGCTCCGCTCGGCGTCTCGCGGCTTTGCCCCCGTCGGCTTGCAGGCCTCGAGGGTGAGCGTCGTCATCGGCACCTCGTAGACCTTGAACGAGGCGAGGCTGCCGTCGCTGAGCGGGTTGGAGTGGTAGCCGGCCTTCTCGAGGGCCCGCTCGTCGAACGAGTCCGAGTTGACCACGATGGTGCCGCCGACCGGCATGTCGCCCAGGTTCGCCCGCAGCGCGGCAGGGTTCATCGCGACCAGCACGTTCGGCGCGTCGCCGGGGGTCAGGATGTCGTGGTCGGAGATGTGGACCTGGAAGGCGGAGACCCCGGCCAGGGTGCCGGCCGGTGCCCGGATCTCTGCTGGGAAGTTCGGCAGGGTTGAGAGGTCGTTGCCGAGGATGGCGCTCTCGGTCGTGAACCGGTCGCCGGTGACCTGCATGCCGTCGCCGGAGTCGCCGGCGAAGCGGATCACCACCCCGTCCACCTGGACATGGCGCGTGCTGCCCGCTGAGGTCTCGGTGGTGCTCGTCACGCGCCCTGTCTCCGTCCCCGTCGTCGATGCTGTTGCCCAGGCATTTTACCGCCGTGAGACGAACGGGCCGTTGATGTCTCAGCCTCGGCCGCGAGCAGACCCCTCGGCGGGGCCTGGTCAGGCGACGGTGATGCTCGGGTCGAGGAAGACGTCCTGCACGGCGTTGATGAGAGCGACGCCCTCGGCCATCGGGCGCTGGAACGCCTTGCGGCCGACGATGAGGCCCATCCCGCCGGCCCGCTTGTTCACGACGGCGGTCCGCACGGCCTGGGCGAGGTCGGAGGCCCCCTTGGACTCTCCCCCGGAGTTGATGAGGCCGATCCGGCCGGCGTAGCAGTTGACGACCTGCCAGCGGGTGAGATCGATCGGGTGGTCCGTCGTGAGCTCGGAGTAGACGAGCGGGTCGGCTCGCCCGAAGTTGAGCGCCGTGAACCCACCGTTGTTCTCCGGCTGCTTCTGCTTCACGATGTCGGCCTCGATGGTGACGCCGATGTGGTTCGCCTGACCGGTGAGGTCGGCGGACACCTCGTAGTTCGTGCCGCCCGACTTGAACGCCGAGTTGCGCAGGTAGCACCACAGGACCGTGTAGAGGCCGAGCTCGTGCGCCTTCGCGAACATCTCGCTCACCTCGCGCAGCTGGCGGGTCGACTCCTCGGAGCCGAAGTAGATCGTCGCCCCGATGCCGGCGGCGCCGAGATCGGCGGCTTGACGCACCGAGCCGAAGGGCACCTGGTCGCCCCGGTTCGGGTACGTGAGGAGCTCGTTGTGGTTCAGCTTCGCGATGAACGGGATCTTGTGGGCGTACTTGCGAGCGACGATGCCGAGCCCGCCGAGCGTCGTCGCGAGCGCCGAGCACTCGGCTTCGAGAGCGAGCTCGACGAGCCGCTCCGGATCGAAGTACTCCGGGTTCTTCGAGAAGCTCGCGGCGGCGGAGTGCTCGATGCCCTGGTCCACCGGGAGGATCGAGAGGTAGCCGGTACCGCCGAGACGGCCGTGCTCGAAGGTGTGCTGCAGGCTGCGCAAGACCGGGATCGGCCGGTCGCTCCCGGCGAAGACACGGTCGACGAAGTCCGGACCGGGCAGCGTGAGCCGCTCGCGAGGAAAGGCGGTTGCCTCGTGAGAGAGCAGCGACTCTGCCTCGTCACCAAGCAGCTCATGGACGTCGGTACCCACCGTTCCTCCTTGTCCTCCTCGGCGGCCGGACCGGCCGGTGCGCGGCTCACTCCGGGCTCGCGGGGTGATCGGTCGTGGCCGATCGGAGCTCGTGTGAGCCTACCGCCGCCAGCTCGAGGACAGCCTCCGCAGCGAGCCAGAAGACCTGCTCTCGCACGTCGTGGGCGGTCACCCAGTTGCGGTGGTCCCACGACTCGCCGGCAAGGCTGTCGCCGGCGTAAAGCAGCTGCCCGAGGCGCACCCCTCTGAAGCGGGCGACCGCGAGTAGGGCGGAGGCCTCCATCTCGACCGTGATGCAACCCTCCTCCCGGCGGCGGGCCACCTTCCTCCGAGTCTCCCGGAAGTAGGCGTCGGTGGACCACGACATGCCCGTCGAGTAGGGGACGCCGGCTCGCTCCAGCGTGCCGGTGAGGACCGCGACGACTTCCGGCTCGGCCCGGACCGTCCGTGACGGCGGGAGGTAGTGGAACGACGTGCCCTCGTCACGGAGCGCCTCGGCGACGACGACGACGTGACCGAGGGCGAGCGAGCCGTCGAGCGCCCCGCAGCCGCCGCAGGCGACGACGGTGCGGGCTCCGTAGTCGATCATCTCCTCGAGGAACGCAGCTGCGAGTGGCGCGCCAAGGCCCGCCTGGTAGAAGGCAAAGGGTCGACCCTCTCGCTCGGTGACGTAGACAGGGCTGCGCCCATGCTCGCCGACGAGGTCGACGACACGGCGGGCGTGGGTCGCGCGGGCGATCCGCTCCACGGCGTCGCCGAAGAAGCAGGCCACCGCGACCTCCGGCACCTCTGGCCGAACCGAAGGATCGCGGCCGAAGTGGTCGGAGGGCTCGATCATCGCGATCGGGTCCGGGTCGAACTCGAGAAGCGGGATCGTCCCGGCGGCACCCTCTCGGTCAGGACTGCTCATGATCTCCTCGCGCGTCGCCGGGCGGTCACCGGCTTCCCCTCCGAGAAGGGTCACCGATCAACCCGTCCCTTGGCAAGGGCTCGTGCGCTCCCGGGCAGCCCCTCCCCGGATGCTCCGGCCACGATCTCTCGGCCCAGAGCCGACAGCGGGCCCTACGTGGCTTGACGTTGAGCGCACGGGGCTCCCTCGCTCGTGTCTGCGCCTGAGCTCGTTCAGCCTTCGTGGCGCAGGGGGGACATCTCAGCTCAGACGTTGAAGCGGATCTCGAGGACATCCCCGTCCGCGACGACGTAGTCCTTCCCCTCGAGGCGAACCTTTCCCTTTGCACGCGCGGCAGCGAAGGAGCCTGCCGCGAGGAGCTCGTCCCAGGCGATCACGTCGGCCTTGATGAAGCCGCGCTGGAGGTCGGAGTGGATGACGCCGGCGCACTCCGGCGCCTTCGCGCCCGTCCGGAAGACCCAGGCACGCGACTCCTTGTCGCCGGTGGTGAAAAAGGTCGAGCGGCCGAGGATCGACCAACCGGCCCGGGCCACCCTCACGAGAGCCCCCTCGCCGAGACCGAGACCTTCCAGCATCTCCTTGCGCTCGGCGGCGTCGAGCTTCGCCGCCTCCGCCTCGAGCTGCACCGACACGGTGAGCACCTCGGCCGCCTCGCCGAGCTGTGTCCTCACCGCGTCGGCAGCCTCCTCGGATCCGAGGTCGTCCTCGCCGACGTTGACCACGACGAGGAGCGGCTTGGTCGTGAGGAGGAAGAGTGGGCGAAGTTGCTCTCTCGCCTTCGTGTCAAGGGTCGATCGGTACAGCGGCGTCCCGCCATGGAGCACCTCAAGAGCTGCCGGCGCTGCGTCGAGGGCGGCGGCGAGAGCGGGGTCGGAGGCTGCCCGCCGACGGCTCGCGCGCTCGAGCTGGGCCTCGAGCGAGCTCGCGTCGGCGAGGACGAGCTCGAGCTCGAGCGTGGCGAGGGCCTCGACCGGATCCTCCTCGCCCGGCGCCGCCTCGTCGTGGAAGGAGCGCAGCACGAGCGCGAGCGCCTCCACCTCGCGGATCCCGGCGAGGAAGCGGCTCCCGAGCCCCTCCCCCCGCTCGGTCGACTTCTGCACGGCCCCGATGTCGACGACCTCGAAGGTGGCCGGCACGACCCTCTTGCTCTCGCTCATCGCCGCGAGTGCGTCGAGCCGGGGATCGGGGACGTGGGCGACGCCAACCTCGGTCTCGGTCGTGGAGAACGGGTGAGGCGCGACGAGGGCGCTGCCGCCCGTGAGCGCGTTGAAGAGCGACGACTTGCCCGAGTTTGGCAGGCCGACGAGGCCGAGGCGATCCATGTTGCTGCCTGTCTACCCGATGTGCCGGCCCGCCCGACGCGTGGGCGTCAGCGAAGGGAGCGCAGCCGCTCCGGGGCGTCGAGCAGCTCGGGCGCCTGCTGCGCGACCCGTTCGAAGAGCGCTCGCGCTCGGGGGATCTCGCCGGCCACCTCGTAGAGGTCCGCGAGTGCGTACCACTCCCGCAGCAGCGGGACGTCGGCGTGGCGCCGGGTCGCGCGCTCGGCCGGCCGCAGGAGGTCGATGGCCTCGCGAACCCTGCCGGTGTCGGCGAGCGCGCCCGCCATGACGAGACGACCCTCTACGAGCACCTCCCGGTCGACCCCTGCCGTCCGAAGCTGGTCCCAGAGCTCCTCCACCCGGTCGAAGTGTCCCATCGCGCGCTCGCAGTCGGCGATGACGGGATGCTGGTCGAGGCTGCCCGTGGCTTCGTGGACCTGGCGGAGCTCCTTCGCGGCGTGCCGCCAGCGACCGAGCCGGTAGAGGATGAGCCCGTACAGCTCGCGGGCGGCGGCGGACTCTGGGGCCTCCTCGACGACGGGCCGGATGGCCGAGAGCGCCTCCTTGTACCGGTCGCGCTCGTAGGCCTGGGCGGCGAGCGTGATGCGGCGCTCGAGAGCCCCGGCACGACGGCCGTCGGCGGAGCGGAGCTCCTCGCGGACGGCCTGCGGGAGCTCGAAGTTGCGCTCTCGGCGCGAGCGGTAGCGCCCCGACTCCGACGGCTGCCCGTCGAGCTCGCGCGCCTGGTGCGGGGCACGCTCGGCCCTTCGGCGGCGCGAGATACCGCTCTCCCCGCCGCGAGCCGGCCCTGACCGCCGGCGCGCAGAAGGTCTCCCGCCGTCCTCGTAGCCCACGGCAGGAGGCTACTGGCAGGTCGGCTCCATCCGGCCCAAGGTTGCGCGTTCGTGGACGTCACAGAGCAGCTATCGCCCCCGCCCTCGCGACGCCAACGGCCCGCCCACCTCCCGGTGGGCGACCACATGTCCGGACGCGCAACGACCCCGCACGGAGGAGCAGAGCTCCTCGATGCGGGGTCGTTGCTGAGAGACATTCCGGCGGCGACCTACTCTCCCGGGGAGTCTCCTCCCAAGTACCATCGGCGCTGGCGGGCTTAACTTCCGTGTTCGGGATGGGAACGGGTGTGACCCCGCCGCTATGGCCACCGGAAACCTTGCTCTCGAGCGACAGCGTCCGGTGCCTCCCCTCGCCGTGACGGCGATCCCGGGCGACTTCGGAGCGTCGCTCTCGAGGCAGCGTCGCCGCCGCCCCTGTGAGCACTCCATAGCGAGCACGAGCCCCAAGCCCTCGGCCGATTAGTACCGGTCGGCTGAACACATTGCTGTGCGTACACCTCCGGCCTATCAACGTGGTGGTCTGACCACGGGCCTTACCAGGTTGACCCTGTGGGAGATCTCATCTTGGAACGAGCTTCGCGCTTAGATGCTTTCAGCGCTTATCCCTTCCGTAGGTCGCAAACCAGCCGTGCCCTTGGCAGGACAACTGGCACACGAGAGCTACGTCCGTCCCGGTCCTCTCGTACTAGGGACAGCCTTCCTCAGATCTCCTACGGCTGCACCGGATAGGGACCGACATTGTTGTTACCACCGGCAGGCCTGCCGGGGACCAGGTCATTTCTGCCTGGTTCTGCATGTCGCCATGCAGATCGGACCATCTCTTCACGCCCTTGCCGCCGGGAGGTTTCCCTTCCTCCGGCGGGAGGTGCCTGGCATATGGTCTCTGAGGATTCTGGATGGCGTGGCGTCATCCAGCCTTTCCTGCTGATTGTCCGCACCTGTCGCATTGTCACTGCCGTCAGCTTCGCTGAGCCACACGTCACATCTTCCCGATGTGCGGCGCAACGAAGTGCCGGCGAGTAGCGCAGGATTCTCGGAGTTTCCAGCATATAGCCAGGTTTATAGACAGCGCGGTCGAAACTCACTGTCTCACGACGTTCTAAACCCAGCTCGCGTACCGCTTTAATGGGCGAACAGCCCAACCCTTGGGACCGGCTTCAGCCCCAGGATGCGACGAGCCGACATCGAGGTGCCAAACCTTCCCGTCGATATGGACTCTTGG
>DATGKK010000037.1:0-17074 GCA_035294725.1 Acidimicrobiales bacterium | reverse complement strand
CGTCGCCAACTCCTCTGCCATCCTCACTGACGCCTTCCCGCCGGACCAGCGGGGCCTCGCCCTTGGGATCAACAACGTCGCCGGGATCAGCGGCTCGTTCATCGGGCTCGTCGTGGGCGGGATCCTGGCGCCGATCGACTGGCGGCTCATCTTCCTCGTCTCGGTCCCGATCGGCCTGTTCGGGACCGTCTGGGCCTACCTCAAGCTCGAGGACCTCGGCATCCGTCGCCGAGCCCCGATCGACTGGCTCGGCAACGTCACCTTCGCCGTCGGCCTCATCTCGCTCATGATCGGGATCACCTACGGCATCGAGCCGCACGGCCGCTCCACGATGGGGTGGACGAGCGCCCCGGTGCTGGCCGAGCTCGCCACTGGGGTGGCCCTGCTCGCCGCCTTCCTCGTGATCGAGTCGAAGGTGGCCAACCCGATGTTCCGCCTGCCCCTGTTCAAGATCAAGGCGTTCACGTTCGGCACCCTCTCGACGTTCCTCGCCGCGGTCGGGCGGGGCGGCCTCATGTTCATGCTGATCATCTGGCTGCAGGGGATATGGCTGCCCGAGCACGGCTACTCGTTCGCGAACACGCCGTTGTGGGCCGGGATCTACATCCTGCCCCTCACCTTCGGCTTCCTTCTCGCCGGCCCGATCTCCGGGATCCTCTCGGACCGCTTCGGGGCCCGGCCCTTCGCGACCGGCGGGATGCTCGGAGCCTGCCTCAGCTTCGTGCTCCTCCTCCTCCTGCCCGTGAACTTCACCTACTGGCAGTTCGCCCTCATCCTCATGATGAACGGCCTCTCGATGGGCGCCTTCGCCGCCCCGAACCGGGCGGGCGTCATGAACTCCCTCCCGGCAGCAGACCGCGGCGCTGGCGGGGGGATGAACTCGACCTTCCAGAACTCAGCCCAGGTGCTGTCGATCGGCATCTTCTTCACACTGATGATCGTCGGCCTCTCCTCGGCCCTCTCGACGAGCCTGTACCGGGGGCTCACGACCTACGGGGTGCCGAGAGCGGTCGCGCTGCGGGCTGCCCACCTGCCGCCGGTCTCGACGCTGTTCTCGGCCTTCCTCGGCTACAACCCCGTCCAGCATCTCGTCGGCGCCGCCACCCTCGCCCGGCTGCCGGCACACGACCGTGCCGTGCTCACCGGGCACGACTTCTTCTCCCGGCTCATCGCGCCGCCCTTCCACACGGGCCTCCAGACGGCCTTCCTCTTCTCGATCGTGGCCTGCGCCATCGCGGCGGCGGCCTCGTGGGCGAGGGGAGAGCGCTTCGTGTACTCCTCCGACACGGCGCCGGGTGGGCGCAACCAGGCCGCCGAGGCGAGCGATGACGGGGCGCGTCAGCTGGCGGAGCTGGCGGACTGAGAGGAGAGCTCGTCGAGGCCCTGGGCGAGCGTGTTCCACGAGAGCGTCGCGCACTTGATGCGCACGGGGAACTTGACGACGCCCTGGAGGGCGGCGAGCTCCCCGAGACCCTCCGGGGGGATCGTGGCGCCGGGTGGCTCCGGGCCGCTCTCGGTGCCGTCCCCGCCGATGGACTGCTCGTGGATCGACATCATCGCCTTGAACGACGAGATCAGCTGGCGGGCTTCGTCGACGGATCTCCCCTTCACCGCCGCCGACATCATCGAGGCGGAGGACTGGCTGATCGAGCAGCCCTGTCCGCCGATGCGGATGTCGCGCACGATGCTGTCCTCGACGAGGAGGAAGACGACGACCTCGTCGCCGCAAAGGGGGTTGAACCCCTCGACCCGCAGCGCAGGCGGCACCTCGATCTCGCCGCGGTTGCGAGGCGAGCGGTAGTGGTCGAGGATGATCTCGCGGTAGAGGTCTTCAAGTCCCGACATGTCGTTGGCTCCTTCGCGCCCGGGCTAGCCGAACAGCTCGCCCGCCTTCGCGAGCGCGTCGGACAGCGCCAGGACGTCGTCGTCGTCGTTGTAGAGGTACAGCGAAGCCCTCGCCGTCGCCGGCACGCCAAGGCGGCGCATGAGGGGCTTCGCGCAGTGATGGCCGGCCCGCACGCAGACCCCCTCGGCGTCGAGGACCTGAGCGAGGTCGTGAGGGTGGATGCCGCGGTAGCCGATCGAGATCACCCCGCCGCGGTTCGGGTCGTCGGCGGGCGGCCCGTAGACCGTGACGTCGGCTCCGTGGCGGTCGTCGAGCACCTCGAGCGCCCGGCGGGTGAGGGCCCGCTCGTGGGCGGCGATCGACTCCATGCCGACGGCTTGGAGGTACTCGACGGCAGCTCCGAGGCCGATCGCCTCGGCGATCGGAGGCGTGCCCGCCTCGAACTTCCACGGGATGTCGTTCGGGGTGAAGCCGTCGAGGCGCACGTCCCGGATCATCTCGCCGCCGCCGAGCCATGCGGGCATCTCCTCGAGGAGCTCCTCGCGTGCCCAAAGGACGCCGATCCCGGTCGGGCCGAGCATCTTGTGGCCGGTGAAGGCGAGGAAGTCGGCCCCGAGGGCGGTGACGTCGACGACCCGGTGGGGGACGAGCTGGGAGCCGTCCACCACGACGAGAGCGCCGGCGTCATGCGCTGCCTCGATGACGGGGCGGAGGTCGTTCACGGTGCCGAGCACGTTCGACATGGCCGAGACCGCCACGATCCCGGCGCCGTCGACGAGCTCGTCGAGGCGTGAGAGGTCGAGGTGGTAGCGCTCGTCGAGGGGGAGGTAGCGAAGCGGAGTGCCTCGCTCCTGCGAGAGCATCAGCCACGGCACGAGGTTGGCGTGGTGCTCCATCTCCGTGAGCAGGACCGCCTTGCCCTCCGGCAGGAGGCGCCGGCCGTAGGACTGGGCGACGAGGTTGAGCGCCTCGGTGGCGTTCTTCGTGAAGACGATCTCTCTCGAGGGTGCCCGCGCCCCGACGAAGGTGCCGATGCGGACCCGGGCCGCCTCGTACCGGCGGGTCGCCTCCTCGGCGATGGCGTAGACGCCACGGTGCACGTTGGCGTGGGTCGTCTCGTAGTAGTGGTCCATCGCCTCGAGCACCTGGCGGGGGTGCTGCGAGGAGGCGGCCGAGTCGAGGTAGGTGATCCGGCGACCGTCGCTTCGCCGCCGCTCGAGGAGCGGGAAGTCCCTGCGCAGCGCCGCGGCGTCGAGGGCGCGGCCGGTCTCGAGGCCGAGGCCGGTCCTCTCAGGGGCGCCGGTCGCCGCCATCAGGCGGCCGCCTCGGTCCCGTAGCGCTCGTAGCCCTCGGCGTCGAGGCGGTGGGCGAGCTCAGGACCGCCGCTCTCGACGATCCGCCCGCGCACAAGGACGTGGACCCGGTCGGGCGTGAGCTCCTCGAGGATGCGCCGGTAGTGCGTGACGAGCAGGATCCCGGTACCGGGCCGCTCGGAGCGCACCTCCCTCACGCCGCGCGCCACGACGCGAAGGGCGTCGACGTCAAGGCCGGAGTCGGTCTCGTCGAGGACGGCGAGCTCCGGCTCGAGCAGTGCCATCTGGAGGATCTCGTTGCGCTTCTTCTCCCCGCCCGAGAAGCCCTCGTTGAGGTACCGGGAGGCGAAGCTCTCGTCCATCTCGAGACGCCGCATCCACTCCATGAGCGCGACCCTCACCTCGAGGACCGAGAGGTCGATGCCCTTGCGGGCGGAGACGGCCTGGCGGAGGAACTGGGAGACCGGGACTCCGGGGATCTCCTCGGGGTACTGGAAGGCGAGGAAGATGCCGGCCTTGGCCCGCACGTCGACCGGCCAGGCGGTCACGTCGTCGCCGGCGAACAGGATCCTGCCGGCGGTGACCTCGTAGCCCGGGTTGCCGGCGATGGCGTTCGCGAGGGTGGACTTGCCCGAGCCGTTCGGGCCCATCACGGCGTGCAGCTCGCCGGCCGGCAGCACGAGGTCGACGCCGCGCAGGATCTCGTGACCGTCCACGGCGACGTGGAGGTCCTCGACCTCGAGGACGGGGGGGTGTTCGCTGTCCGGCACGCCCCTATGTTAGTTGCCGCCGCGATTTAGCACTACCCGCGTAGTGGTAATCGAGCACCGAGGGGGCGGGAGCGGTCACCAGCCCCGCTCGATCCACTCCTCGAGGTGAGGCCGCTCCGCCCCGATCGTCGTGTCGAGGCCGTGGCCGGGCATGACGATCGTCTCGGGAGGCAGCGTGAACAGCCGGCGGTCGATCGACTCGATGATGAGGGGGAAGTCGCCGAGGTCGGTCTTGGTGTTGCCGGGGCCACCCGGGAAGAGCGTGTCCCCGGAGAGCAGGACCGGCGAGCCCTCGATCCGGAAGCAGATCGAGCCCGGCGTGTGGCCTGGGGTGTGGATCGTCCGCAGCCGGAGCCGGCCGACCTCGAGCACCGTGTCGTCCTCGAGGAGCAGGTCGTAGGAGGGGAGCATGCCCGCGTCGGCGGCGGTCACGGCAACCTCGTAGCCGGCCTCCCGCAGCTGCGGGATCGCCTGGATGTGGTCCCAGTGGCCGTGGGTCTCGACGACCTGCCGGACCCCGAGGGCCCGGCACAGCTCGAGCAGCTGCTCGTGCTCGTTGGCGGCGTCGACGAGGAGGGCGTCGCCCGTCTCGTTGCAGCAGACGACGAAGACGTTGTTGTCGTACGGCCCGACGACCGTCTTGTGGATCGTGACCTGGGTGTCCTGGTAGTGCAGCGTGGCCATGGGCTCCTCCCTGCTCGCGCAGCGGGCGTAGCTCCCCGGGGTGGACGACGAGACTCTACGGCCACGGCACGATCCGCGGGCCCCGGCCGCCGCCGCGCTGAACTTTCAGCGGGACTGGCGTTTTCCGCCGGGCCGGGCCAGCAGGTACAGTCCCCTCACCGCGCGGCCGCTCTGGCCGCGGGGTCGGACCGCTCGCCCGGGGAGGATCATCGTGAACTTCGGCTTCAGCGAGGAGCAAGAGGAGCTGCGGCGCGCGGTGCGCCGCTTCCTCGAGGACAAGTCGCCCGTGAGCGAGGTGCGGCGCCTGATGGAGACCACCGAGGGCTACGACCCCGCCGTCTGGTCGCAGATGGCGAACCAGCTCGGCCTGCAGGCCCTCACGATCCCCGAGGAGCACGGCGGCGCCGGCTTCGGCTACGTCGAGCTCGTGGTCGTGCTCGAGGAGATGGGGCGGGCGCTGCTGTGCGCCCCCTACTTCTCGAGCGTGGCGCTCGCGGCGAACGCCCTATTGCACTCGGGCGACGAGGCGGCCAAGTCGGAGTACCTGCCCCAGATCGCGAGCGGGAAGACCATCGCCACCCTCGCCTACACCGAGCCGAGCGGGCGTTGGGAGGTGGGCTCGATCGAGCTCGAGGCCTCGGGGTCCGGGCAGTCCTGGACCCTCACCGGCACGAAGTCCTACGTGCTCGACGGCCACACCGCCTCGCTCGTCCTCGTCGCCGCCCGCACACCGGGAGGTGTCTCGCTCTTCGCGGTCGACGGGGAGGCCGACGGCCTCACCCGCACCCCGCTCGCCACGATGGACCAGACCCGCAAGCAGGCGAGGCTCGACTTCGCCGGCACGCCGGCCCGCCTCGTCGGGGAGGAGGGCGGGGCGGCTCCCGTGCTGCAAAAGACGCTCGACCTCGCCGCAGTGGCGCTCGCGGCCGAGCAGGTCGGCGGGGCGCAGCGGGTGCTCGAGATGAGCGTCGAGTACGCGAAGAACCGGATCCAGTTCGGCCGCCCGATCGGCTCGTTCCAGGCCATCAAGCACAAGTGCGCCGACATGCTGCTCGAGGTGGAGTCGGCCAAGTCGGCCGCCTACTACGCCGGCTGGGCCGCGGCCGAGGACAACGACGAGCTGCCGGTCACGGCCTGCCTCGCCAAGGCCTACTGCTCGGAGGCGTACTTCCACGCTGCTGCCGAGAACATCCAGATCCACGGCGGCATCGGCTTCACCTGGGAGCACGACGCCCACCTGTACTTCAAGCGGGCGAAGTCCTCGGAGCTGATCCTCGGCGACCCTGCCTACCACCGCGAGCTCCTCGCACAGCGCATCGGCATCTGAGCGGGTCGGCGCGACTCTCGAGCGCTCCTCGATCGCCCGGCCGAGCTGCTCGCGCACGCCGCCGGGCAGTGTGACGGCGTCCGGGCGAGGCGCACCGCTCGGGCGGTCCCGCCGCGCGATGTCGAGGGCGGCCGCTGTGCTGCGCGGGCGCGGCCACCCGAGCCGGCGCTCGGCTGGAACGCTGCCGTGGGACCGAGCCCAGCCTCGGCTGAGGCGATCGAGATCAGGTTGGCGCTATGCACCACGGCCGCGGTCGCGTTCTGTAGTGTGGGGCCACCAGGGAAAGGAGGTGGTCCACACACATGGTGAGTCAACATATTGGGACCCTGGAGGTGGCTGGCCGCTAGGCGGCAAGCTGGACCACCTGGTGAATCCAACCCAGACACCCTCGGCGCCACCGGGCGGAAGCTGGTCCCGTCCGCAGGATCCGGTAGCCGAGCCTTTCAGCGATATCTGAGGAACGGGGGCGGCCCCACGGGGTCGCCCCCGTTCGCATGCCCGGGCGGCACGACCGTGCGCGCTCGGGCTTGCCCTTCGACCGCGACGCGCGCGGTCAGGAGCGAGTGCGAGCCGTCGTCCGGGCGACAGCGCGGCCCGAAGCGGCCTTCGCGGCGGCCGGCCGCTTGGTTGCGGCCTTCTGCTTCCCGCCGGCCGGCGCCGCCGGCACACCCTGTGTGGCAGCCGCTTTCATCTGCCGCTTGTGCTCCCGCACGAGGGCGAGCGTCTCGGGCGAGGTGATGTCGGCGATGGACAACGTGCTCCCCTCCTCGCCGAAGGGGCGGCTGGCCTCCCTCCAGCCCTCCGGCTGCACGCCGAGCTGCTTGCCGAGAAGGGCCACGAAGATCTTCGCCTTCTGCGCACCGAAGCCCGGCAGGGCCTCGACCCGCCGGACGAGCTCCTTCCCGCTCGCTGTCGTCGTCCAGATCCGCTCGGCAGCGCCGCCGTACTCGGACTCGATCACCTTGGCGAGGTCCTGGACCCGCGCCGCCATCGAGCCCGGGAACCGGTGCAGTGCCGGGCGAGCGCGGAACAGCTCGGCGAGCTCGTCGGGGTCTGCCGACGCGACGTGGGCCGCATCGAGCGGAGCGCCGCCCATGCGCTCGGCGAGCAGCAACGGGGCGGTGAAGGCCCACTCGAGGGGGATCTGCTGATCGAGCACCATCCCGACGAGGAGCGCGAAGGCATTGCGAGAGATGAGCGCGTCCGCGTCCCGGTTGCCGCTCAGGTGCAGCTTCGCACGGGGAGCCATGGGGCAAGGCTACAGGCGCGACCCCGGCCCCGTCGGTAGGTCAGCCGCCGGGCGCCTGGCCGGCGAGAATGCCACCTTCGGCGTGGGCGGCGAGCTCCGACGCCGTCCCGGGTCTCGCGAAGAGGTAGCCCTGGCCGATCCGGCAGCCGAGCCCGACCATCTCGAGCGCCTGCTCAACCGTCTCGATCCCCTCCGCCACAACCTCCCGCCCGAGCCGGTCGGCGAGCAGGAGCACGGCCTCGACCACCGAGCGGCTCGACGGGTCGTCGCAGATCCGCTGCACGAAGCTCCGGTCGATCTTGATCCGCTGGGCCGGTAGCTGGTGGAGGAGCGCGAGCGACGAGAACCCGGTCCCGACGTCGTCGATCGCGACCGACACCCCGAGCCGGCCGATCTCGAGCAGCGTCCGGGTGAGAGCCTCCGGATCGGCCACGGCGGTCGATTCCGTCAGCTCGATCTCGAAAAGGGAGCTCGGCACGCCGGCCGCAGCGAGCTCGCAGCGCAGGCTCGCCAGCAGCTCCGGCGCCGCGAGGGTGCGGGCGGAGAGGTTGACAGACACACGGATCTCGAGACCGGCGTCCCGCCAGGCCGCCACCTGGGCGAGGGCGGTGCGGAGCACGTGCAGGTCGAGCGGGACGACGAGGCCGGTCTCCTCGGCGACCGGGAGGAAGCTGCCGGGGGCGAGCAGGCCGCGGGTCGGATGGCACCACCGGACGAGCGCCTCCGCTCCGAGCACCTCGCCCGTCACGAGGTCCACCTGCGGCTGGTAGGCAAGCTCGAACTGCCCCGGCTCGACGGCCGCTCGCGCGAGGGCGGCCTCGAGATCGAGCCGCTCGGAACGGGCCTGCAGCATCGTCTCCTCGAAGCGCAGGATCCGGTCGCCGCCCCGGGACTTGGCCGCGTACATGGCGGCGTCGGCCTGGCGGAGCACGTCCTTCACGCTCGAGCGGCCGGGCTCGGCCACCACCGCCCCGATGCTCAGGTGGACGACGACCTGGGAGCCGTCGAGCTCCACGGGCTCGACCATCGCGGCCCGTACCCGCCCGGCGAAGACCTCGGGGTCCCAGTCCTCGTCGACCGCGGTGAGCAGGACCGTGAACTCGTCACCGCCGAGCCGGGCCACGAGGTCGCCCGGTCGCACGCAGCGCTCGAGGCGGCGGGCGACCTCGACGAGCAGCTCGTCGCCGGCCGCGTGGCCGAGCGCGTCGTTGACCCCTTTGAACTGGTCGAGGTCGCAGAAGAGCACGGCGAGCCGCGGACCGCCGCCGGCGAGGAGGCCTGCCAGCACCTCGGTGAACACTCGGCGGTTCGCACACCCCGTGAGGGCGTCGACCGACGCCTGCCGGTGGACCTGCTCGATGAGGAGCGCCTTCTCCCATGCCCCGGCGGCCTGGTCGGCGACACCGGCGAGACGGCGGGCCAGCTCGTCGACCTCGGCCGGCTCGCGTCCCTCCTCCCAGGCGGCGATGAGGACTCCGTAGAGCCGCTCGGTCGTGCGCAGCGTGGTCACGGCGAGCCGGCCGGTGCCGAAGGCGTCCATCATCTGAGCGACGTAGGCGTCGGCGGAGCCTCGATCGTAGATGCGGGGCACCTCCGGGTCGCTCACGAGCTCGAGGACTTCAGGGGTGTCCTCTTTCGTGACCACCAGCGTGTCGAGCGCGGCGCCGAGGGCAGAGGCGTAGCCGCGGTGGGCGACACAGCGCAGCGCCCCGTCGTCGCCATATCGCAGGAGCAGGGCCTGGTCGGCCGCCACGATCTCCTGTGCCGCCTCGACCGTCGCCACCGCCACCTCGCTCGTGTCCTGGATCCGGATGAGGCGGGCGGCGAAGGCGCCGAGGACCTCGGCCGTGCGCTGGCGGCCCGCTGCGACCTCGAGCGCGACCGTGGCGTCGAGCGCGGTGGCGGCGAGGCGGGCGTAGGCGTCGAGCAACTGCTGCTCGCCCTCGATGAACGGGGCGTTCGAGAACGCGACGAGCCTGCCGTAGTGCCGCTCTGCTGAGCGGACCTCGGAGACGATCCGGATCGGGCAGTCGCGATCGACGAGCTCGTCGTCGATCGCACGGTCCGTGTCGAGAACGGCGAGAGCGATCGCCCGGGCGCGGTCGTCCGGCAAACCGGAGGCGCGGACCGCTGGCTCACGGCCGCGCTCGAGGCGGATCGCGAGGAGGACCTGCTGGGCCGCGACGGTCGAGCCAACATGCTCGACGACCCGGGTGAGGACGGTGTCGACGTCTCGGGCGTCGAGGAGGTCGCTCACGGTGGCCTCGAGCTGCTCGAGCTGCAGCTCAACGACGTCCGCCCCCACCACCGGCTCCCCCGCGCTCCTCTGGTGCCGCGCCCGGCGCCGGGGTTCCCAGCGCACGTCGAACAGGCAGTGGGTGGCGCCACGGGCCTGGCACTGGGACTCGGTCACCGTGGCGGGGGCCATGCCGAACACTGCCGGCAGCTGCGAGAAGAGCCCCATCGCGTACTTGCAGTCGTGGGCGACCGGCTCGTACGGGGGCTTCGTGCGGAACTCGACGACGGCGCGGCGGTCGGAGGCCACGACGAGGCGGGCCTCGGTGGAGGTGTCGAACTTCGAGTGGGCCACGGGCAGTGCCCGGAGCAGGTTCCGGGGGGAGCCGAAGCGGCGGAAGAGCACCCGCAGCAGCACCGTGGCACGAGAGGAGAGCGCCGAGGCTCCCACGCGCAGGGCGAAGTCGGGATCGCCGGTGAGGCGCGATCCGGCGTCGAACAAGCGCTGCCGGGTGGCGACCGAGTGCCAGATCCGCGGGTTCTCGAGCACCTCGAGCGGGCGCGTCTCGCCCGCGAGCGCGAGCAGCTCCCGCACCCCGTCCTCCCCGAGCTCCCTGCGTACGAGGTCGATCACGAGCCGGATCGTGATCCCGGCCGATTCCCGCTGCTCCATGGCCCCCTTCCTCGACGGGCGCGTCCGCCGAGCACCCGCCGCCGTTCCGGGTAGTTATCGGCAGGTGGCGCTTGCGGGTGTAGGGCTTTTGCGACGCAGTGAGGTCGAGGCTCAGGCGAGGCGAGGATCGGGCGCCTCGGGGTCGAGGCCGAGCTCTGAGATCGCGTCCCGTACCTCGTCCTCCTTCGCCTCGCCGAAGCGAGCCAGCTCGGAGAGGACGGCCACTGCCACGTGAGCGGCGTCCACCTCGAAGTGGCGTCGGAGCGCAGCCCGCGTGTCCGACCGTCCGAAGCCGTCGGTCCCAAGCGGCACGAACGGTCCTGCGGCGAACCGGCCGATCTGGTCCGGAACGGCCTTCAGGTAGTCGGTCACGGCCACGACGGGACCTTGCGCCGTTCCGAGCAGCTCATGGACGTAGGACGTCCTCACCTCCGCCCCGGGGTGGAGGCGGTTCCAGCGCTCGGCCTCGAGCGCCTCCTCCCGCAGCAGCTTCCAGCTCGTGACGGACCAGCACTCCGCCGCGACGCCGAAGCGCTCGGCGAGAAGCTGCTGGGCCTCGAGCGCCGCCTGCCAGGCCGTGCCCGAGAACATGATCGTCGCCTTCGGCCCGTCAGACCGCGGGGCGGCCCTGAACTTGTAGGCGCCTCGCAGCACCGCCTCCCGGATCCGCTCTCGCTCGGCGGGGTCGGCCGGGAGAGCCGGCATGGGGTAGTTCTCGTTGTAGAGCGTGAGGTAGTGGATCTCGTCGAGGCCGTCCGGCCCGTACATCCGCCGGAGGCCCTCCTCGACGATGAAGGCGACCTCGTAGGCGAAGGCCGGATCCCAAGCCCGGATGCTCGGGAACGCGGAGGCGAGCAGCTGGGAGTGGCCGTCCTCGTGCTGGAGGCCCTCCCCGCTCATGGTCGTCCGGCCGGCCGTGCAGCCGACGAGGAACCCGCGCGCCCGTGCATCGGCCGCCTGCCAGATGAGGTCGCCGATGCGCTGGAAGCCGAACATCGAGTAGAAGAGGAAGATCGGGACCATGGGGACCGACCAGTTCGCGTACGCGGTCCCCGCCGCCTGGAACGAGGCCATCGCTCCCGCCTCCGTGATGCCCTCCTCGAGGATCTGGCCCCGGCGGTCCTCGGTGTAGGAGAGCAGGAGGCCGGCATCGACCGAGGTGTAGCGCTGGCCCACGGCCGAGTAGATCTTCACCTCCGAGAACAGGGCGTCGAGGCCGAAGGTGCGGCCCTCGTCGGGGATGATCGGCACGATGTGGCGGCCGACGCCGGGATCCCTGAGAAGGTTGCGCAGCATGCGGGCGAAGGCCATCGTGGTCGAGACGGCCTGGGACCGCGACCCCTCGAGGAACTCGGCGAAGACCTCAGGGCGGGGCGCCGGCAGGCCGGTCGCCCCCTGCTGGCGGACGACCCGCTCCGGCAGCGAGCCGCCGAGCGCCTTCAGGCGTGCCATGAGGTACTCGTGCTCGGGCGAGCCCGGTGCGGGCCGGTAGTACGGCGGATCCTCGGCGTCGAGGGCCGAGTCGGGGATCTCCTCGTGCAGGTAGAGGCGGTCCCGCAGGGTGCGCAGCTGCTCGCGGGTCATCTTCTTGATCTGGTGGGTGGCGTTCCGACCCTCGATCTCGGGACCGAGGGTCCACCCCTTCACGGTCTTCGCGAGGATCGCCGTCGGGGCGCCGGTCTGCTCGGTCGCGGCCTTGTAGGCGGCATAGAGCTTCCGGTAGTCGTGACCCCCTCGAGGGAGCTGCTGGAGCTCGAGGTCGCTCAGGTGCTCGACCATCTTGCGCAGGCGGGGATCGGGGCCGAAGAAGTGCTCCCGGATGTAGGCGCCGGACTGCGTCGCGAATGTCTGGAAGTCGCCGTCAGGGGTCGTGTTCATCTTGTTCACGAGGACGCCGTCGACGTCCCGGGCGAGCAGCTCGTCCCACTTCCGCCCCCAGATCACCTTGATGACGTTCCAGCCGGCCCCCCGGAAGAGCGCCTCGAGCTCCTGGATCACCTTGCCGTTGCCGCGCACCGGGCCGTCCAGCCGCTGCAGGTTGCAGTTGACGACGAACACGAGGTTGTCGAGGTTCTCGCGAGCTGCGAGCCGCAGGCCGGCCTGGCTCTCGGGCTCGTCCATCTCCCCGTCGCCGACGAAGCACCACACCCGTGCCTCGGAGGTGTCGGCGATCTCGCGATGCAGCAGGTAGCGGTTGAAGCGTGCCTGGTAGATGGCGGTGAGGGGGCCGAGGCCCATCGACACGGTCGGGTACTCCCAGAACTCCGGCATGAGCCGTGGGTGCGGGTAGCTCGAGAGGCCGTTGCCGCCGACCTCGAAGCGGAAGCTGTCGAGCTGCGACTCGTCGAGCCGGCCCTCGACGAAGGCGCGGGCGTAGATGCCGGGCGAGGCGTGACCCTGGAAGAACACCTGGTCGCCGGCGAGCCCGTTCGCCTTGCCCCGGAAGAAGTGGTTGAAGCCGACCTCGTAGAGCGAGGCGGAGCTCGCATAGGTCGAGAGATGGCCCCCGATGCCGGCGTCACGGGTGTTCGCCTTCGTGACCATGACCGCCGCGTTCCAGCGGATGTAGGCGCGGATGCGGCGTTCGAGGTGCTCGTCGCCGGGGAACCACGGCTCCTCGTCGGCGGCGATCGTGTTCACGTACGGCGTCGACACCGTGGCCGGCACCCCGACCTGGGCCGAGCGCGCCCGCTCGAGCAGCTTCAACATGAGGAAGCGAGCCCGCTCCCGGCCTCGCGTCTCGACGACGGAGTCGAAGGAGTCGAGCCACTCGGCCGTCTCCTCGGGGTCGATGTCGGGAACCTGGTGCGAGTAGCCGTCGAAGATCACATGCTCGATTCTCGCGCCGTTCGGCGCCCGCTCCGGTCCGCAGGGCCGCGGCAGCCGTGACCACGGGCACGACCACGGGCACGGGGTCACCGTGGGCGAGCCGCCGGGTCGGTATGGTGCCGGCGGTGACCCTGTTCGAACCCACGACCGCCGTCGAGCGCGCCACCGTGTTCACCGACGGCGCCTGCAAGGGGAACCCGGGGCCGGGCGGCTGGGCCTGGGCAGAGTCCCCCTCCCGCTACGAATCCGGCTTCGAGGCCGCCACCACGAACCAGCGCATGGAGCTCACGGCCGTGTTGAGGGCCGTGGTCGCCAACCCCGGGCGGTTGTGCGTGGTGAGCGACTCGATCTATGTCGTGAACTGCTTTCGCCAGCGCTGGTGGCGCGGATGGCGCCAGAAGGGCTGGCGGAACGCGAAGGGCCAGCCCGTCGCCAATCAGGACCTGTGGCGCCCCCTCATCGAGCAGGTGGTGGAGGCCCGCGCGGGCGAGATCGAGCTCACCTGGGTGAAGGGCCACTCCGGCCACCCGATGAACGACTTCGTCGACCGGCTCGCGGTCGAAGCGGCCCAGTGGCAGAGGGCCTCCTCGGCCCGGGTGTGAGGGGACGGCCCCGCCCCCTCCTTCCTCCCGGGGTCCTGGCAGGGCCCGATTGGGACGGCGCCGGCCCCGTCTCCTAGGGTGACCTCATGGACATCAGGGACACCTCTGCGCTCGTCACCGGCGGTGCGTCCGGCCTCGGCGAGGCGACCGTGCGGGCGCTCACGGCGAAGGGCTCCGTGTGCACCATCTTCGATCGGGACGAGGCGCGCGCGAAGGCGCTCGCAGACGAGCTCGGCGGCCAGACGAGCTACGTGGCGGGCGACGTCGGGGACGAGGGGGCCGTCACCGCGGCGGTCGAGAAGGCGGCCTCCGCCGGAGCGTTCCGCATCACCGTCAACTGCGCCGGGATCGGCTGGGCCCAACGCACCATCGGCCGCGAGGGCGAACCACACGACCTCAACGCCTTCAAGACGGTCGTCAACGTCAACCTCATCGGGACCTTCAACGTGATGCGGATCGCGGCAGGAGCGATGTCGAAGGCCGAGCCGCTCGCCGACAACGAGCGAGGGGTGATCGTGAACACGGCCTCGGTGGCCGCGTTCGAAGGCCAGATCGGTCAGATCTCCTACTCGGCCTCGAAGGGCGGCATCGTCGGGATGACGGTCCCGGCCGCCCGCGACCTCGCCCCGGCGGGCATCCGCGTCTGCACCATCGCCCCGGGGCTCATGGACACGCCGCTGCTCGGCCTGCTCCCCGCCGAGGCGCGCGAGGCGCTCGGCGCCGGGGTGCTCTTCCCCAAGCGCCTCGGCTTCCCGGCCGAGTTCGCCCAGCTCGTCTGCTCCATCGCCGAGAACCCCTACCTCAACGGCGAGACGATCCGCCTCGACGGCGGGCTGAGGATGCCGCCGAAGTAGCTCAACCGCGGGCGGGCAGGGCTGCTCCGCCCCTCTCGCCCCGCCAGCCCTCCGAGGCCGTTTCGGCGGTCTCGCGCACGGTGCCTGCCGCGCCCGGCTCGAAGCGCCGCCGGAGACGGAGGGCCGGCAGCTCGACGAGGCGCCAGGAGGCCTCAGCGGCGGCGAACGAGGCGGCGAGGGCGAGCGCGTCACCGGCGAGGCCGTGACCGTGCAGCCAGGTGAGCATCGGATAATGCCAGAGGTACAGCGCGTACGAGCGTGTGCCGACGTAGCGGATCGGTCTCGTCGCGAGCGCCCGCGCGATCGCCGTGCGAGGGAAGGCCGTCACGGCGGCGACGAGAACAGGGGCGACGATGCTCGCGGCGACGAACGAGGCCGCCTTCGAGGCGAGGGTGGTGGCGTCTCCTTCGATCCGCCCGACGAGGAGCAACGCTGCGAGCAGGCCGGCCGTCACGGCGGTGCCGAGGTGCCGCGAGACCGCAGCGGCCATCTTGCGGCCCCGGTGGGCCACGGCGCGAACCCGACCGGACGGGCCGGCGGCGAAAAGGACCGCCAACGCGCTGCCGGCGAGGAAGGCCCCGGCTCTCGTGTCGGTGCCGTAGGTGACCCGCGGGTCGTGCACCGTCGCCGTGAGCAGCCGTGCGGCGGCCTCGGCGAGGGAGGCGGCGCCGAGCGCGACCGGGAGGGCGAGGAGGCTGGCCCATAGCGCCCTTCGAGAGGGGCGCCGCCGCAAGATCCAACCTGCTGCGGCGACACCGCCGACGAGCAGGGGAGCCCAGAGCAGGTAGAACTGCTCCTCGACCGAGAGCGACCACAGGTGGGTGAGCGGCCGGTGGGAGTTCTCGTTGCCGTAGATCAGGTACCAGTTCGCCTGGTAGGCGAGCCCGACGGCGGCGAGGTGAAGGGAGGTCGCGGGGGCGAGCCCGTGGCGGAAGTGCCGGATCGTCCCGGGCGTCGTCCGCAGCCAGGTGCTCCCCGAGAACGAGACGGCCACCGTGAGCCACACGGCGAGGAAGGCCACGAGGGCAGGGCCGAGCCGGAGGGCTCGGCGGGCGAAGAAGCGCCTGAGGCGGACGCGCCCGGCGACGAGGCGCTCGCCGAGCAGGCTGGCCGTGATGAGGAACCCGGAGAGCCCGAAGAACAGGAACATCGCCGTCTCCGCGGACCGCAGGTGCGAGAGGCCTGCGTGGCCGACGAACACCATGAGGAAGGCGAGGCCGCGAAGACCGTCGAGCGCGGGCCGATGGCCGAGATGGCGAAGGGGCAGCCTCCGGGGAGATGCGCCGCTCCCGGCTGCCCGGGTGGGCGCGAGGGCGCGGGTCTCCCTCGGTGTCGCCACCGTTACCGAGTACCCAACCGGCCCCTTGTCATTCCTCGGTCATCGAAGGTGAGGGCGCCGCCCGAGTACAGTGACCGGGATTCCCATGACGTACCGACTCTCGCACCTCTCCGCGCTCGAGTCCGAGGCCGTGCACGTCATCCGCGAGGTCGTCGCCGAGTTCGAGCGGCCGGCGCTGCTGTTCTCGGGTGGCAAGGACTCGGCCGTCCTCCTGCACGTGGCCGCGAAGGCCTGCTGGCCCCAACGGATCCCCTTCCCGGTCGTCCACGTCGACACGGGCCACAACTTCCCCGAAGTCATCGCCTACCGGGACGCCCGGGTGGCCGAGCTCGGGCTCCGGCTCGTCGTCGGTTCCGTGCAGGAGGACATCGACCGGGGCGCCATCGTCGAGCACCCCGTTCCGGGGGCGACCCGGAACCGGCTCCAGACCTTCACCCTGCTTCGCGTGCTCGAGGAGGGAGGCTACGACGCCGTCTTCGGCGGTGGGCGGAGGGACGAGGAGAAGGCACGGGCGAAGGAGCGGGTCTTCTCTCTGCGCGACGAGTTCGGCCAGTGGGACCCCCGGGCCCAGCGCCCGGAGCTGTGGAACCTCTACAACACGAGGCACCGCCCTGGGGAGCACTTCCGGGTCTTCCCCCTCTCGAACTGGACCGAGCTCGACATCTGGCAGTACATCGACCTCGAGAAGATCCCGCTCCCGCCGATCTACTTCGCCCACCGCCGCCAGGTCTTCCGCCGCGGGGGGATGCTGCTCGCCGTCGGGCCCTTCACGGCGCCCCGCGAGCAGATCGAGGAGGAGCAACCCTTCGAGGCGACGGTCCGGTACCGCACCGTCGGCGACATGACCTGCACCGCTGCGGTCGAGTCGCAGGCCGTCACCCCGATCGAGATCATCGCCGAGACGGCCGTGGCGAGGGTGAGCGAGCGAGGCGCCACTCGAGCCGACGACCGCTTCTCGGAAGCCTCCATGGAGGACCGCAAGCGGGAGGGCTATTTCTGATGGAGCTGCTCCGCTTCGCCACGGCGGGGTCCGTCGACGACGGGAAGTCGACGCTCATCGGCCGCCTCCTCTACGACTCCAAGCAGGTCTTCGAGGATCAGCTCGAGGCCGTCGAGCGGTCCTCGCTCGCCCGCGGCGACGAGTACGTGAACCTGGCGCTGCTCACCGACGGGCTGCGAGCCGAGCGGGAGCAGGGGATCACGATCGACGTGGCCTACCGCTACTTCGCCACCCCGGCGCGCAAGTTCATCATCGCCGACACGCCCGGTCACACCCAGCACACCCGCAACATGGTGACCGGCTGCTCAACGGCCGATCTCGTCGTGCTGCTCGTCGACGCCCGCGTCGGGCCG
>DATGKK010000036.1:0-36408 GCA_035294725.1 Acidimicrobiales bacterium | reverse complement strand
CCGACGTCGCGGGCACGGTAGGTGCGGAGCTCCGCCACGCTCATGCGGCTCACGTCCCGGCCGCCGACGAGGATCTGGCCGGCCGACGGCCGGAGCAGCCCCGCCATGATCTTGAGGAGGGTCGACTTGCCGGTCCCCGAGGGGCCGAGGAGGGCGACGAGCTCGCCGGGGTCGATGTCGAGATCGACGCCGCGCAGCGCCACCACGTCGTTGTCATCGAGGTGGTACAGGTGGACGAGCGAGATGCACTCGATGCCGAGTCCCAAGCGGTCCGGCCGTGCCAGCGCGGGCGCCGCCGTCGCGGCGGGCTCCCGCTCGAGAGCGCCCCTGGGCGGCACGGCTCCGGCGGGCTGCTGGTGGCGCCTGGCCTCGGGGCCGGCGACCGGGCGGGCGTCGAGCAGCGGCAGGTCCTCGTCGAAGGTCACTGCGCCATCCTCAGCTGGTCGGGTCGTACGCCCGCCACGACCGCCATGTTGGCGGCCAGAGCAGCTGCCTCGAGCAGCACGAGCATGGCGAGCCCGGTGAGCACGACGTCGAGCCCCGGAAGGCCGGTCGTGAGCGGAGGGCCGACCCGCCCCGGAGGGAACTCGGGCAGGAAGGCCAGTGCCAGCGAGGCCGACACCATCGTCGCCACCGTGCCCGCAACCGCCCCGGCGACGGCGAGCGCGCTCGACTCGATGAGGAGCGAGCGCCGAAGGGCGCGAAGTGGGATCCCGACCGCCGAGAGCCCCGAGAGCTCGATCCTCCGGCGCCGGGCGTCGGAGGCGATCCCGAACAGCAGCACGCCGAGCGCGAGCAGGGCGGCGGCGGCTGCCGCCACCGTGTAGAGGGAGAACCCGACGGCGGGGCCGGTGCGGTCGATGGCGGCAAGGGCGCTGCTCGCCCGGTGCACCGAGAGGACCGTCACGCCGTCGCGCCGCAGCCGTGAGAGCAGCCCGGCGCTCGGCGCGCTCGAGCACCACACCTGCCAGGTCACGTCCAGGGGCTCGCCCTGGATGAGGCGCTCGGCGAAGGAGAGATCGATCATCGAGGCGTCGCCGCCGACCGAGGGCAGCGCCGGCACCACGGTCGTCGCCTGGGCCGAGAGGTCGGAGCCGTCGAGGCCGAACACGTAGACGTGGTTCGGGTCCGACGGCGTGCCGTCGAGGCCGACGAGCTCGGAGGTGGCCACGGCGGGCAGGACAGAAGGGACGTCGAAGGGAGAGACCGTGACACCGCCCGAGTTGCTCGCGGCGACGAGGTTCGCCTCGATCTCGAGGCCCTGGCTCGCCGAGCCTGCCACGACAGCGTCGGCGCTCGCGCGCCAGGTCCCGGTCTCTCCGAGGAGGGCCTCGACCGGACGGACCGGGGCTCGGGGCGTGCGCCTGGTCGCGACCGAGGTGATCCGGAGCCGGTAGTCCTGGGCGAACGCAAGCCCGGGCTGGTCGACCTGGAAAGGACTCGCGGCGAGGTCGAGCTGGTCGAGCCGGCAGCCGCCGGGGCAGAGACCGGCGAGATCGGCCGTGTAGGTGTGAGAGCCGGGCCGCAGCTTGCCGAAGTCGACCGTGAACTCGCCATCGCCGGCGAGGTCGAACAGCTCTGCCTGCAGGTCCGGCCCGGGCCTGAGCGGCGTCAGCTCGTCAGCGCTCACGAGAAGCTCGCCGGCGGCCGGCACGAGCCGGGCCGGCGGGGTCGGCGGAGCCAGCTCCCGCGCCACCGCGGCAGCGCTCGTCGCCGACAGCGTCGCGGGCCACGAGGCGACCGCCGCGAAGCGCTGCGGGTCGACGGCCAGCGTCGTGCCGGTCGACGTGGAGATCCTCGCCGCCGCCATGGCATGGTCGCCGGTCGGGTCCGCCCGGCGCACCGCCGTGACGAGGTCGACTCCGGGCCGGGGCGCCACGTCGAGCACGACGGGAGCACCGACCTCGAAGCGGGCCTGCATGGCGTGGTTCGCGCCGGCGACGGCTGACCCGGCGACCGCGAACACGAGGAGGCCGGTCGCGATCGCCGGCACGACCGCCTGGCGGGCGAGACCGGGCCGGCGCCCGAGGTTGCGGAGGGCGAGCGACAGCGCCACCCGGCGCGACCAGCCGAGGGCGCGGACGGCGCGCCGGGCGAGGAATGGCAGCGCCCGAGCTGCGAGCACGCCCACGCCGAGGGCGAGCAGGCCGGGACCGAGGTAGGCGAGAGGGGCGACCGCCGAGCCCGAGTGGGCGCTCTGCCCCGCCATCTCGGCGATCCCCGCTGCCGCGAGGGCGAGCGCGAGGGCGTCGAGCACGGCCGCCCGGCGCGACCGCCGCTGCTGCTCGGCGGCCGGCGGCTCGTCTGGTCGCCGGTCCCGCCACACGTGCTGGGAGCCGAGCGCCGCCGCGGCGAGACCGGCGAGGCAGCCGGCGACGCCGGCTTCGATCGCGAGCGAGTCGAGGGTGGTGCCGGAGGTCGTTCCGAGCTCGGCCTTGTCGACCGCGAGCAGGATGAAGTAGGCGACGGCGAGCCCGATCGGGAGGGCGGCGAGGAGCATCAGCGCCGGCTCCCGCAGCGCGACGCGGATCATCGAGCGCTTGGGCAGGCCACGCAGCTCGGCGACCCGTACGTCGGCCTCGCGAAGGGCGCTCGTGGTGCGGGCGATGGCGAACACGACGAGCAGCGCCAACAGCACGAGCTCGAGCGAGACGACGGCGACGATCGTGCGGGCGGAGCCCTCCTCGCTCGAGGCGCCCGAGAGCACCCCCGGCAGGCCGGTCTCGGCCTGGATGCCCTCACGGCTCCCGAGCCTCGAGGTCCACCGTGCGAGGGCGCCGAGGAAGGCCGGTACTGCCGTCGCCCCGAGGCTCGACCTGCGCAGGGGGAGCTGGACGTAGTCGGAGGTCGGCGCCAGGGTCGCGAGCCCGGTGGCGTCCGATTCGGTGACGAATCCGTCGTCGACGATGGGGCCGGTGTACTTCCCGCTCGTGCCGTAGGGGAAGTAGTTGTCCTCCCACCAGTACGGGCTCGAGCTGTTGCCCGGGAGGACGAGCCCGGTGACTCGAAGGGCCGGGAGGGACTCCCGCCCCCAGAGCGGGTGGATCGAGCTGCCGACCCCGACCCCGAGCGCCTTCGCGGTCCGGGTCGTGAGCGCCACCTCCCCGGCTCGGGTCGGGCAGCGGCCCGCCACGAACCGCAGCTCGTTGCAGGCCCCCGATCGCGACACGAGCTGCATCGTGCCGAGCAGTCCGACGCTCACGACGGGGATGCGGACGTTGGCATCGACCGTGGTGATCGGCGCTGCGAAGCGGGAGCCTGGCGCTCGCCCCGCCCCTCCCGGCACGGAGGCCGCCGCGTGGAGCAAGAGCCGCGGGGGCACGTAGCTCGAGCCCTCCGGGGTGAGCGAGACACCGGTCTTGACGACGGTCGAGCTCGACAGCGCCGTCGAGACGAGGGCCTGGTCGGCGCCGTGGAGGTAGACCGGCCCGGCAACTGCCGCCACGATGGCCGCCACGGAGACGGCAAGGAAGGCCATGGACGAGCCTGCGCGCCAGCGCAGCGCCCTCCACACGAGCAGCGAGCCGGGCCGTGCCGCCTGCAGCACCGGCGTGCTCGGCTCGGTCCGTCCCCCGCTACCGCTCACGGCCCGACCCTAGCCACCAGGGGCTTGGCGCTGGTGGCGTCGCAGCCGCGGCCTTGGAGCGGTTCGCCCGCATCGGCCGGCGGACGTAGTGCTAAGCAGGGAAGATGCAGGTGCCTCTCACCATCTCCGATTTCATCGACCGGGCGGCGCTCGTCTACCCCGAGCGGGTCGCGCTCGTCGACGAGCCCGGCGTGACGGCAGGGCTCGGGAGCCTCACCTACCGCGAGGTCGCGGCGCGCGCGGCCGGAATGGCGGCCTGCCTCGACGACCTCGGGCTCCCGCCCGGGGCCCGGGTGGGCATCGTGAGCCCCAACTCCGCCCGCTTCGTCATCGCCTACTTCGGCGTGAGCGGGTTCGGGCGCGTGCTCGTGCCCATCAACTTCCGTCTCAACGAGGCCGAGGTCGCCTACATCGTCGAGCACTCGGGCTGCCAGGTCCTCCTTGTCGATCCCGAGCTCGAACACAGCCTCGCCTCGGTGTCGGTCCCGCACCGGGTCGTGCTCGACGGCCGGCCCGGCGACGCACAGATGTTCGCCGAGATCGCTCCGGGCGACCAGCCGCGACCGTGGGAGGCCGACGAGAACGCCACCTGCTCGATCAACTACACGTCGGGGACGACCGCCCGGCCGAAGGGCGTCGAGCTCACGCACCGCAACTGCACCCTCAACGCCATGGCCTTCGGGTGGCACACGACCGTCACCGACCGCGACGTCCTTCTCCACACGCTGCCCATGTTCCACTGCAACGGGTGGGGGATGCCGTACGCGGCAACGGGCATGGGGGCGCGCCACATCGTGCTGCGGAAGGTGGACGGCGAGGAGATCCTCCGCCGGGTGGAGCAGCACGGCGTCACCTTGATGTGCGGCGCGCCCGCCGTCGTGGCCGCGATCCTCCAGGCGGCCGAGGCCCGGCGGGAGCGGGACGAGCCCGTGCCGGGCGGCGGTCGGGTGCGCATCGTCGTCGCCGGCGCACCCCCGCCGAGCCGCACGATCGAGCGGGTCGAGACCGAGCTCGGATGGGAGTTCATCCAGATCTACGGCCTCACCGAGACCTCGCCACTGCTCACCATCAACCGCGCTCCCGAGGAGTGGGACGGCCTCGACTCCGCCGAGCGCTCCCGGAGGCTCGCCCGCGCCGGGGTCCCGGCGCTCGGGGTGCGGATGGCCGTCGACGAGGAGGGCGAGGTGCTCGCCCGCTCCAACCACGTCTTCGCGGGTTACTGGCGCCAGCCCGACGAGAGCGCGAAGGTGCTTGCCGACGGCTGGTTCCACACCGGCGACGGCGGGCATCTCGACGGCGCCTTCGTCGTCATCGCCGACCGCAAGAAGGACGTCATCATCACGGGCGGGGAGAACGTCTCGTCGATCGAGGTCGAGGACGCCCTCTACCGTCATCCAGCTGTCGCCGAGGTCGCCGTGATCGGCGTCCCCGACGAGAAGTGGGGTGAGACCGTGAAGGCCCTCGTCGTCCTGCGGCCCGACGCCTCGGCGACCGGGGAGGAGCTCATCGCCCACTGCCGTGAGGTCCTCGCCCACTTCAAGTGCCCGACGTCGGTGGAGTTCCGCACCGAGCTGCCCCGGACCGCGACCGGCAAGCTGCAGAAGTTCAAGTTGCGACAGCCCTACTGGCAAGGGCGGGAGCGGCTCGTCAACTGAGGTCAAACCGCCAGTAATTACAGGGGTTTTCGTCCTTCAGGCGAGTGGGGCCAGTGGCGTCGCGTTGCTGCCCCCAGCAGCGAAGCAGCCCGTTGCTGCGGCATTTCTCTCCCGGCGCGACGGCAATGCTTGCTTTTTGTGCCGCTTTCCTCTTGTATGTGGGGGACTTCTCGCGTCCAACAGGAGGTGACGGTGAACAGAACAGAGCTCATCGGTCGAGTGAGCGAAGCGACGGGGCTGAGCCGCCGCCACGCCGAGATGGCTCTCGACCACACGATCCACGCCATCAAGGCGTCGGTCCGCGGCGGGGACGTCGTGCGGCTCACGGGCTTTGGCACCTTCAAGCCCCGGGAGCGTCGCGCCCGCATGGGGCGGAACCCGCAGACCGGTGCGCCCGTTCGCATCAAGGCTGCGAAGAGCATCGCCTTTACTCCCAGTGCCACGCTGAGGTCGGCGCTCAACAGCCGTGGCGCGCTCCCGAAGCCGGCCGCATCTGCTGCCCCGGCCGCCAAGGCCCCTGCCAAGAAGGCGCCCGCCACCAAGGCTCCGGCAAAGAAGGCTGCGCCCGCCAAGGCGCCCGCGAAGAAGTCCGCCGCGGTGAAGGCGCCCGCCAAGAAGGCTGCGCCCGCCAAGAAGGCTGCGCCCGCCAAGGCGCCCGCCAAGAAGGCTCCGGCGAAGAAGGCCCCCGCCAAGGCGACGAAGAAGGCGACGAAGAAGGCCTGATCCCACCGGATCGGAGGACTCAAAGAGCCCCGGCGCCACTTGGTGGGCCGGGGCTCTTCGCGTCCCGGGTTCCGAGAGCCCTCGGAGTCGATGCTCGGCAGGGTTCGAGATGCCGGCGGAACGGGCTACAGGCGGTCGATCCGCTTGAAGGACTCGCCGAGGGAGAGGCCGGCCATGGCGCCCTGCTCGGCGAGGCGGCCGAGCAGCCGGGTCCGGAACTGAGCGACCTCGGGGTCGGCGCCGTCCGGCGGGTTCGATCCCGAGATCCCCATCGTCGAGCGGAACTGGCTGCGGTGCGCGAAGAGGGCCTCGAGTTTGCGGTCCTCGAAGCCGCTCACGTCCTCGACGTGATCGGCCTCGTCCGCTTCCCAGAGCAGCAGCGTGCTCGGGCGGTGCGGCTCGGTGTCGAGCTCGGGGAAGAACAACGGGTCCCGGGCTGCCACGATGCCGTCGGTGACGAGGAAACCCGCATGGCGGTGGTCGGGATGGAGCCGGTACCTCCGCCAGGGGTCGTGGCCGAGCACGACGTCGGGGCGGATGCGCCGTATCCACGAGGCCACCTGGACTCGCTGTCGCAGTCCGGAATCGAGCTCCCCGTCAACCCAGCCGAGGAAGACGACGTCGCCCTTCCCGCCGAGAGCCCGTGACGCGCTCCGCTGCTCCTCTCGCCGGATCCTCACGAGCTCAGCGGGATCCTGGGTGGCGTCCCAGGTGCCCTTGGAGCCGTCGGTGCAGACGAGGTGACGGATCTCGCAGCCGGCTGCCGCCCACTTGGCGAGCGTGGCGCCGCAGCCGAACTCGATGTCGTCGGGGTGGGCCCCGATCGCGAGCGCGACACCCGGCACGGGCAGGTTGGTGGAGACCTCGTCGGGCATGGTGGCGACGATACCTGCGGGGGTGCCGCGCTCCGGGCGGCGCCGGGAGATCCTGCGAAAGCGAGCCGGCCCGGCTCCCGCTCAGGGAGCGAGGTGGGCGAGGTCGCCCGGCCGGTCGACGTCGAGCGAGAGGTCGGGATCCTCGAGCACGGCCGTCTCGAGGCCGAGCCGGGCCGCCTCCGCGCAGTGCCGGCGGAACGAGCCGGCCCCATAGGCGAATTGGAACCCCGCGCCCGCCGGCACGGCGATCACGTTCGTCCCGTCGCGGGCGCGGTCAGGCACGATCGTCACCGAGCCGACCGGGAGCGCGGTGCCGAGTGCTCCGAGCCCTTGCGGGCGGACGAGGTCGCCGTGGGCCACGAGGACCGAGGCTGCCCCCATGTGGGCAAGCTGCTCGACGCCGGCGGTGACCGCGCCCGAGAGGCCGAGGCCTGGGGTCCAGATGACGGAGGCCCGCAGCGACTCGGCGAAGGCGGCGACGTCGTGGTCGTCGCAGACGACCGCGACCGGCAATGGAGCGGCGGCCCTGATCACCCGTGCGGCGAGCTCCCTCGCGAGACTGGCTCGCTCGGTGGCGTCGAGGACCGGTGAGAGCCGGAGCTTCGCGTCGTGGAACGCCTTCACCGGCACGAGGACCGCGTTCACCGGGGCCATGCTAGGGGTGGCGGGTAGCCTGGCTCCCGACAGACAGGAGCGGGCGTGGAGCTCGAGCGGACGCCGTTGCTGGGATCGAGCAGTCGGGACGACATCGTCGCCGGGCTGCGCGCGCTCGCCGCCACGCGTGGCGTGACGCCGGAGGAGTTCGATCGCGCCCTCGCCGAGGACCGGGTCGACATGCTGCTCGTCGACCGGCTCCTCACGCGCGGCGAGGCTCCGCGCACGGGCGAGGAGCTGAGCGAGGGCTCGGGCATCCCCCTCGAGGAGGCCGGGAGGCTCTGGCGGGCGCTCGGCTTCCCGCTCTCGGGCGAGGAGGCGGTCTTCACCGACCAGGACGAGGAGGCGCTCCGCACGATCAAGGGCCTTGTCGACCTTGGCCTGTCGAGCCCGGAGACGGCGGTCCAGGTGACCCGGGTGCTCGGCCAGTCGATGGCTCGCGTCGCCGACGCGCTCGTCGCCTCGGCCGACGCGGCGGCGAAGGGGCAGGGCCGTCCCGGATGGGCGACCGAACCCGGCGACGAGGGCCTGCTCCTTGCCGAGGCGATCGCGATCGGGTCCGAGATCGTCTTTCCGAGCATGGAGAAGCTCCTTGTCTACGCCTGGCGGCGCCACATCCAGGCGGCCGCACGCCGGAGAGCCTCGATGCGGCGGGATGGATCAGGCGTCCTGCCGGTCACACCCGAGATGACGGTCGGCTTCGCCGACATGGTGGGCTTCACGGCGCTCAGCTCCCAGCTCGACGCGGACGCGCTGGCGCGCGTCGTCGACCGCTTCGACGACCTCGCCCACACCACGGTCGTGAACGGCGGCGGCCGCCCCGTCAAGATGATCGGCGACGAGGTGATGTTCGTGGTCCCGCGCCCCCTCGACGCGGTCCGGATCGGCCTCGACCTCGTCGATGCCTACGCCGACGACGACGTGCTCTCGGACGTCCGGGTCGGGATCGCGACGGGCCCCGTCCTCGCCCGGGAGGGCGACTTCTTCGGCAGTGTGGTCAACCGAGCCCACCGGATCGTCTCGATCGCCGACGCGGGGACCGTGCTCACCGGCGACGAGGTGCACGCCGAGGTCGAAGCCGACCCCGGGGGTTGGCCGGACGACCTCGTCTGGGCGCCGCTCAAGCCCCGGGAGCTGAAGGACATCGGCCGGGTGAGGCTCTGGCAGGTGGGGCGGGCCGGCGAGACCGCCTCGCAGGAGCGGCGATCCGGGCAGCGCTGGCGGCGGCTCTCGGACCTGTCGGCGGAGCTCGCCGCGGCTCGGGCGCGCGGCGAGCGTGCCGTCGCGACGGCGCGCGCTGCCGGTGCTACCGGCGCGCCAACCGGGCGGCGGGCTCAGGCGGCGAGGATGCGGCCGCAGGGCTCGGGGTCGTAGCCGTCGAGCGCGCCGAGCTGTGCCGGGAGCTCCCGGCCGGCGAGCACGTCGAGGAGGGCACGGACCTCCGTGGAGCTCGCGAGCGAGCGGGGGATGTGGAGCTCCGAGAGCTCCTGCTGCCAGGCGATGAACTCGAGGCCGTAGGCGAGGGCGGCAGGCTCGCACACGACGGCGGCGTCGACCATGCCGGCGGCGACGCCGGAGGCGGCGAGGAGGTGGCCGCTCGCGACGCTGCCGTAGCCGGCCAGCTGGGCGGGGTCGATCTTCAGCCGGCTCAGCTCGGCGTCGAGGAGGCGCCGTGCCTCGGCCCCCTGCTCCCGGTTCGCGATCCGCAGCCCGAGCCGAACGAGGTCCGAGAGGTCGCGGACGGCCCCACGGTGCCGGGGGTGTACGGCGAGGCCCTCGCGCCAGGAGGCGAAGCCGACGACCTCGATCCCGGGGCGAGGCCGTGTCCTGCCCTCGACCGAGCGGTGGATGGCGGCGGCGTGGACGGCGCCGGAGTCGAGCAGTTCGGTGGCCGTCCCGTTCGACGTCGACCACCACGCCAGATTGACCGGCGGGTCGTGGCGCTGGAGCGGCCCGAGCAGGAGCGCGAGAGCGGGGTCGCAGCCGGCGACGGCGAGGGTGGGCGTGGTGGCCGCGATGCGGCGAGCCTCGATCTCCCGGCCGCGCCCGCCTCCGGGCCGCCGTCCGCGATCGTCGCCGTCCTCGCCGCCGATCGGCCCGGTGGCGAGGGCGGGGACGAAGCCGGCGAGCATCGTGTGGTCGCCCGTCAGGGGGAAGGCGACGACGTCGCCGGCGACCTCGGCGACGGTGAGGCGCTCCGGCCCCTCCGCCGGCGGATCGGTCGGGGCGACGGCGAGGCGCGCACGCACCGGGGGAGCCTCGGGGGCCGTACCGAACAGAGCCTCGACCGTCGAGTCGAGCGCGCTCGCAAGGGAGAGGGCGACGTCGAGGGAGGGCGACCAGCGGCCTGACTCGATGCCGGAGATTGCCTGGCGGGTCACCCCGGCCGTGCGCGCGAGGTCTCCTTGGGAGAGCCCGCGGGCGAGCCTCGTCAGCCGCAACCGGTCGTCTCCATGCCGTCTCGACTCCACCACCACTGCCTCCTCGATTGCTCCACTCGGCGGCAGCTCAGCCCGCGACGGTGGGGGGCATGGTCGCGGCCGCAAGCCGTTCCTTACCCACCGGCACCGGGCTGGCTACCACGGCGGGGACCTCCGAGTCCTCATCCGTCACGAACGTGGCGCCGTCGCTGGTGGACAGCGTGGCGCCGGCCGGGACGAAGAGCCTCGCCTCGAACCTACCGCCGGCAGCGACGCATGACAGCACCCTCCCGCTGAGCTGGAGGTGCAGAGGGCTGTCCTGGCCGCCCGTCGACCAGGAGCCGGCTCGCTCCGGCGGGCACCCGGCGTGGCTGCCGGCGATGTGGAACCGCTCCTGGTCGATCGCCAGCGTGCGCCGGCGCCCGGCCGGGTCGCGAACCCGGAGGAAGGAGACGTAGCCGACGAGCTCGGCCACCCGCCGCGTCCCTGGCTGCGAGACGAGCTCGTGCGGATCGCCCACGGCCAGGATGGAGCCGGCGTCGATGACGGCGAGCCGGTGGCCGAAGGCCTGGGCTTCTCTCAGGTCGTGGGTCACCATCACGGTCGCGGCCTGATCTTCCTCGGAGCGTGCCTCGACGACCTCCCGGCACGACCGCCGCGTCGGCGCGTCGAGGCCGGAGAAGGGCTCGTCGAGCAGGAGGACCCTGCAGCGCCTTGCGAGCGCCCTCGCGAGCGCCACTCTCTGGATCTGGCCACCCGAGAGGGAGTCCGGGCGGGAGCTCCGCAACCCGTCGAGGTCGAGGCGAGCGATGACCTGCTCCACGAGCTCCGGGTCCGATCGACCGTAGGCGACGTTCGCCTCGACGCTCAGGTGGGGGAAGACGGCTGGCGGCTGGCGGACGGCCGACACGTGCCGGATCGCCGCCGGGGTGGGGCCGCTCGGGCCGAGCCGGCGCCGGCGCGCAGGTGGCCGCGAGAGCAGCTCGTCGCCGAGGCGGACGGCGCCCCGCAGCGGCGGTACGAGCCCGGCGACCGTGTCGAGCACCGTCGTCTTCCCGGCTCCGCTCGGCCCGAACAGGGCGAGCCGCTCACCGGGGGCGACGAGGAGGTCCGCCGCCACCTCGAAGTCGCGGCGGGGCACCGTGATCGAGATGGAGAGGCCGCTCACAGGAGCCCTGGAGCGACGCCGGGCGCTAGGCGGCCGCGCGCGCGGGCGCTCCACAGGAGGCTCACGAGGGGGAGTGGGAGGACGGCGATCACGAGGAGGACGGCGTAGGGCAGGGCGCCATTGAGGCCGAAGGCCTGCAGGCCGGTGTCGATCGCCATCGGCAGCCCGGGCGGGTTGTAGGCCACGATGAGCACCGCGCCGAAGGCTCCCATGGCCCGCGCCCAGGCCATCGAGAGGCCGACGGCCAGGCCGGGCGCTGCGAGCGGGATGGTCACCCTTCTCAGCATGGCGCGCCTCGAGTCGCCGAGGAGGAGTGCCTCGTGCTCGAGGTCTCGGTCGACGCCGGCGAAGGCGGCGTACGCCGCCAGGACGTAGTAGGGAGCGGCCTCGTAGAACTCGGCCACGACGAGCGCATAGAAGGTGTTGAGGCCGAACAGGTCCTGGTTGAGGTGGGAGCCGACGGGGGAGCTCGGACCGACGAGGAAGATGAGCAGCAGGCCGATCACGAGCGGTGGCATGGCGAGTGGCACGAGGAGACCGGTCTCGACGACGCGCGGGAACGGGAGGCGGTCCCGCGCGAGCAGGTAGGCGAGCGGGGTGCCGAGGACGACGATCGCCGCGAGCGCGATCGCGCTCGCGGCGAGGGAGCGCCAGAGCGGGCCGAACCCCGGGCTCCCTGGCTCACTGAAGGCGTGGGACATCTCGTGGACCGAGAGGTGGGCCACGAGCTCGACCAGGGGTGCGAGCAGGATGACCCAGCAGACCGCGGTGGCCAGGAGCGAGACGGCGGTGCTCGCGCGCCGGATCGAGGGGTTCACGGCGCGACGGCGCGACCGCCGAGCTTCGCGAAGGCCGTGGCGACCGCTCGTGGGAGAGCTGCGCCCACCGAGCTAACGCCCGGCGCGAGGGCGACGGTCGGCGTCGACAGCACGTAGCCCGCTGCGCGCAGCTCCGCCCGCCCCTTGCTGCCGAGGAGAAAGGCGAGGAACTGCTCGTCAGCTGCCGCGTCCGCCGCCGCCCGTTGCCTCCCGGCGGGCGGAAGCACGTACGTGGCGTCGAGGGTGATGAGGCCGCCCTGGAACACCCCCGCCGGCAGCGTCAGTGACACCGTCGCGTAGCGGGCCGCCTGCGCAGGGTCGGCGAAGTCGAGAGAGGGTCCGAGCGTGATGTAGTCGAGGTGGAACTGGCGCGCCTCGGTGAGGAAGTCGCTCCCGGCGTCGACGCTTCCCGAGGCGATGTCGGTGGCAAGGGAGTCCTCGTCGACGACCTGCGTCGTGTTGCCGACCGGGTCGGTCGCGCTCACGCCGAGGATCTTCCCCGGTGTGCCGGCGGGGAGGTGGAGCTCGCGCGTCGCGAGCTCCACCATGAGGATGAAGAAGGCTCCCTGCGGGTCCTGCGTCGGGTCGGTGCGCCCGAGGCGGAAGCCGGGGGTCTCCATGAGCCGGAAGAGCGCGCTGAGCGGCTGTGCGCCGGAGCGGATCGCGTCCAGCTGAGCGGCGTACCGGCTCTTCGGGGAGTATGCGACGACGAGCGGGTCGGTGGCGAGGGTGAGGACGAAGTGGGACCGGGAGGGCCACAGCGACGTGATCGCCTTCTTGCCGATCGAGATGAAGACCCCCGGGGAGAGCTCCCCGTCGAGGATCCCCTGGGCGATCAGGGTCGAGCCGGCGCCCTTGCCGACGAAGGAGTCGCCCGTCTGTTTCTCGAAGGCGGGCTGGAGGGTGGTCTGCACGAGGCCGGTGAGCGAGCCGGCGTAATCCACCGTGGCGGTGCCATGGGTCGCTGTCCCCGCATGCGTGGCCGGCGAGCAGGCGGCAAGCGCGAGAGCTGCGGCGACGGCGAGGAGGATGCCGAGACGGCGAGGTCGAGGATCGGGCACGAGGCCAAGACTACTGTGGATGCAAGAGAAACTGTCGAGTGTCAAGAAGAACTTGATGCACCGGCATCGGTACCGTGTCCCCGTGCGGTGGCCGGTCCGTCCGAGCTGGTGGTGAGCCCGTGAGGTCCGCGCTGCCGTCCCTCCGGGCCGAGGGGCGATGCTTCGCCGAGGGTTGCGAGGCCGTCGCCGGCATGGACGAGGTGGGCCGCGGTGCCTGGGCGGGCCCCGTCTCCATCGGCATCGCGGTGGTCACACGAGGGTGCGGGCGGCGCCTCCCACGGGGGGTGCGCGACTCCAAGCAGCTCGCGCCGGCGCAGCGCGAGGCGCTGTTCGCTCCGCTCGCACGCTCGCTCGCCGCCTGGGCGGTCGGCCATGCGAGCAACGAGGAGTGCGACGAGCTCGGCATGACCGCGGCCCAGCGCCTCGCCGCCAAGCGTGCGCTCGACCAGCTCGAGGTGGTGCCCGACGTCGTCCTGCTCGACGGCCGCTTCGACTTCCTCGTCGACCGGTCCACCGGGGCGTCACTATTCCCGCCCGTTCGGCTCATCGTGAAAGGGGACGCTGTCGCGAAGTCGATCTCGGCGGCCTCGGTGCTCGCCAAGGTGACCCGGGACCGCCTGATGGAGGCGGAGTCCGAGCACTACCCGTGGTACGGCTTCGAGCGCAACCGCGGCTACCCGTCGCCCCAGCACAAGATGGCGCTCGCGTCGTGGGGATGCACGCCGCTGCACCGGCGCAGCTGGGCCTTCGTGGGCGGGCTCCAGTACCGGCCCGCCGGCCTCGAGGAGCTACTGCTTCGGCGAGGGCTCCTTCGGGAGCCCGAGGACGCGCTCGGCGACGATGTTGCGCATGATCTCGTCGGTCCCGCCGGCGATGCGCATCCCTGGGACGCCGAGGAGGTACTTTGACCAGGAGTAGGTGCCCCACTCGCCTGAGTCGGCGAGGATGCGGGGGCCGAGCACGCGGGCGGCGAGCTCGGCCGTGCGCCGCATGTTCTCGGTGAGCGAGAGCTTCGCCGTCGAGAGCTCAGGGCCCGGGAGCTGTCCGGCCCGGATCTTTGAGAGGGCCCGTTCCGAGTTCCACCGTGCCACCTGGAGGTTGATCCACAGGTCGGCGTAGGCCTGGCGCAAGAGGGGGTCCTTCGTGGCGCCGAGGTGGCGCATGAGGTCGAGGAGGCGGCTCGTGGCGCCGCCCCCGCCTGCCCCGGCCCCACCGCCTCCGATCGCGGCCCGCTCGTTCATGAGGGTGGTGAGGGCGACGGTCCAGCCCCCGTTCACGTCGCCGAGGAGGTGGTCGGCCGGCACGCGCACGTCGGTGAAGAAGACCTCGTTGAACGAGGCGCCCCCGGTCATCTGACGGAGCGGCCGCACCTCGACGCCGGGCGCCTTCATGTTGACGACGAAGGCCGAGAGCCCCTTGTGCTTGGGGAGGTCGGGGTCGGTCCGGCAGATGATCTCCCCGATGTCGGAGTAGTGGGCGCCGGAGGTCCACACCTTCTGGCCGTTCACGATCCACTCGTCGCCGTCTCGGACCGCCCTCGTCTGGACGCCGGCGAGATCGCTCCCGTTGCTCGGCTCGGAGAAGAGCTGGCAGGCGATGATGTCGCCCCGCCAGAGCGCTTTCAGGTAGGCCTGCTTCACGGCCTCGGTCCCGTGGGCGAGGATCGTCGGGGCGATCATCCCGAGCCCGATGCCCCGCGGCGCCTGGCTCGGGGTCTCGAAGCGGTTCTCGAGGGACTGGTAGAGCCGCTGGTACGACGGCGGGAGGCCCCGGCCGCCGTACTCCGGCGGGCCCGTGATCCAGCCGAACCCGGCGTCGAACACGAGCGCCGCCCACCTCTTCGCCTCGGCGACCTCACGGGCGTCCTCCTCCGGCGTCCGCTCGGCGAGCACGGCGATCTCGTCGCTCCCCTCGCCGAAGACGAGCTTCTCAGGCGCCTTCGGCTTCGCGTTCGCCTCGAGGAACGAGAGCGCCTCGGCCCGGAATTCCTCTTCGCTCGGGAGCGCTGGAGCAGTATCGGCCATGGGGCGAGCGTACTTCGCCGGTACCACCCGGTCTTATCCCTCCCGACCGGGAGTTGTCGTTGCCGCTGCCTCTTGCATGAGCCGCCAGGTCGCCTCGACGTCGTCCCACTCGGTCGGCTCGGCCCCGATGGAGACCCGTACCATCCACCGCTTGTCGAGCAGCGACGGGGTGAGGTGGGCTTGGCCCGAGGCGTTCACGGCCTCGCACCACGCGAGCGTGTGCGCGTCGAGCTCGTCTGGGCCGCAGCCGTCCGGCACGTGGCGGACACAGACCGTCTGGAGCTGGACCGGCGCCACGAGCTCCCAGCCCGGCTCGGCCGCGACCAGCTCGCCGAGCCGGGCGGCGTGGGCGAGGTCGCGCCGCAGCCGGCGGCGGATCGCCTCGGGACCGTCGAGGCGGAGCTGGTACCAGAGCTTGAGCGCACGGAAGCGGCGGCCGAGCGGGATCCCCCAGTCCCGGTACTGCACGACGGCTCCGTCGACGCTCGAGCGGAGGTAGCTCGGGTCTGTCGCCATGACCCCGACGAGCTCCGCAGGGTCCCTCACGTAGAACAGCGAGGTCTCGAGCACCGTCCCCATCCACTTGTGCGGGTTCCAGCAGAGGCTGTCCGCCTCCTCGATCCCCTCGAACAGGTGCCGGTGCTCGGGCAGGAGCAGCGCCGCGCCGGCCATGGCCGCGTCGACGTGGAGGAAGGCGCCGTGCCGCCGCGCCACCTCGGCGACGGCCCCGATCGGGTCGAACCCGGTCGTGCCGGTGGTGCCCGCCGTGGCGACGACGGCGGCAGGGCGCCGCCCGGCCGCCCGGTCGGCCGACATCGCCTCGTCCAGCTTGGCCGCGTCCATGCAGCGAGCCGGGCCCGCAGGGGCGAGGAGGCGGAGGTGGTCGGAGCCGTAGCCGGCGAGGAGGGCCGCCTTCGCCACCGAGGAGTGGGCGTCGGCCGAGCAGTAGACGGTGAGCGGCGAGGGCTCGCCCTGGAGGCCGCTCCGGCGCTGGGAGCCGTCCGTGGCCCGCTCGCGGGCGACGAGGAGCGCGACGAGGCAGGCGGCGGAGGCGCCGTCGAGGATCGTGCCGTGCCAACCCTCCGAGAGACCGGCGAGCTGCCGCATCCAGTCGCAGACCACCTGCTCCAGCTCTGTGAGGGCGGGAGCGGACTGCCAGGTGATCCCGAGGGCGCCGAGACCGGCGGCCGTGATGTCGCCGAGCACCGAGGAAAGGGAGGCGTTCGAAGGGAACCAGGCGAAGTTGCGGGGATGCTGGGTGTGGGTGAGGCCCGGCACGACGACGGCGTCGAGGTCGTGGAGGATCTCGGCGAAGGCCGCCGCCTCCTCGGGAGGCGAGGCGGGGAGGGCGCCGAGGACCTCGCCCGGTCGCACCCGGGCCCGCACGGGCAGCGTGGCGGCTCGGAGGCGGTAGTCGGCGATCCAGTCGACGAGCTCGTGCCCGGCCCTGCGGAACTCCTCGGGGTCCATGTGCTCATTGTGGGCGTCCAGCCGGGCACGCTGCCACGCCGGCGGTGGCCGGCGTCGTTCGAAGTCGGCCAGTCACCGCCGCGCCCGCCCCTCCCGTCCGCCCGGCAAGCAGTGCAGTCGGAGTAACTTGATCCCTGGTCGCAAAGAGCCGGAGGTCAACGACGACATGTCCGCAACAGACCCGTGGGAAGCAGTGCTGGAGCGGATCGACGATGCCGCGGCGCTGATCGGCCTCGACAGGGACGTCCACAGCATCCTGCGCCATCCGACTCGGGTCCTCGAGGTGGCCATCCCGGTGCGGATGGACAACGGCCGGGTCGAGGTCTTCACGGGCTGGCGGGTCCATCACGACGTGAGCCGCGGACCCGGCAAGGGGGGCATCCGCTTCCACCAGGACGTGACGGCCCACGAGGTGATGGCGCTCGCCGCCGACATGACGCTCAAGTGCGCCGTCGTCGACATCCCCTTCGGCGGGGCGAAGGGCGGGGTCCAGGTCGACCCGAGCTCGCTCTCGGACGCCGAGCTCGAGCGGCTCACGCGCCGCTACACGATGGACATCTCGAGCCTGCTCGGACCCGACCGTGACGTGCCGGCGCCCGACGTCAACACCGATGCGCGCGTGATGGCCTGGGTGATGGACACCATCTCGATGGTGCGGGGCGAGGCGCTCCCCGGCGTCGTGACCGGAAAGCCGCTCGCCATCGGCGGGAGCAGGGGGCATGTCGGGGCCACGAGCCAGGGCGTGCTCATCTGCAGCCGGTCGATCTTCCACGAGCTCGGCATCCCGATGACGGGCTCCCGGGCGGTCGTCCAGGGCCACGGCAAGGTGGGAGGGCCGCTCTGCTACCTGCTCTCGTCGGCCGGGATGAGAGTCGTGGCGGTGACGGACGCCTTCGGCGGGGTCTACAACCCGGCCGGCCTCGACACGGTGGCCCTCGCCGACCACGTGGCGAGGCGAGGCACGGTCGACGGGTTCGAGCTGGCCGACCCGCTCGATCCCGCCAAGATCTGGGAGATCGAGTGCGAGCTCGCCGTGCCGGCGGCCCTCGACGGCACCATCACCGCCGCCGTGGCCGAGAACCTCGGCGCCAAGGTCATCGTGGAGGCAGCGAACGGGCCGACGCTCCCCGAGGCGGATCCCATCCTCGAGCGCCGCGGCGTCGTGGTCGTGCCGGACATCCTCGCCAATGCGGGGGGCGTGACCGCCTCGTACTTCGAGTGGGCCCAGTCACGCCAGGGCTTCGCCTGGGAGGAACAGGTCGTGGCCGAGCGCCTCCGCCGGATCATGGAGACCGCGTTCCAGGCAGTCTGGGACCGTTCTCGCGACCTCAAGGTGACGCTGCGCCGCAGCGCGGTCGCGGTCGCGCTCGACCGCCTCTCCGAGGCCATCACCTTCCGGGGCCTGTTCCCGTAGGCCATCTCGGAGCCGCCATACTGGGCGGGTGCCGGGGATCCGCCTCGGCTCGGTGCCACCGCACTCGCCGGTGGGCCGGAGGACCGGCGCCGATCGGGCGCACGAAGCTGGAGGACCCCCGCCTGATGGTGCTCAGCCGCGTAGCTCGCACCGCCCTGGCAGCTGTTGGCGGCCTCGCCATGGCCGCCCTGCTGGCCGCCTGCTCGAGCTCACCGGCGGCCGGCGGCAATCACACCCCGAGGAGCACGTCGACGAGCTCGACCACCAGCACCTCGACCACGGTCGCCTCGACGAGTGGCACCTCGAGCTCGACCACGACCTCCACCGCAGCTGCCTCGCCGTGCGCGAAGTCAGTCCTCTCGCTCGAACAGGACCGGACGCAAGGGGCCGCCGGCACGATCTACCTCGGCTTTTCGATCGTGAACGGCGGGTCGTCGCCGTGCACGCTCGCCGGCTACCCGACGATCGGACTCGTTGGCACCTCGGGACCGCTCGCCGCCGAGGTCTCTCACAGCGGGCAGGGGACGATCTTCTCCGTTGCGCCGGCGACGGTGGTGCTGGCGGCCGGGACCTCGCCCGGCGCCGGTTTCGTGGTCGCGTACGGGGACGTGCCGCAAGGCGGGCAGAGCACCTGCCCGACGGTGACGAAGCTCGAGGTCAACCTCCCGGGTGTGGCCGGGACGTTCCGTATCGACAAGCGGTTCGTGCCCTGCGGAGCTCCGAACCTCTCGGTCTCCGCCGTGGTCCCCGAAGCGACCTACCAGGCGCAGTTCGCCGGCTGACCGCAAAGGAGCCGCCCTAGCGGGCGCGGCTGCGGTCGGCAAGGAGCGCGGTGGCCGCGTTCCTCCCGTTCAGCGCGACGACGCTCCCGGCGGGGTGGGTGGCGGCGCCACAGAGGTAGACGTGCGGGAGCTCGGTGCGGGGCGCCAGTCGGTGCTCCCACATCTGGTGGGGGAGCACCGAGCCCTGGAAGATGTGGCCACCGCTGAGGCCGTTGCGCTCCTCGATGTCGGGCGGCCCGAGCACCTCGTAGGCGAGGATCGACGCGGCGAAGCCCGGGGCGAAGGACTCGACGAGGTCGATGATCTGGTGGGCGACGCTCTCGCGAACGACGGCCCAGGACTGCCCGCCGGCGAGCTCGTACGGCGCGTACTGGGAGAAGACGCTCATGACGTGACGGCCGGGCGGGGCGACCGAGGGGTCGTGGCCGGTCTGGAAGTAGGCCTCGGCGAAGGCGAGGACCGGTTCGCCGGCCCGGCAGCGCTCGAAGGCCCCCTGGGTTGCCTCGACGCCACGGGAGAGGTCGAGCGTCCCGAGGGCGATCGAGGTGTCCCTCGGCGCCGCAGTGAACGAGGGGAGGCGGTCGAGGGCGGCGTTGAGCTTCACCGTGGCGCTGCGCACGTCCCAGCTCTCGAGGCGCTGGCGCATCCCTTGCGGCACCCCCGCGCCCTCGAGCAGACCGAGCAGCACCTTCGGGTCGGCGTTGCTCACGACGTCGGCTGCAGCGATGCGGGTCCCGTCGTCGAGCACGACGCCCTCGCCGGGCAGGATGCGCGCCACCGGCGTCCCCGCAGCGAGGAGGGCTCCGGCTTCGCGCGCCGCCTCGGCGATGAGAAAGCTCACCGTCCCCATGCCCCCCTTCACGTAGGCCCAGACGCCGCCCCGGCCGTCGAGCTCGCCCATCCGGTGCATCAGCTTCACCGATGCCGTGCCGGGGTCCTTCGGTCCCGCGTAGGTGCCGATGATGCCGCCGGCGAACAGGGCGTCGACGAGCCGCGAGTCGGACATGTGCTCGGCGAGAACCTCGGCGACCGAGGCCTCGAACAGGACGTCCACCATCGCCTGCTCGTGCCCGAGCAGCTCCTCGATCTCGGCTCTCGATGGGGAGTCACCGAGCCACGTGTCCCGGGCGCCCTGGCGGAGGCGCCGCCTGATCTCGGCGAAGAAGCGATGGAACGCCCAGTAGCCGTCCCGGTCTCGCCTCGAGACGCCGAGCTGATCGAGGGAGCGGTCGGTCTTCGCGTCGTCGAGCCACTGGACGAACGCGGTGCCGTCCTCGTACGGGGTGAAGGGGTCGGGGTCGGCGAGGTAGTACTCGAGCCCGTGCCGGCGGAGCTCGAGCTCGTCGACGACGCGCCCGTCGAGCAGGCCGAGGAGGTAGGCGCAGGGGGAGACGACGTAGGAGGCGTCGCCCTCGTCGAGCTGCGGCCACGGCTGCTCGAGCGTGCAGGCGCCGCCGAGGTGGTCACGGGCCTCGAGCACGAGGACATCGAGGCCCGCTTTCGCCAGATAGGCGGCACAGGTGAGGCCGTTGTGGCCGCCCCCGACCACGACGACGTCGAAGCGGCGCCGTGCGAGGTCCGCAACCGGCATCGGGAGGCCGACCCGTCCGAGGAGGGAGGCGACCGTCTGCGAGGGTTCCACGCCGTCCGTAGGAGGTGGTGTGCGGTGGGCCGGGGGCTTAGCCGGCCGCCACGTCGATCAGCTTGAACGACATCACGTCGACGAGTCCCTTGTCGGTGATCCGGAGCTCGGGCAGCACGGACAGGCCGAGGAAGCTGAGCTGCATGAACGGCGCCTCGATCTCGACCCCGAGCCCGCCTGCCGCCGCCTTCGCGAGCTGCTCCACCTCCTCGGCGACCTGCTCGGCGCTGCGATCGCTCATGAGCCCCCCGATCGGAAGGCGGACCTCGGCCAGCACCCGACCATCCAGCACGGCGACCTGGCCCCCGCCAATCTCGCCGAGCCGGGCGACGGCGGCCGCCATCTCCCCTGGTCCCTCTGGTCCGATCGCCCCCACCACCATGCAGTTGTGGGCGTCGTGGGCGACGGTGGAAGCGATGGCGCCCCGCCTCAGCCCGAAGCCCTGCACGTACCCGAGCCCAACCCTGCCGGTCTGCAGGTGGCGCTCGACGACGCCGATACGGGCGAGGTCGGTGCCGGCCACGGCGAGGTCGACCTCGAGATGGCGGGTCGACAACGTGCGCGAGGAGACGCCGATGGCGTGCACCCTGCCGCTTGCCGGTGGCGGCAGGGTGAGTTGTGCGGCGGTGGGGGGCTCGGCGAAGTGGATCGAGCGGTGCATCCACTCGGGAGCCGGCACGGCCGGCACGGCGCCGGGAAGGACCTGGCCGTCGGCTGCCACGAGCCGGCCCGCTTGCCAGACCCGTGCCGGCTCGAGGTTCGAGAGGTCGTCGAAGGCGAGCACGTCGGCTTGGTAGCCCGGGGCGAGCCAGCCCAGCCGGTCAAAGTGGTGGTAGTCGGCGGTGTTTGCCGTCGCGAGCACGAGGGCGTCCTCCATCCGCACCCCGTGGTGGACTGCGAGCCGCACGCAGTCGTTCACATGGCCCCGGCCGAGAAGGGTGTCGGGCTCGCGGTCGTCGGTGCACAGGCAGATCCGCTCGGTGCCATGGCGCAGCACGGTGGGGATGAGCTCGGCAAGATTCTGGGAGGCCGAGCCCTGGCGGATGAAGATCCACATCCCCTTGCGGCGCTTCTCCTCGGCTTCCTCGAGTGCCGTGCACTCGTGGTCCGACTCGACCCCGGCCGCAAGGTAGGCGTCGAGCTGGCGGCCCGAGAGACCGGGCGCATGGCCGTCGACGCGCCGGTGTCCGGCAGCGGCGATCTTGGCCAGCACGTCCGGGTCGCCGTTCACCACGCCGGGGAAGTTCATCACCTCGGCAACGCCGATCGCACCATGCTGTTCAAGGAGCTCGGCCACCTCCTTCGCGTGCAGTTCGGCACCCGGGCTCTCGAAGTCGGAGGCCGGCACGCAGCTCGAGGCGCAGATGCCGAAGGTGAACGGCAGCTCACGGGCGGCAGCAGCCAGGGCGTCGAGGGCCGGGATGCCGAAGACGTTGGCGAGCTCGTGCGGATCGGCGGCGACCGCCGTGGTGCCATGAGGAAGGACGGCACTTACGAACTCGTCCACCCAGAGCTTGGTCGATTCGAGGTGCATGTGGGCATCGATGAACGCGGCGGTGAGGGCCGCCCCGGCCACGTCCACCTCTTCGTGAGCGTCGCGTGGGCCGAGGCCGGCGATGGTCCCGTCGACGATGGCGAGATCGGTGTCGAGCCACTCCCTGGTCGCCGGCACGAAGACCCGGCCGTTTTTGATGAGCAGGTCCGCAGGCTCGTCGCCACGAGCGACCGCCAGGACCCTCGGTGTTCCGCGACGGGGCGCCATGTCGGGAGTCTAGGTACTGCTGCCAGGCGTTGGGCGGCCCGCGTGCGGCCGAGCCGTGCCAACGAGGCCGGCTGGCTGACCCCGCCCGTCGTGGAAGACTGTGTCGCCAGGCCCGCGGGTAGCGACCGGGCGGGCTGCCGCACCTCACGCGGCGATCAGGGGCGCTTAGCTCAGGTGGTCAGAGCAGCTCGCTTACAACGAGCAGGTCGGCGGTTCGAGTCCGTCAGCGCCCACTTACCATTTTTGTCACCGCGCGAGACGCCGACGTGGGGGCGGTTTGGTCAGGGTTGTCGTCCGGATCGGTGGGGATGCCGCCGCGTATGAGGTAGGTGGGTTGGATGACGCCGGGTTCGACGACGACGAGGCGGTGGACGAAGGCTTGGGTGGTAGCCTTGCGATGAGCGTCGGTGCCGTTGGCGACGACGTGCTCGAGCTCGGTGCGTAGGGTGCCGATGTCGGTTTGGGCGGGCGGGTCCCATGGCGGCGAGGTCGGCTGCTTCTTCGAGCACGTCGCGCCGGGCTTTCAGGGTGCGGGCACGCTCGCCGAGGTCGCGGACGCGTGAGCCGAACATGTCGTTGCTAATGGTGCCGGCCTCGAAGGCGAGGATGTAGCGCTCGATGGCCGCTTCGGTCTTCTTTGAGCTCGGCGGTCGTGGCGTCGATCTCGTCGCGGTGGGTGCCCGCCTGCGTCCCGCCCGGTCTGGTCGAGCGGGCGGTGGAGGCGGCCTGGCCCGGCGCCCAGACCACCACCACCCCAGCCTGTCCGCCCTTACCAGAAGCAACGCTGGCGACCGGCGGCGAGCTGCGCCTGGCCGCCGGCGACCACTACCCCTTGAAGACCGACCATCGGGTCGACCCGCTCCGCCCACTCCTCGGCGCCCTCTCCGGGCTCGGCGAGCACGAGCAGGCCTGCGTGCAGATCCTGGCCCGACCGGTCACCGGCCGGCGCCTTCGCACCCTGTCCAAAGCAGCCGTCCACCGGCACAACGGCCGGCCAGCTCACCGCACCGGGCGGCTCCTCGACCTCGTCACCCCGACGGGAGGGGGCCGAGAACGCAGCGGGCCGAGGTCGACCGGCCCGATCGGCCGATGTGGCGGCCATCTTGGACAAGGCTGCCCAGCCGTGCTGGGCGATCGCCGTCCACTACGCAGTCTCGACCGACGAGACCGGCCACGGCGCCAAAGCCGCCCTGCGGGGCCGGGCCCACGCGGTGGCCTCCGCGTTCGCCGTCTACGCCGGGCGTAACCACCTCGACCGCCACCGGCTCCGTCGCCCCGCCACAACCCTCGCTGCCCGCCGCTTGGGCCGCGGCAGCCTCGTCTCGGTGGCCGAGCTGGCCGCCCTGGCCCACCTGCCCACCGACGTGACAGTGGCCGCCCTCGCCCGAGCGGGGGCCAAGGCAGCCGCCCCCCCACCCGCCGTCGCCCAACTCACCGGACCCACCGCGTTTGCTCATCCCACTACCACCATGCCGCCGGGCACCGGGCACCCGGCGGGGATCGGCCATGTCACCGCCCACCAGCTACGCCACACGCTCGCCACCCAGCCGCTCAATCGCGGCATGAGCCTCGACGCCATAGCCGCGCTGCTCGGCCACAAGGACATGAACATGACCCGGGTCTACGCCCGCATCGCCGATCGCACCGTGGCCGACCAGTACTTCTCGGTGACCCAGAAGGTCGAGGCACTCTACGACCAGCCCAGGGCGCTCCCCGCAGGGGCCGAAGGATCCGAGATGGGCCGTCTTCGCCGCCAGATGGACCGGCGGATGCTCGGCAACGGCTACTGCGCCCGGCCAGTCGACATGGACTGCCACTTCGAGTCGGTGCGAGTCCTGCTCGTTCTTCGTCACCACCGTCGAGTTCCGCCCCACCCTCTCCCGCCAGCGTGACGCCGCGGCCAAGGGCTAGATCGGCCGGCAGCGGCTCTTCGACGGGCTGATCGCCCGACTGGACGACCAAGCCTCCTATCGTCCCGGCGTCTTCGCCGGGACCACCTTCAACCAATCGGCACCTGACCGGTTCGCCGCGCGCTTTCGGCGCGCCCGAGGCCAGCAGCCGCCCCCACAGCCGGAAAGGAGAACGCCCGTGACCTTGCGCACCGTCGGCATCATCGGCGCCGGACTCGTCCTCGCCGTCGTAGTGGTTGCGGCTGGGGCCGCGGCCGGCATCGCCTCGCTGTTCGGCGGCCCCCTGTTCGCCGGCGACATCACCGCGTCTGCCCAGGCGCAAGCCGAGATCCCCGCCAGCTACCTCGAGGCCTTCCACGCTGCGGCAGCCACCTGTCCGGGGCTGCCCTGGAGCGTGCTGGCGGGCATCGGGCGAGTCGAGACCGACTTCGGCACCGACACACAGACCTCCAGTGCCGGTGCCGTCGGACCCATGCAGTTCCTGCCGGCCACCTTCGCCGCCTACGACATCCCGGTCCGGCCCGGCGGGGCCACACCGCCGAGCCCGTATGACCCGACCGACGCCGTCTACGCCGCCGCCCGGGACCTGTGCACCAACGGCGCCCGGGGTGGCGCGGACATCCCCGGGGCCGTCTTCGCCTACAACCACAGCCGGGGATACGTCGCCGAGGTGTTCTCCTACGCCGCCAGCTACGCCGCACCGGCACCAGCCATCACGGCAACTGGCCCCAGCCCTGCCGCCGCCGAGGCGGTCAGCTACGCGCTCGACCAGATCGGCACCCCCTACCGCTGGGGCGGCGAGACCCCAGGCGTCGGCTTCGACTGCTCGGGGCTCACCCAGGCCCCCTACGCCGCAGCAGGGATCGTGATCCCCCGCACCTCCGAGGCCCAGTGGTCCGCCCTCCCGCACGTGCCCCTCGACCAGCTCGAACCCGGCGACCTCGTGTTCTTCGATCCCGGCGAGTTCCTCGCCGTCCTGCCCGGACATGTCGGCATCTACATCGGCTCAGGCGAGATGGTCGACGCGCCCCACACCGGCGCCACCGTGAGGATCGAGAACCTCGCTAGCTGGCCCACCCCGATGGGCGCTACCCGGCCGGCCCTCGCCAGCTCGCCGTGACCTCCCGGCGCCCATGGGGAAGGCTCGGACCTGTGAGCGACGAGGACGTCACGAAGCACCGGGCGTCGGTGCTCGCCCGGCCCGGCTACCGCCGGCTGTGGGCGGCGCGCACGGTCAGCCAGTGGGGTGACGTCATCCAGTTCACCACCGTCGCCCTGCTCGCCCTGCGCCTCACCGGCTCGGGGGTGGGCGTCTCGGGCGCCGTGCTGGCCGAGGTTGTCCCGCTCATCGCCCTGGCCCCTCTCGCCGGGCCGCTCGTCGACCGGCTGCCTCGGGTGAAGGTCATGGTGGGCGCCGACCTGGCCCGGGTGGTCCTCGCCGCGGTGCTCGCGCTCTTCCACGGCCAGATCGCCGTCGTCTACGCCGTCGCGTTCGGCCTGTCCGCCGGCTCCGCGTTCTTCAACCCGAGCGCGGGCTCGCTCCTGCCGAGCCTCGTCGACGGCGACCAGCTCGTCGCTGCCAACAGCGGCATCTGGTCGGCCGCCGTGTTGAGCCAGGTCGTGCTCGCCCCCGTGGCCGGCCTCCTGGCGGCGACCATCGGCTACGGGGCCGCCTTCGGGCTCAACGCCGCCAGCTTCGCCGCCTCGGCCGCCCTGTTGTCCGGCCTGCCCGCCGGGGAGGCACCCCGACCGGTCGTCACCACCAGCATGTGGGCGCAGGGCCGCCGGGCCCTCGGCTACGTCGCCGCCGACCGGCTGCTGCGGGCCCTCGCCGTCGCCCAGGCGCTGGCCGCCCTGTCCGCGGGGGCGACCAGCGCCCTGCTCGTCGTGTTGATGCGCCAGCGCCTGCACGCCTCGACCACCGGCTACGGCCTCGCCCTCGCGGCGATCGGTGTCGGCGCCTTCGTCGGCCCCCTCGTGCTCTCCCGGCTCCCCGCCGGGCGGCGCCACGCGCCCATCATGTTCGGCGCGTTCGGCCTGCGCGGCCTCGTCGACCTCGCCCTCGCCACCGTGCGCGCCCTGCCCGCGGCCCTCGGCGCGCTCGTCGGCTACGGGCTCGGCACCTCGACCGGCAACGTCACTTTCTCCACGCTCATCCAGACCCACGTCCCCGACGACAAGCGAGGTCGCGTCTTCTCCGCGTTCGACCTCGTTTGGCACAGCGCCCGGCTCGTGAGCATCGCCGCGGGCGGCGCCATCGCCGACGCCTACGGCATCCAAGTCGTCTACTACCTCGGCGGCACGCTGCTCCTCATAGCGGCGGTCACCGGGATCGGCGCGCTCCGCCAGCAGGTTCACCGGGACCCGCCTGAGACCTGAGCACACTCGGGCCTGCCAGAACGCGTGGGCACCCATATCTGGACCAGCGAGATGGTCGATGCCACGACGGCGCCAACCCCAAGCACCTGTAGCACCCGGCAGAACGCCCGATACAGGAATGAAAGGGCCATCGGTCGATGCTCGCCGCGCCCTGCACCAGCCGTCAAAGTGCAGCTCACAGTCCATGGATGAGGTTCTCGGCACCGACACGTATGACCCGTGCCGCCGGCAGACAGCGAGGCGACCCAGTGCCCGGTGGCGAGCACGTAGGAGGGCTCCGTTCGACACCAAGCGCGGCGAAGGGCCGCCATGAACACGAAGGCGACGAGCACGAGAGTGAGGAACCTTGCGGCGAGGACCCATCCGAGCCGGTGCCGACGGTCGCCTCAATGGACGCAGGCGACGGAGCCCCCGGGCTGTCGTCCGGACTGGTTAAGGCTCTCGCACGCCGATGCCCCTGCCTGCTCTCGCCCTCGTTTGTTGCCTCCCCGGGTCCCTACTCTCTCTCCCCGCACTTCTCGCGAGAGTCCTCACTGGTCATGCGTGTCGGCAAGCGGGCACTCCCTGCCGGACTCGAACCGCCGGTCGGTGAGCAGGCAGTTCGATCCGCAGTCACAACCTGCTCGTAGCCTCGTCGAAGTGGACGAGGAACAGCAGCTGCCATCGCTGGCGATCGTGCTCGCGCAGGTTGTCGCAGAACGCGAGACGATGAACGCGCACGCCGCCAGCCTCGACGGCAAGGCGGGGGTCGTCCTGGGCTTCGCGAGCGTCCTCGCGGGTCTCGGTGCCACGGCGCAGATCACGATCTCGGGCACGGTGATCTTCGAGATCCGACTGGCGGCCGCAGTTGTTGCGGCGATCCTGGCAGCGTGGGCCTTCCTTCCTCGTCGCTACCCGGTGCTCGAGGTGGAGCGGCTCCGCCAAGCAATCCCACCGCGCCAGAAGCCGAGACGCGCCTGGAGCTGCTCGATACGCACATCGTGATGGTAGAGGAGGCCGCGACCCTGGTGAAGCAGAAAGGGTGGCGAGTTCGAGCTGCCGGGGTTCTCTAGCGATCGCTGCCGCCATCGGAAGCCGGCCCCATGTCTGACGAGAAGACACCTCAGAGCACACCGGCCCCGCCGCCCGCCAAGAGTCGGCCGGCGCCACCTCCGTTCCGGCCCAACAAGGATCTCATCGGCTACATCGAGAAGGGCCAGAAGCCCCCCCGTTCGGCCTGCGTCACCCTCAGTGAAGCGATAGCCGTCACAGCTACCTACAGGCCGCTCTGGCAGAGGTGTTGAAGGCGAATCCGCAGGCCGTCGGAGCTCGAATACGAGTGCCTACGGTCCACCATTCTGCTGGGCGGTGTGAACCACCCTGGGTTCCTTGGAAGCTGTGTGTGGTACGAGCGCTGTCGTCCGCGCTGGTCAAGGCTCTCACACGCCGATGATCTCGATCAGTGTTCCGAGACCGGCGAAGTCGTCCGGGTTCCGCGTGTAGAGCGGCAGCCCGTTGGCGTGCGCCGTCGCGGCAATGAGCAGGTCGGCAATTCGACGACGGTGGGAACGACCGACCACCATGACTGCGGCCACGACCTGACCATAGCTACGGGCGGCGCGGGCATCGAAGGCAATGGCGTCAAACGTCGCCTCCACCTGTTGCAGGCGAGCTTGTCGGCGCGCCCGTTCGTCACCGGTCGGGGCGAGGTGCGGTCCGGCGGCCAGTTCGGCGAGGGTGATGGCACAGATCGCGGCTTCATCGGGGAGCGCCGTCGCGACGGCTGGGTCATCCCAGTCGATGACCACAGACGTGTCGAGCAGGCCGACGGACATCTACAGGTTCTGATCGACGATGCGGTCGAGGTCAGCCCTGAACGCGCCGAGGTCGACATGTGGTCCGTCAGCTCCGAGCGCAACGAGATCTGCCTTGGCGACGAATTTCCGCCGGGCTGGCACGATCGGACGGAGCTCAGCCACCGGGACACCATTGCGCGTCACGATGAAGGTTTGCCCGGCGGCTACCGCGTCGATCACCTTGGCGTTGTCGTTGCGCAGCTCCCGTTGTGCGATGGTCTGGGTCACAAAGGGCACTGTAGCACGAAAAGCTACAGTTAGCTACAGGCTGCCGGACTCGAACTGCCGGTCGGCGAGCACGGAGCAGTTCGGGACGTCGAGTCGCGCAACGCCCGCAGCTGATCTGCGCGATTGCATGACAACTGCACCGTGAGAACGACTCTTGAGCTCGATGACGCGCTCGTCGCCTCTTTCACGGCCCGCCTTCCCGGGGAGTCGAAGACCGAGGCCATCCAGCGAGCCGTGCGCCTCTACCTCACGCACGACGCGGTCGACCGGCTGCGGCAACTCGCAGGTACGGTCGAGATCGAAGATCTTTCGGGTCGCTTGCGCGCGAGCGAAAGCCGTGACGGTTCTGGCGGACATCTCGGAGTGGGTCGAGTGCCTGCGGCGAGGCAAGGGATCGAAACTGGGGAGCTCGACGACCTCCTCGTCGCAGGTGAGGTGCTCGTGTGCGGCCCTGTCGTCGCAGAAGTGCTGGCCGGAGCCAAATCAGCCGACAGAGGGCGCCTCTGGCTGCTGCTGACGGGCTCGCGATGGGCGGACTTGGGCCCGGTCCAGTTGCAAAGTGCCGCCGAAACGGCGGCACGCCTTCGGGAGCGGGGCGAGACCGTTGCGCGGAGCGATATCGAGATCGCCATCGCGGCAGTCGGCTCATCGGCCCGGCTCTGGACGCGCGACTCGGACTTCCAGCGAATTCGGGTGGTACTGCCGGCTCTGCTCTGCTCGTCTTCGATCCCTGACAGCTCGCTCGGAACCTGTCATCCCTGAAGGAGTGACGTAAGTCATCCCTGAAGGAGTGACGTAAGTCAAACGCGACGCCTGCCGTCCGCCAGGTTCTCGTCCTGCTCAGGGTCGGGGCCGTCATGGGAGCGGGCGCGCGCCAACGGCGAGGTGGGGTCAAGGCCGGCGAAGCCGCCCGAAGGGGAAGCCTTGAGGCCGGCGAGGCGGTGGCGCATCATGTGCGTCCGACGGGCCTCCGCCGACGATGTTCGAAAGCGCTCGTTCTCCTTTGATTTGAGCCGAGCACCGGTGATGTCCCCAGGCCCGAAGTCGCTTCGGTGAGGGCAGCCCGCTACGGGGTGCCGGTCATCCCTGCGCCGTCAAGCGGCATGGGGCGTTTCGGCCCACCGCCCAGGCGGGGTCAATCAAGCGCGCGGCCGCTCCGGCGAACCGGGGACCATGACAATTGGCGACCTCGCACCTGGGGGTGCCCGCAGCTCGTCACGGGGCGGACTCGAGAGATCGGATCTCGCCGTCCCTCAAGCCGTAGTAGACGAGCGTGACGATCTTTCGCGCGACTGCGACCCGGGCGATCTTCCTCGCTCCGGGGCTCGAGCCGTGGTTCTCGGCGATGCGGGCGTAGTCCGCCCTGAGCTTGGTGCCAGCGGCTTGGCGCTGGGCGGCCTCGACGACGGCCCACCTCACGAGCCGGCTGCCCTGCTTGGTGATCGGGCCGCGGTGGACCGAGGTGTCGGACTCGCGGTGGCGCGGCGTGAGGCCTGCCCAGCTCGCGAGGTGGCGGGGAGAGGCGAACCGCGTGACGTCGCCGATCTCTGCCACGAAGATGGCGGCGATGACCGGGCCGACGCCGGCGATCTTCTGGATCGCTTGGTAGCCCGGGACGCCGCCGAGCTCCCGCTCGAGGTCGCGCTCGAAGATCGCCACCTCTCGCTCGATCGTCGAGATGAGCCCGCGGAGCGACTCGATGCGAGCCCGGTAGGCCGCAGCGAGCGGGACGTCGTCGAGGAACTTCTGGCCGGCTGTGCCGAACAGGTCGGTCACCGGGACCGCCACGCCCTCTTTCGCCAGCACAGCGTGCGCCTGGGCCTTCAACCCTGAGCGGAGGGCGACGAGCTTGGCCCGGTATCTCACGAGCTCTCGGAGCTGGCGGACCTCGGGAGGTGCGACCCACGCCTCGGCGAGGCGGCCGAGGCGGTAGAGGTCGGCGAGGTCCTCGGCGTCGCGCTGGTCGTTCTTCACCCGGCGATGTCCCCAGTTGTTCCCGAGGGGATGGGCGAGGTGGACGCTCGCGCCGTGCTCGGCCAGCCAGTCGGCTGCCCAGTAGTGAGTGTCGGCCCGGGGCGCAGTTCCGTCCTCTCAGACGGTTGTCTCCCCGGCCCGCACTCCCGAACCGGACGTGCGAGTTTCCCCGCATCCGGCTCTCCACGAGCTCGTCCCGCCGGGCTAGGCGGCCTCCGTCTCGACCCTTGATGACCAGGGCGTGGCGATCCTCGTCCCTCGGTAGCGATACCTCGTGATCGGCACCGTCGCCGGGTTGAACAAGGTCACCTCACCATCCGTCGGGCGCCACCTCGGGAGGTGATGACGACGGAGCCAGCTCCATGAGGCACGGGGGTGCTTGTGGCGAAGCCAGTTGACCACCCGCCGCCAGGAAAAGGCGTTCAGGTAGCTGAAGGTCCTCGCCGACACGCCGTGCCGAAAGTAGTTGGTCCAGCCCCGCAGCACCGGGTTGACCCGGGACAGCAGGTTGGCCAGGGATTGATTCGTGTTGCCCTGCGTGAGCGCACGGACCTTCGCCTTGACCGCCGCAAGAGCGGTCTTCGACGGGTAGGTGTAGATCGTGCGCCGCATCGACCCCTCCTGGCGCTTCCGCTGGATGTGGAAGCCCAAGAAGTCGAACCCCTCGTCGATGTGGGTGACGAGCGTCTTCTCCTCCGACAAGCGAAGACCCATCAAGGAGATCACGCCTTGCACCTCATCGCGCAGCGCCTCGACGTGCTCTCTGGTCCCGGTCAACAAGACGACGAAATCATCGGCGTATCGCACCAGGCGATAGTTGGCGAGGCCCTTGGCACGCCGTCGACTGCGGCCATAGGTGCCGCCGAAGGACTTCCATTGCCCCATGAAGTGCTCATCGAGCACCGACAGGGCGATGTTCGCCAACAGCGGCGAGAGGATGCCACCCTGGGGGGTGCCGGTGACGGTGTCCCGCATCACCTGGTCCTCACCGAGGACACCGGCTTTGAGGAACGCCTTCACGAGGGCGAGGACGCGCTTGTCTCCGATCCGATGGCGCACCCGGTCCATGAGGGCGGGGTGCGAGATCTCGTCGAAGCACGATTTGATGTCTCCTTCCAGCACCCACTCGTAGGAGTGGGTGGCATAGAAAAAGATCTCCTCGATGGCGTCCTGCGCTCTCCTCCTCGGGCGGAAGCCGTAACTGCACGGCTCGAAGTCCGCCTCGAAGATCGGCTCGAGGACCAGTTTCAGGCTGGCCTGGACACAGCGGTCCCGAGCAGTCGGGATGCCGAGTCCACGAAGTTTCCCACCCTTCTTCGGGATGAGCTTCTCTCGCACGGGCATGGGAGCGAACCGCCGTGCTTTGAGGTCATCTCTCAGCATCGGCAGCAACGTGTCCCTCCCAAAGAGGATGGAGCGGGGTGCCACTCCATCGACTCCTTTGGACCGTGCGCCTCGATTTCCCCGTACCCGATCCCACGCCACGACAAGGAACGCGGGGTCGGCGACAAGGTTGAACAGGTCACAGAACCGACGATCCGGGTCGCCGATAGCCCATTGGTGCAGCTTCGTCTGGATCTTCAGTACCCGTTGCTCGGCCTCGTCGAGGTCGGGCCACGGTGCGTCGGTGTTCACCAGCGTCCTCCTGGTCTTCCAGTTCGCCTACTGCAAGCTCGCTGGGTCCCTTCGCCATGTGGCCGGCTTTCCCGGCCTCGGACTACTACGGACCCTCCGCCCCGTCCCTTTGCCATCAGCAGACGACGTGCCTTGCCGCTGCCGACCTGGATGGTCGGCAGGTTGGCGGCGAAGAGGCGGTTCCCACGTTCACCACAGACCGGTTGACGGGATCGGTGCCCAGCTGTTCCCCTGCAGGCATGTCCACGGCTACGCCGCAGGCCTTCACCGTGGCTCCCCGGCACCAACACGTGCCGGGGTCGTCCCTCCCGGTTGTAGGGAGGTCCGTCGCACTGCCATCCCGGCCATCCACCAGATTTACAGCCGGTCCAACGCTCTTGAGGGGGTTCCACCACTGGTTCCTGCACTCGTACACCTCTCCGTCTTGCTTGCCGGACCTGGGCTGTCTGGCAGTGCCAGCCCATCCCGGCGTTGTCGAGGCTGCTCCCACCTTCCCTCTCGTCTCCGAGGTCAGGCTGCCTCCAGCTTCAGCGGCCTGCTGCGACAGGCCGCAGGCGGGGCTCTTCCCCCCGCCCGGTCATGTGGCGCCTCGTGGCGCACCCAGCCATAGGTCGCCTCCAAGACGACCTCTGGGTGCTCACCTGCCGCGGTGATCTCCGCGCTGAAGGCTTCGAGGTCGACGTTGTCGACGCGCACGCAGCTGAGCGTGCTGCCGTCATCGTCTCGGCGGACGATGACACTGCGTCGACGGTGTAGGTCGATTCCGACGTACTGTCGCTGTCGTTCCACTGGGGTCTCCTTCCGTCGTCGACGGTTTGGTTTGGAAACCCCGAGTGTGCTCGACGCGCTTGGGACTGCGCTGCGGGAGGAGGCCCGGTGGACATCCTTGGCTCTCGAAGCGTTGCTTGCATGGACCATGCCGAACCTCGTGCGACGGCGCCCCGAGGCGAACATGGCTCCGACTCGATCACGCGGGAGCGACGAAAAGCTCCTTCATCGCATCAATAGTTGTGGACGGGGAATCTCGCTCAGGCGGCGACGGACCCGTCTTTTGTGCCGGTGTCGGGTGACCCCGAGGTGGTGTCGCTCCTCTCTTGTTGCTTGCCGTCGATGAAGGTGACGCCAGCTCGCACAAGCGCAACGAGCTCGGCACCCGTGATCTTTCGCCAGCGAGCCTGCGCGGATTCGAGCAGCTTGTGGTGGCGTCCGGTCCGCGGTGTAAATAGACGACGGGCGTAGGTTCCTCTCGAAGCCTGCAAGCAGAGAAAGGAACCCACGCCCGTGACCACACGAGTATCACCGATCGAGCGCATCCGCGCCGAGATAGACGACCTTTCGGCTCGGCTCGGGAGCTGGGCGAGGTGCTGGAGGAGGTGGCCCGGCTCGGGGTGCGGCTGCTCATGCAGACCGCCATCGAGGCCGAGGTCACCGAGTTCCTGGGTCGCGAACGCTACAGCCACGGCGAGCGGGCCAGGGCCGGGAGCCGCAACTGGCACTGCCCGACCACGATCAAGACGACGGCCGGGCCGGTCACCATCGACCGGCCGAAGCTGCGCGGCACCGACGAGGCGTTCGCCTCACGGCTGCTCGGCATCGGCGTGTGCCGCACCAACGCGCTCGAGAGCCTGGTGATCGCCGGGTTCGTCCTCGGCCTGTCGGTCCGCGACGTCGAAGCCAGCCTCGCCGATGCCCTCGGCGCGAAGGCGGCGCTGTCGAAGTCGACCGTCAGCCGGGTGTGCGAGGCGATCAACGACGAGTTCGACACCTGGAAGGCCCGGGATCTCTCCGAGGTGTCACTCGAGTACCTGTTCTTGGACGGGTCGCACTTCCGTATGCACGACGACGCCCGAGCCGAGCCGGTGCTCGCCGCATGGGGCATCACCACCGACGGGCGCCCAGTGCTGGTCGGCCTCGACTCGGGCGCGAGTGAGTCCACCGATGCCTGGAAGGGCTTTTTGGACGGCCTGGTCGCCCGAGGGCTGCGGCCGCCGCTGCTGGTGGTCTCCGACGGCGCTCCCGGCCTGATCGGCGCCGTCGAGCTCGTGTTCCCCCACAGCTTGCGTCAAAGATGCGCCATCCGCCGCTCCCGCAACATCCTGGCCAAGGTCCCCGTCGAGCACCAGGCCGAGGTGAAGGCCGCCTACTGGGCCATCTTCGACCCCACCGGGGAGCCGCCCGGCGATAAGTCGATCGCCGTTGCCCGCAAGCGTGCCGCGGACTTCTCCGCCACGTTCGGCCGCCCGCTCGCCCGCCGCGACGCTGAAGGTGGCGACCGTGGAGAAGTTCTCGCCGCTCGTGGCGACCGGGGTGGCGAGACAGATGGCGTCGGGGCCGGCCACGCCGTGGAGGTGGTCGCCGGCGCGCCGCATCCACGGCACAACCCACCCGTAGTCGAATCGCACGACGAGCTCCATCCGCATCGGGACCCGTCCGGCGATGCCCACGAGGACTCTGACCACGCTCGTATGGTCGGAGCGGGCGGGTATGCAGTCGACGATCCGGACGACCCCGTCATCGGTGTGGATGTCGGTCTCCAACACGAGAGTGGCGTCGCGATAGCGGCGCATCACCCGACGAGGAGAGGCGATAGGGGCCAGCTTCCAATAGCCGTGCTCGGCGCCGCCGAGCAGCGCGGCGAAGCACGCGCCCGAGTCGAAGCGGGGCAGGCAGAGCCAGTCGATCGACCCGGCCGAGGCGACGAGCGCCGCGCTGTGCCCGTCGCCGATGATCGCGTAGTCCTCGATCCTCGAGGCTGGCTGTTCCATCATCTGGGATTCCGCCTGGTCCGAGTTGTCACGGGCAGGGAACCCGGGGTGGTCCAGTTCGATCCCGTTGATGCCCACGGCGATCCGGGCCGAGTGTCCGGCCCGGTCGGGCGTTGCCGGGAGCGTGGGGTGGCAGTCATACGGCGCAGCGGTAGGGGCGGGGCATGCTCCCGTCTTGCAGCCGCGCGGCGAGGAACCGTTGGACGACGAGCTGCTTGGCGTGGGCGAGGGTGCACTCGGCCTCCGCGATGCGCATGTCGAGGTTGGAGCGGCGATCGGCTCCGGCGGGGTGCCAGTAGAGCCCGTCGGCCGCCACGGTCAGCTCGGGCACGGTACTCGTCTCGGTGATGTCGAGGCCGGATTCGGAGAGCCCCCGGCGCAGGAGCGGGCGCACGACGAAGCTGTCGGCTGGGACACCCGCGTCGGCGAGCAGGGCAGCGACCTCTGTGACCTCGCCGGTGTTCTCTGGCGTCTCGGTCATCGCCACTCGCACCGCCAGGCCCATGTCGACGAGGGTGGCGATGCCGTCCATCGTCCGGGCCCACGTGCCCGCGCCTCGATGGGCGTCGTGGGTGGCGGGGCGTGCACCGTCGAGCGAGGTCTGCACGACGAGGTGTGGGTTGCCGGCCAGTGCGCGGAGCCGCTCGAGGCGGGTGCCTCGCAGTACGGTGGCGTTGGTGAGCAGCACGGTGGGCAGCGCTGCGGTGCCGTAGGCGAGGAGCTCGGCGATGTCAGCGTGTAAGAGCGGCTCGCCGCCGGTCACGTAGAGCTCGGTGAAGCCCTCGGCGACGGCCTCGTCGACGAGGGCACGGAATCGCTCGGCGGGAAGAAGCCGTGGAAGGGCGCGCGGCGAAGAGCCGACGGCGCAGTAGTCACAGGCGAGGTTGCAGTGGAAGTTCGTGTACACCCACAGTCGGCGCGGAAAGTAGGCGCTGCCGAACAGTGGGACCACCGGCAGGTCCTCTCCTGCGGCGTCGCCGGTCCTCTCTTCTCCGACGCGGGGATCGGCGCCGGTTAGGTCACTCACAAGCTCGTCGCCGCCATCGCTCCAGGTCCCACCGGCAGGGGTGAAGGCGGTGGGTAGGGAGGAGCGGTAGAGGTGGTAGCGACCCCGGGCCCGCTCGGTAGGGGGCAGCACCTCGAGACACGTCGTCCACCAGCCGGTCTCGATGGTCGCGACGAACAGTTCGGGGATTCGAGCAGCCCGCATGGAGCGGGCCTGGGCCTCCCAGTCGTAGGCGAGCGGGACCAGCTCGGCTACCGCCTGTTCGTCGGCGAGGTCGACGATCGCGTACCACACCTTGCGCGTGCCGTCGTTGGCCGGTTTGCCGAGCACCCCGACGTTGACCACCAACGTGCCTCCGACACACCGCTGCCAGGGCAGCCCTGAGTGGGTGCAGCAGATCACGTCCGCGCCGCTTGCCGCGACCCGGAGTCGGTGCTCGTCTTCGGAGAGGGATTCCCACCAGAAGTCGTTGAGCGCGAGCGGCGAGCCGTGGACGAAGTGGATGTCGCAGCCGCCGAGGCGTTCCCGGCGCTCGGTCGGGAGCCGTCCCATCCAGGCGGCGAAGCCGGCGCTGGTGTGGGTGCGGGTGTGGTCGTAGATGAGCTGGGCGTAGCGGTTGTCG
>DATGKK010000035.1:0-3941 GCA_035294725.1 Acidimicrobiales bacterium | reverse complement strand
CAAGCCGGGCCTGACCTCTGCCGCCGCCCGGGAGCAGAGCGGCGGCGGTGAGCGTCGTGCCCATCCCTCGCAGCTTCCGGTCGGCCCGGCTCCGGCGCCAGATCTCCCGGTTCGCCTTCCGGACCGCCGCCTCGAGGCCGGCGGCGGTCCGGTCTCGCTGGAACGCCTCGACCAGCTCCTCGATGGCGGTGCGGGCCGCAACCTCACCGCCGAGGTGGCCCCCCATCCCATCGGCGATGGCAGCGAGGTCGCTGCTCGTGACAGCAAGGTCCTCGTTGTTGGAGCGGACGTAGCCGGTGTGGCTCTCGGCGGCTGCCCGGATGGCGATCATCGTGAGATCTCGAGCGTCGTGCCGCCGACCTTCAGCCGGTCACCCCGTTGGACGCGCATCGGCCCGTCGTCAAGCCGCTCGTCGTTGAGCCACGTGCCGTTCGTCGAGCCGAGGTCCTCGATCCAGTACTCGCCGCCCCGGTAGAACACGCGGGCGTGGACCGACGAGACGAAGGTGTCGTCTTCGAGGGGGACCGCGCAGCCGGGTGAGCGCCCGAGCGTGATCTCCTCACCGAGGTCGTAGCTGCGCCCGCGGCGCTGCGGAGGGTCGACCACCTTGAGCTTCAAGTGGACGGTCTGGTCGCTCCCGATGGGCTGGGCGGTCGGCGCTGGCGCCCGTTCAGCCCGCTGCCGGCGGATCTCCACGTAGACCATCCGGATCGCGTAGACGAAGAACAGCCAGATCAGGCCGAGCAGGAAATATCGCAGGACGTGCAAGAGAGCGTGGGGCATGTGCCGATCCGCCTCGTCAGGCGGGCTCGAACCTCATGGTGGTCGTCCCGACGGTAACCGAGTCGCCCGGCGTCAAGCGGCGCTCACGCACGAGCACGCCGTTCACTTTCGTCCCGTTGGTCGATCCGAGGTCGACGATCACGACCGACTCCCCTTCTCGCCGCAGTTGGGCGTGGCGCCTCGACACGTTCGGGTCGTCCAACACGACGGCACACTCGGGCAGCCTGCCGATCGTGACGACCTCGTCACCTATTCCTACCCGGCGGCCGTCGGGAAGTACCAGCCAGTCCATGACGGCACCGGCAGCCTCGCTGACCTCTGACTCGATCGCGAAGGTGCTCACGGCCAGGTCAGGATCCTCGTGGATCACGATCTCGATGGGGCCGAGGAACAAGTACCGCTCGTCGCTCGCGTGCTCCCGCACCGCCTCTACCAGCTCCCGGTTCAACACGTCGGCAAAGCTCTCGAAGCGCTCGTAGTCCGGTGTGGCTAGGTAGATGTCGAAGTGGTTGGGCGCGATGACGCCGCGCACGCCGACGGTGCGGCGCAGGTCCATCTCCCGCGTGAGGCGGCGGCCGAGCTCCACCGGCTGGAGCTGGCCGCGGAACGCCTTCGCGAACGCCCCCTCGACCATCCTCTCGAGCCGGCGCTCGAACTGTTCGAGTCCCATCCTGGCCCTGAGACTACTGGTCCGGTGCCCGAGCACGATGACGCAACGCCCCAGGTCGGAGCGGGGGCGAAGGCCGCCTCGCTCGCACGGCACCGCGACCCCTCGGTGTGGGCCCTCGAGGGGGCCCGATCCCGGAGCTGCCCGGGGCCGAGTATCGTCGGTCCACCACGGGCGAGTGGCGGAATTGGCAGACGCGCAGGATTCAGGTTCCTGTGTCCGCAAGGACGTGGGGGTTCAAGTCCCCCCTCGCCCACCGCGAAGGCTCAGCGGGGTGTGGCGGCCCTCCGAGAGGCGGACTTCTATTGAGCTTCTACCCTGAGCCTCGCTCAGCATCTCCTTCCCGGCCGTCCGGACGCTCCGGGGCCCTGCGCAGACCGGTCCAGCGGTCAGGCGGGCCGCCGTCGGTATGGCGACGGGAGCCGCCGCGGCGTGCGGCGTGCCTCACCGGGTCGAGGTGCGCCCCGGGTGCCGGCGCCGAGCCACTGGTGGGGCTCTCCAGGTCACCAGAAAGTGGGCCAGGAGGTTGACGGGGTGACAACGCTGCGAGACAAGCCGAGAGCGCGAGAGCCGTCGCTCGGGGCGGTCCCGGTGCTTGCTACTGGCCCCGCCCGACAGCGCGATCTGTTGTTCGGGCGTGGAGCGGCACCCCTCCCGCTGTCGTCGCATCGTGCGCTGGCTTGAAACAATCTGCATGCGTGCATCGGTACTGGAACCACAACACCCACTACCACCACGCCTTGTTGCGGCTTCTACCCACTGGCTGCGACCGGGCCGTCGACGTGGGATGCGGGGACGGTCTTTTCGCCCAACGACTCGCTGCTGTCGTCAGGACGGTCGTGGCGCTCGATGCGGATCCGGCTGAGGTCAGGAAGGCCGAGGCGAGGCGCGAGGGCGAGGGGAACCTGGTGGTGGTTCAGGCCGATGCAATGTTGATGCCCTTCCCGTCGGCTTCATTCGACGTGGTCAGCTCTCTCGCCGTCATCCACCACTTGCCGATGGAGCGCGCTCTCACCGAGATGACGCGCATCCTCCGCCCTGGCGGACGGCTCGTGGTGCTGGGAGTCTGGCCCGATGCAGCCTCCCTGCTCGACCGAGTCATCAGCTTGGTTGCCGTGGTCGTCAACCGTGCCTTCATCCTGCGGTGGGGACCGGGGACGGTCATGTCGCCCACACAAGAGCCGACGATGTCCTTGCGCGATGCCCGCCGGCTCCTGCAACGGCTACTTCCCGGTGCCGAGGTCAGCCGTCGGCTCCTGTGGCGCTACACGCTCACCTGGACGAAGCCCTACGCGGATCGCCAGCCGTAGCGCGAATGATGAACCGGCGACGTGGAGCCCCGCCCGAATGTTCCGTCTCGTGCTGCCGTCCGTCCGAGCAGACGAGTGCCGAGTCGACGTGCTGAGGGGATCTCCACGGGCGCCACGAGTGGCGAGGGCCGACCCTGAAGCTCGTCACCACGGTCGGCGGCGGTCGGGTGCCATGCCTACCCGTCGATCTGCGTCCCCGTGCTGAAGGGCCTACCTCAGCGGGCGTTCAGATGGTTCGTTCGGGTGGCCGGTGGCAGGAAGGGCGGCGTCCGATACTCGCAAGAGGACATCTTGGCCACGAGTGCGAGCGGCTCGGGCCGGAGCTGCTCGGCGCTCGGCGGCGAGCGAGGCGTCGAGGTAGCCTCCGCCGCACAGAGGTTTCCACTCGAGGCGGTGAGGACATGTCGGGCCCAGTCCGGGTGATGCTCGAGCGCGGCAAGAAGAAGCGCGTGGTGGCCTGCGCCTTCGACTGGCCGGGATGGGACCGCAGCGCCAGGATCGGCGCCGACGTGCTCGCCGTGCTTGGGGCCTACCGCGCGCGCTACGCCAACGTCGCCGATCTGGCTGGACTGGGCGACGAGTTCGAGGCGATCGGTGAGCTCGAGGTGGTCGAAGAGATCGAGGGGACGGGCATGACCGACTACTTCGGCGTCTCGGGCCGGCCCGCCACCCCGGAACGCGAGCCGATGACCGCCTCCGAGTGCGACCGCAAGCTTGCGCTCCTGCGCGCCGCCTGGTGCACCTTCGACGAAATGGCGGAACGGGTCTCGGGCGAGCTACGCAAGGGCCCGCGAGGTGGGGGAAGGGACAAGGAGCTGATCATCCGGCACGTGAACGGGGCGGAGATCGCGGAGTTCGCTCCGAAGGTCGGCGTGAAGGTGCCGCTCGAGACCCGAGGCGACGCCGCAGCGCTGCGCAGGTACCGGGACGACTTCGTGGATGCGATCCGCGAGCACAGCGCACGGGGGGAGCCGGCGCGATCGTGGCCGCTTCAGTTCCTCATCCGACGGTGCGCATGGCACATGCTCGACCACGCCTGGGAGTTAGAGGACCGAGATCTGACCCCTGCCGTCTCGCCTCCGGGGTGAGGGCTGCCCGGAGCTGGCCTCATGGGCAGTCGGCCCCGTCGGCCGCGACCTGGACGGGGACGGCGCCAGTGAGCTCGATGAGCTGGCTGAAGG
>DATGKK010000034.1:0-39275 GCA_035294725.1 Acidimicrobiales bacterium | reverse complement strand
GAGGGCATCTCGCTCACCGTCGACGACAAGCTGAGGGTGGCCGAGCAACTCGACCACCTCGGCGTCGCCTACATCGAGGGGGGCTGGCCTGGCTCGAACCCGAAGGACGAGGCGTTCTTCCGCCGCGCCGCGACCGAGCTGCGCCTTGCGACCTCGACGCTCGTTGCGTTCGGCTCGACCCGGCGTCCCGGGGTGCGAGCGGACGCCGACGAGGTGCTCCGCCACCTCGTCGGCGCCGGGACCGAGGCGGTCTGCATCGTCGCGAAGGCCTCCGACCTCCACGTGACGGAGGCGCTGCGAACGAGCCTGGCAGAGGCCGTCGCGATGGCGGCGGACTCGGTCGCCTACCTTCGCTCGCACGGGCTGAGGGTCTTTTTCGACGCCGAGCACTTCTTCGACGGCTTCGAGCGCGACCGCGACTTCGCCCTCCGGGTGATCGGCGCCGCCGAGCAGGCCGGCGCCGAGACCCTCGTGCTCTGCGACACCAACGGCGGCACGCTGCCCGAGCGGGTCGAGGAGATCGTGGCGGCAGTGCGGGAGCGGACCTCGGCCGAGCTCGGCGGCCACTTCCACAACGACGCCGGGTGCGCGGTGGCGAACAGCCTGGCGGCGGTCCGCCAGGGGGTTACCCAGGTGCAGGGATGCGTCAACGGCTACGGGGAGCGGGCAGGGAACGCCGACCTCTCGGCCGCCATCGCGAACCTCACCTTGAAGATGGGCGTCGCCACGATCCCGCCCGATCGCCTGGAGCGGCTCACCCCCGTCGCGCACCACCTCGCCGAGATCGTCAACCTCACCCTTGACCCGCAGCGGCCGTATGTCGGCACCGCCGCCTTTGCCCACAAGGCCGGCCTCCACACGAGCGCGCTCGTCAGGGCGAGCGGCGCCTACGAGCACGTGCCGCCCGACTCGGTCGGCAACGGCACCCGCGTCGTCGTGAGCGAGCTCGCCGGCCGCTCGACGCTGCAGATGAAGGCCGCCGAGCTCGGCCTCGAGCTCGACTCGCCGGCGCTCGCCCGCGTGCTCGACACCCTGAAGCGACTCGAGCACGCCGGCTACCACTTCGAGGTGGCCGACGGCTCTCTCGAGCTCATGATGAGGGCGGCGGCGGGGGCGCCACTCTCGGGGGTCGGCGACCTGTTCCGCATCGAGTCGTGGCGGGTCATCACCGACTGGCGCGCCCGGGAGGGTGACGCCCTTGCCCTCGATCCGGCCGCTGCCGGTCTCGAGGGCGCGGCCGGGGACGGCGACGACCTCGTGCACCCGTGGGCCACCAATGGCGAGCTCACGACCGAGGCGACCGTGAAGGTCCACGTGGGCGACCGCCGCGTCGTGACGACGGCGGAGGGGAACGGGCCGGTGAACGCGCTCGACGCGGCTCTCCGCCTCGCGGTCCAGCCGGTCTTCGAGGCGCTGCGGGACGTCCACCTCACCGACTACCGCGTGCGGGTGCTCGACACCGAGAAGGCGACGGGGGCGGTCACCCGAGTCCTGCTGGACACCGCCGATGCCGAGGGCACCTGGTCGACGATCGGCGTCTCCGAGAACATCATCGAGGCCTCGTTCGAGGCCCTCGTCGACGCCGTCGTGCTGGCCCTGATCAGGGCATCGGCCGGTACGATCGAGCGAGACCCCGCAACGAGAGGAACGAGCTCGTGACCCGACGGGACCGACGATGACACAGCCGAAGTTCGCACCGATCCTCCCGAACGCAGAGGTCCGCGACCTGTACAAGCTGCCGGTCCCGCCTCCGTGGCGGCCCCACCGGCCCGCGGACTTCCGCCCTGCACCGGACGCGACGCAGCGGCGCGGACGGGGCTCGGCCGGGCCCGACCAGGGCTACGGCCTCCTCCTCGCCGAGCGGTTCGCCGAGCGCATCCGCACCGTGGAGGGAGAGCACCCCGAGGACGTGCTGCACGGCGCCTCGGTGATCGCGCTCCGGCGAGCGGCGATGTTCGGGCGCGCTCCGGTCGCCGCCGACCTCGAGCTCGCGCTGAGGCTGTTCGGCTACCTCGGCACGGCGACCGAGGAGATGATCGAGGCGCGAAGAGCGGTCTTCGGCGGTGTCGCCCATGACTACTGGCGGGAGCGTGAGCTCGCCGACCTCGTGCCCGAGTCGACCCTGCGCATGACCCCCGCCGCGCTCGCCGAGCGCCTCGAGTCGGATCCCGACTCGTTCCCCGAGCTCGCCGGGACGGCCGAGCTCGAGGGGATCAGCACCTAGCCGGTTGCCGGCGGCGCGGTCCGACGACGTACCGATCCCGCAAAGAACCGAGGCTGCACGATGTCCATGTTCGAGCTGACAGAGGATCAGCAGGCCTTCCGCGAGGTGCTCCGGCGCTTCGCCGAGGAGAAGATCGCCCCGAGGGCCCAAGAGTACGACGAGCGTGAGGAGTACCCCTGGGAGAGCTTCAACGCCTGCGTCGCGATGGAGCTGCCCGCCCTCGGCATGCCGGCGGAGCACGGCGGCCAGGGAGCCGACCACGTGACCCAGGCGATCATGGTGGAAGAGGTCGCGCGGGCGTGCGCGTCGACAGCGGTCACCCTCCTCATCTCCAAGCTCGGGATGCTGCCGGTCATCAACTTCGGCTCCGAGGAGCTGAAGCGGAAGTACCTGCCCCGGGTGGCGAGCGGCGAGGCTCAGGCGAGCTACTGCCTCTCGGAGCCCGACGCCGGCTCCGACGTCGCCTCGATGAGCACCCGGGCCGTGCGCGACGGTGACCACTACGTGCTGAACGGGACGAAGTACTGGATCACGAACGCCGGTATCTCCGACACCTACACCGTGTTCGCGAAGACCGACCCCGCAGCCGGCCACCGCGGCATCTCCTGCTTCGTGGTCGAGAAGGACTGGGGGGTGAAGATCGCCAAGCTCGAGCACAAGATGGGCCTGCGCGCGAGCCCGACGGGGGAGGTGGTCCTCGAGGACGTCGTCGTTCCCGTCGCGAACCGGGTGGGCGAGGAGGGGCAGGGCTTCTACATCGCGATGCACACGCTCGACCGGAGCCGGCCCACCATCGGCGCCCAGGCGGTCGGGATCGCCCAGGGAGCCCTCGACTATGCCGTCGGCTACACCAAGCGCCGCTCCCAGTTCGGCCGTCCTGTCGCCGACTTCCAGGGCCTGCAGTTCATGATGGCGGACATGGCGATGAGGATCGAGGCGGCCCGGGGCCTCGTCTACCGGGCCTGCGCCGCGGTCGACGCTGGCGACCCCCGGGGGGACCTCGGCAAGCTCGGCGCGATGGCGAAGTGCTTCGCCTCGGACGTGGCCATGCAGGTGGCGACCGATGCGGTCCAGCTGCTCGGCGGGTACGGCTACACCCGCGAGCTCCCGGTCGAGCGGTACATGCGGGACGCGAAGATCACCCAGATCTACGAGGGGACCAACCAGATCCAGCGTGTGGTGATCGCCAAGAAGATCCTCGGCTGACTGACCTTCCGCCCGCGCTGCCAGCTTGAACGTCGCCCCGGAGCCATGGCAGCGACGAGCTGTGGCGACCTCGACCGAGGGTGGCGTGGACCCGAGGTGGCGCCAGTGGTGGGTTCTTGCCTGGGCCCCGCCGAGGTCACCGGTCAGCACCACGAGTCAGTCCCGCTCCGACCAAGCGCCGTCGACACGATGCCCGCTGCGAGATAGCAGCTGAGCAGGCCGTGCGTCCATGGGCAAATGAGACTCTCTGACGGATCCGTGGGCGGTCGGACCGGCTCGGACGCGAGCAAGGCCGCTTCCTGCCTACGTTCTCGACCGGTCGAACGGTCTCGAACGAGGTGGGGGAGAACTGCATGCTCGGGGCGACGGTATGGCGGCAGGTGGTCGCCGTCGACCGGCTCACGGTGACCGAAGGCGTCGAGATCGACGAGGTTCGCGATGCGGTCGTGGTCCACGTCCGGCCCCGGCCGTTGCCACAGCGCGGCTGCGGCCGCGGCGGGGTGCAGGCGCCGGCCGATGAAACCGCCAGGTATCCCGCCCGGAGAGTGGCACAAGCATGCTATAGATGTGGCATGAGCCGGGTTCGGATCAGCACCACCGTGGACCAGCACCTTCTCGAGCGGGCGCGCGAGGTGAAGGCGGGCGCGCCGGACTCAGCACTTGTCGATGACGCCTTGGCGGCCTTCCTCGCCCGGCACCGTGCCGCGGAGGTGGATGCGGCGTACGCCGGCTACGACGACCACCCGATTGACGAAGACGACGAGTGGGGTGATCTCGCATCGTTCCGCGCCGCGGCAGCGAGATCATGAGCCCGTTGCCCGCTCGGGGCGACGTCTGGTGGTGTGAGCTTCCCGACATCGGCCGAAGGCCTGTGGTCGTGCTGTCGCGCGACGCCGCCATTCCCCGCCTTCGGCGGGCAGTCATCGCTCCGTGCACCACGACCATCCGTGGCCTGGCCAGTGAGGTCGTGCTCGAACCCAGCGAGGATCCCGTGCCACGGCGTTGCGTGGCCAACTTGGACTCGATCGAAAGCGTCGCCCTCGGCGTTCTCACCGAACGGATCGGGCGCCTTGCCGACGTCAGGATGCGGCAGCTGTGCGAGGCGCTCGAAGTCGCTGTCGACTGCGACCGCTGAGCCTCTCGTTTTCGCGGTCGTTGAGGATGTCCCGCCCTTTGTTGAAGTTCGGCGCCGCTGTGTGATCGTGCTCGGCGGGTGCCGCAACGGGGTTGATCTCGCGACGGACGGCGGTGACGAAGCTCTCTACGTCGTCGCCACCCTTCATGCACTGGCCGGAAGGAGCGCTCGGTTTCGAGCAGGCCGGCGGCGATCCATCGCTGTTTCATCGACCCGTCCTTCCAGCGCGTGACCCGCTTGGTCGTGCGCCGGGCGACGGCGACCATCGACTCGAGGCTGTTGGTGTGCATCAGGTTCTTCGCGAGCTTCGGGGGTGAGTGCCCTCGTGGCTGCGGCCGCTCCATCGCCTACGGTGTCATCGCCGAGGCTCGCCGGGCTGCCACCCACCGCGGGAGGCGACGGTCAACGACATCTTGCGCGCGCAGCCGACGGCCGGAGTCACCCCATGGCATCTCACAGGTGGTCATCGGCGGGCATCTGGTCGTTGGCAGTGCGGTCGCCTTGTATTCTTACTTCGAAGCAGGAGTAAGGAGGGTCGGGGTGGACGTAGCTGCGAGAGTGACCTCGAAGGGACAGGTCACCGTGCCGAAGGCGGTCCGTGACGCCCTCGGTATCGAGGCTGGCGATGAGATCGTCTTCCGCGTTGAAGGGAGCCGGGCGGTGCTGGCGAAGGTCCCGGACTTCTTGGATCTCGCCGCTACGGTTCCGGTCCCGGCTGCCAAGCGCAACGTCGCGTGGGATCAGGTGATCCGGAACACCAAGAGAGCGAGGGCGACCGCGCGCCGGTGACTGCGTTCGTCGACACCAACGTGTTGGTCAGACATCTCACGGGCGATCCGCCGAACATGGCTGCTGCGGCTACCGAGTACCTGCGCACGGAGACCGAACTGCTGCTCACCGACGTCGTCGCCGCGGAGACCGTCGATGTGCTCGAGTCCTTCTACGAGGCAGGGCGCCCCCAGGTCGCCCGAGCTCTTCGATCGCTCATCGCCTTTGAGTCGGTCGTCTGTGTAGACCCCGCCCTTCTACTGCGTGCCGTCGAGGTGTACGAGACCGACAAGGTCGCTTTCGCCGAGGCCTATCTGGTCGCGTGTGCGGAAAGCACGGGCGTGCAGCGAGTTGCATCATTCGACCGCTCACTGGACCGAGTGGAGACGATCGAACGCATCGAGCCCGTTGGTGGGTGACCCGTCGCCGGGGTTCGGTGACGCGAGGACCCGTTCGGCTCCCGGACATTCGGGGATACCCGCCGGAGCACCTCCCATGTCCATCGAGGTCAGCTGCCAACCTGGAGGCCAGCGCGCCACCGTCCTGTGCGCTCGCCGCGAAACCACTCCGTCGGCTCGTCGATCTCGTGCCGAGCACCGCCCCCACCGAAGGAGCCCGCCTGAGCCGGCCGTCGATGTGCGCCACTTGCGCCCGCTGACGCCACTGGCAGCGGCGCGCTGCGTACGCTCATCGCCATGCGCGCGGAGGTCCCTGGTCGCGCCGTCGGCGGCCGGGAGCACGACGAGGGCTGGCTCCGCTACGTCGCCCTCGCGATCCTTGCGGGGCTCGTGCTCGTCGTCGGTTCGGCGCTCGGGTGGTGGGGTGGCCACAGGGGCGCCGCCGGTGACCCCGTTGCCGGAGCGGGCGGAGCGACGGGGCCGGGAGCGCCGGAGGGTGCTCAGGCCGTCGATCCCTCCCGCTTCGCCCCCGGCTCGTGCGAGCGCTTTGCTCCGACGGCCGGCGACCGGCACCTCACCGTCTTCCTCGACGCCGGCCACGGGGGCATCGACCCCGGCGCCGTCGGCCGGACCGAGTCTGGCGCGACCATCTACGAGGGCTCCCTCACGCTGCCGGTCGAGCTCGATGCGACGGCGCTGCTGCGGGCGGCGGGCTTCACGGTTGTCGACTCGCGCACGACGGACTCGACGGTGCTCCGGCTCGGGCCCGGCGACGTCTCGCAGGGGGTGCTCTCCCTTGTCGGTGCCCACGACGAGGTGGCAGCCCGCGACCTTTGCGCCAACGAGGCCCATGCCGACCTGCTCGTCGGGATCTACTTCGACGCGAGCACCTCGCCGGAAGCGGCGGGCAGCTTGACCACCTACGACGCCGCCCGGTCGTTTGCCGCGGAGAACCTCCGGTTCGCCGACCTTTTGCAGAGCTCGGTGCTCGCTGCCATGAATGCCAAGGGCTGGGGCATCCCGAACGACGGGGTGCTCGACGACGTGGGGATGGGCTCGAACAACGGCGACCCCGCCACGAGCAAGCTCGCCGCCCTCGCCCAGCAGTACGACCATGTCATGCTGCTTGGTCCGGCGATGCGAGGGTACTTCTCCGACCCGAGCCGCATGCCAGGGGCGCTCATCGAGCCGCTCTACATCACGGATCCGTTCGAGGGATCGATCGCGGCGAGCGCCGAGGGCCAGCGGGTGATGGCGGAGGGCATCGCGCGCGCCGTCGAGCGGTACTTCGAGACCAAGGGACCCGAGCGCGGGTAGGGCGCCGGTAAGGGGCGCGGGGACTGTGCACGAGGTCCGTCCCTTGGTCGGTGAGCCTGTGGACGGTCCATCTGTAAGCGGTAGGTGCTCGGGTACCCCCCTTTGCGACCGTGTCGGGCATGTCCCGCCCGATCGTTCGGCCCGTGGTCGCAGCCACGGCCGCCCTCTCCCTTGCCTCGCTCCTCGCCGCCTGCTCGGCTGAGCATCTTGCTCCCCGGCCGGCTCCACATTCCGTAGCGGAGGTGCCCGCGCCTCGTCGGCAGCCCGCGGAGCGCGGCCCGAGCCACCACGGAGGGTCGAGCGCCGTTAGGACCACGCTCTCGCGGGAGGCGGAGGCGGCCCGTGCGGCGGAAGCCCTTCGTTCCTCCCTTGAGGACTTCTACGCCGCAGGCCGGCCCGGGCAGTCTGGCGCCGCCGCCGAGGCGGCGCTCGCCGCCACGTTCGTGCCGGGCTCGCCCGCGCTCGAGCACACCCTCGCCTTTCTCGCCGCTCTGCACAGCGCGGGCGTCTACGCGCCGGCCACCTGGCGGATCGGTGACGTCACCGTACGCTCGGTCACCGCCGCGGAGGCGGTCGTCACGGCGTGCACCTTCGACACGGGGAGCGTCTACGCCTCGGGTGCTCCAGCACCACCCTCGCTCGGCGGAGGCGCCGGCCTCACTGCAGCGATCGCCGTGCTCCGGCGCGTCCACGGCCGTTTCCTCGTCTGGTCCGACCAGACCTCCACTCCGTCCTCGGCAAAGGAGGCAGGTCCGTGCCACGGCTTTTGAACAGGTGGTGGCGTTGCGCGCGCCAGGTAGGAGCGACCGTGCTCGCCGGTGGGGTGCTCACCCTCGTCGCCGGTGCGACGCCGGCGGCCGCCGGTTACGGCGGCGGCTACGGCGGCACGGGCGGCGGGGGCCTCTGGGCTATGGCGTGGTGGGTCGGCAACCCCGAGGGACCGGGACCCTACATCGGCCCGCCCTCATCGGCGCTCTCGCTCTGCAGCTGGCACGACGTCGGGAGCTCGGTGACCTCCCTCGGCGCAGCGCTGTCGGACGCAGGTCTCCCGAAGTCGTTCTGGCGGGCCTCCCGGGGCGGCGCCGGCGGAGGGATCTGGGCCGTGACGCGCTGGGCGACGCCGCTCGCCACGGCGGGCGCCGGCGGCGACCACTTTGACCTCGTGGCATGCCCGAAGCCCGGCGAGGTCCCCTCGTTGGCCGGTCCGGACGTCGACAGCTCGCTGCCGGAGGCTCACCTCCCGAACGGGGTCCCGGTCTGGGAGTGGCTCTTTTGGGACACGGTCCCCGATCCAGCGCCCTCCGCGCTGCCGCCCCTCATCGACCAGGCCTTCCGGGAGATCGCGCTGCCGAGACCCGTCATCTCCACCTCACCGGCCGAGATCGGCGGGGTCGACCATGCCACGCTCGTCAACCTGCCGACGTGGCTCTGGGTCGACCAGTCCATCTGGCGCACCTTCCACGTGACGGCGTCGGCCGGTCCGTACGTGGCGACCGTCTGGGCTCGCCCGGCATCGGTGACGTGGTCGGCCTACTGGAACTTCCCGGTCGCGTCGGGTGACCCCGAGCACGGCACCACGTTCGGGCCCGAGCGGCTGGCGGAGCAGTGCAGCGGACCGGGGGTGCCCTACCCGCTCGAGGCGGGAGCCGACGGCCCGGCCTGCACGGCGACGTTCTCACAGGCCACCCTCGGCACTTGGCAGCCGCTCACCGCGACCGTCACGTGGACCGTCAACTGGGCCCTCTCCGACACCGCCGGGGTCGTCGGCGGTGAGGGGACACTCCCGTCCATCACGACCTCCGCCACGGTCCCGCTCCGGGTCATGCAGATCGAGTCCGTCATCTCGAGTGGCTAGACGCAACCCTCCGAGACCAGCCTCGGCGAGGGGGGGCAGGCGTCCGAGCCGGTCGGTCCACCACCGCGCGACACCCCGCACCTATGTTGAGCTCGTGGCCGACCTCTCGGTGCCCCGTCTCGGGCTGACGAAGCGCTCCGTCCCCCGTCGAGCAGCTGGCGAGTCGCTCGGGACGCTGGGCCGGTTCTCGAGGCAGGAGGAGTGGAACGGACTGCGCGCCGGGGACGTCGTGCGGGTCGCCGGGCACAGCGCCCGGGGGCGCCACTGGCGCTTCCGGGCCTACGTGACCAACACGAGCAACGGGGCGAGCTGGGTCGAGGTCTCCCTCGTCGAGGGGCCACCCCCGTCGCGACGGCCGGCGCCGGGTGCCTCCCCGGAGCCCGAGGTGGTGCGGGTCGAGCGGGTGCGATCGTTCCCGGTCGAGCTCGTCACCGCCCGCTGGCACCGCCGAGCCGGCATCGGCGGTCGGCGACGGCAGGGGGCGCCCGGCCAGGAGTCGCTCTTCTAGACGCTGGCGCCGACTGGCAGCGGCGGAGCGCTCGGCCGGCACGACAGCGCTTGTCGCGCCCCTGGCGGCGCCGCTGGCATGGCGACCTCGGGGGAGCCGGGCCCTCGCGCTCGCGGACCTCTGTCGCTGTAGCACCTCATCTCACTCAGCCGCCCTTGCCGAGGCACGCCTGCTCCCGCTCCCGCCGGCGCCGGAGCCTCCGATCGGCGGGTGCTCGCCGAGCACGGGAGCCGCCGATCCCGGCTCGGGCCCCGTGTAGGCCGCACGCGGTCGAAAGCGGAGCCGGTGCTGGTACTCCTCGATCCCGTGGGCGACCCAGCCGGCCGTGCGAGCAGTGGCGAAGATCGCCTCTGCGGCGCCGTCGATCATGCCGGCGACCGCGATCAACGTCCCGAGGGCGAGGTCCACGTTGGCGAACGCCTCCGGTCGCTCCTCGCGCACGGCCTCGAGCACCCCGGCCGCCACGGTCAGCGCCTCGTGGCCGGGCCATGCCGCAGCGATGGCGGCGAACAGGGCGTCGGCGCGCGGGTCCCGCTCGAGGTACACGGCGTGGCCGATCCCCGGCAGCGGCTCCTCTGCGGCGAGGCGCGACCCCACCGCGACGTCGACGCCCGCGGCCAGCGCCTCTCGCACCAGTGCCGCCGCCCGGTCGCCGGCGCCACCGTGGAGCGGGCCGCCGAGAGCCGCCATCCCAGCCGTCACGACCTTGTAGATGTCGGCCCAGGTCGATGCCGCCACCCGAGCTGCGAGCGTGGACGCCGCCAACTCATGGTCGGCGAGGAGGACGAGCGCAGCATTGAGCACCCCGACTTGGCCCTCCTCCGCCGGCAGCGGAGTGAGCCGTTCCCAGAGGCGCTCGGCCACCGTCGGCATCCCACCTGGCCGGCCTCCTGCCTTCGAGCCGGACGTCGGCGCCGCCGGCGGCAGCGACTCGACGAGTGTCGCGATCATGCGCGCCGCCCGGTTCGCCAGCCCGTGCTCGAGCCGGCTGTGCCGGTAGTGGTCGGCGGCCGACGCGGCGGCGAGCGCGAGCACGTAGCGGTCGAGCGGTGAGGCGCCGGGCCCGGCCAGCTCCGCAGCCGCCCGGGCGGGTCCGAGCAGCTCAGGGGGCGCCGTGAAGCTCGCCTCGCTTCCCTGGACTGCGGCCGCCGGGCGGCCCCAGAGCCACATCGCGACCTGCTCGAACAGGGCCGTCCTGCTCGCTTCGACCGCATCGAAGCCCCGGTAGGCGAGGCGTCCCTCTGCTTCGAGCAGGGTGAGGTTCGAGTCCACGACGACTTCGAGGCGGCCGGCTCTCCCACGGGCGCCGTGCTGGCGGGCCGCCAGCCGTTGCACCTCGACGGGGTCGAGACGGCTCTCCCTCCTGCCCGGCACCCTCCAGCTCGTGAGAAGGCCGCGGCTCACGTAGGCATAGACCGTCTGCTGCTTGACCCCGAGCCGCCGTGCCGCCTCGGCCACCGAGATGCCCGGCGCCGCTACAGATCCGCCCCTATCCGGGCCAGGGGGCTCTGACTGCACCTGGCAACAATATATTGATTGAATCAACGTTGACAAGACAAAGTGGTTAGCGGAGAATCCGCTCATGGACACTCACGCCGCCAGTCCCGGCTCCGGCCCGGCACCCTCCGCGGCCGCGGGCGCACCCGACGCCCCGCCCGCCCGCACGGTCGCCGACCTGATGACCTCGCCGGCGGTCAGCGCCGAGCCCGGCGAGACATTGCGGGAGGCGGCGGCGAGGATGGCCGAGCACCACGTGGGGTCGGTCGTGGTGACCGAGGGTGGGCACCTCGCCGGCATCCTGACCGAGCGCGACCTGCTGCGCGCGGCCGCCGACGGTGCCGACCCCGGCCGGACCCAGGTGTCGCGGTACATGACGGGTGAGCCCGACTGGGTGGGGCCTGACGTCGAGGCGGTCGAGGCATGGCGCAGCTTCGCGACGCACGGCTATCGGCACGTGCCGGTCGTCGTGGGCGACGACGTGAAGGGCGTGGTCTCGATGCGCGACCTCGTCCGCGTCGCCCAGCTCCGCCCGGTCGACGGCACTCTCACCGACGTGCCCCGCGGTCTCGAAGGGGTCGTGGCCGCGGAGACCTCTGTCGGGTCGGTGCGGGGGATGGAAGGGTTCTTCCACTACCGGCAGTACGACGCGACGGAGCTCGCACGGCGCAGGAGCTTCGAGGACGTCTGGCAGCTGCTGTTCGACGGGGACGGCGAGGGCGAGGAGCGGCGGCGCTTCGCCGACGAGGTCGCCGAGCTCTCGGCGCTGCCGGAGGAGCTCGTCGGCCTCCTGCCGGGCGTCGTGGCGGCCTCGCCGAATGCCGCGCCCCTCGACCAGCTCCGCAGCGCGGTCTCCCTCCTCGGAGCCGCGCTCGGCCTCCGGGCGAGCTACGACCTGTCGGCCGCCGAGCTCCGGCGGGACGCGATGCGACTGTGCGCGGCGACCCCTGCCCTTGCGGCGGCGCTGCACCGGCTTCGCCGCGGGCTCGAGCCCGTCGCCTCCCGCCCAGAGCTCGGCACGGCCGCGAACTATCTCTACATGCTCACCGGCGAGGAGCCGGATCAGCTGCGCCGGCGCGCCCTCGAGCGGTACCTCGTCGTCACGATGGACCACGGTCTCAACGCCTCCACCTTCACGGCCCGAGTCGTCGCGTCGACCGGTGCCGACGTCGCCGCCGCGGTCGTTGCCGCTCTCGGCGCCCTCTCGGGTCCTCTCCACGGCGGAGCCCCGAGCCGCGCCCTCGACACGCTCGATGCCATCGGCGTGCCGGAGCGGGCGGAGGACCACATCCGCGCTGCCGTCCTCGCCGGGGACCGCATCCCAGGGTTCGGCCACCGCATCTACCGGACGACCGACCCCCGGTCCGAGCTCATGAAGGAGACGGCCCGTGAGCTCGGCGGCCCGCTCGTGGGCTTCGCCGAGGAGGTCGAGTCGACGGTCGTGCGCGTCCTCGCGGAGCTCAAGCCGGACCGCCAGCTCTACACGAACGTCGAGTTCTTCGCCGGGGTCGTGATGTCGCTGTGCGGCGTGCCCCGGGAGATGTTCACGCCGACGTTCGCCGTGAGCCGGGCCGTGGGGTGGTGCGCCCACATCCTCGAGCAAGCGGCGGACAACCGGATCATCCGACCCGCCTCCCGCTACGTCGGACCGCCGCCGCCTCAGCCCGTGCCGGACCCGGCCTGAGAGGGACGCGCCCGGCCGCGGTCAGCCGAGGAAGTCGCGGGCGAGCTGCTCGAAGGCCGCCGCCGACCACGCGAGCGACTCGACGTCGATGCGCTCGTCGTCGCCGTGGAACATCTTCCCGAACTCCTCGAACGAGAGCCGGTCCGAGAACATGCCGAACCCGTAGGCCTGGGCGCCCTTGCGCCGGAAGAAGCGGGCGTCCGTCGCACCGACCATGAGCAGGGGGACCACCCGGCCGTCGGGATGGAAGCGCCGGGCGAGCGACGACATGGCGTCCCACAGCGGCGTGTCGAGGCTGGAGGCGGTCGAAGGGTCGTCGAGGGCCTCGAGGAGCTCGACCTTTGGCGCAAGGTCGCCGAGCGCGTCGTCGAGCATCGCCCTCACGCGAGCCTCGGTCCACCCGGGCATCGTGCGGATGTCGAGATCGAGGTCGACGGAGTCGGGGATCACGTTGATCTTCGTCCCGCCGTGGACGATCGTCGGCGCGATCGTCGTGTGCGTGCAGGCATGAGCCTGCCGGGCGAGGGCGAGGTCCGGCAGCTGCTCGAGGAGGTCGTCGATCCGCCGAGGGTCCAAGAGCGCGTCGCCGATCTCCTCGGGCATCGCCATCGCCTCGACGAGCTGTCGCCAGCTGTCGTGGATCTCGGCCTCCGGCCGGTAGGCGGCGAGCCGGCGGACGACCTCCGCCGCCGTCACGAGCGCGTTGTCGGTCCGAAGCGGCTGCGAGGCGTGCCCCGGCTCGCCGTGGACGCGCAGCCGGCACCAGCAGCTGCCCTTCTCGGCGGCCGGCACCGGGAGCAGCTTGCCTCCCGGGGTCATGAGGGGGATGCCGCCGGTCTCGGTCACGACGTAGTCGGCCGCGACGGCGTCGAGCGCGTGCTCGGTCAGCCAGCCGGCGCCGTGCGAGCCGAGCGCCTCCTCGTCGGCGACGGCGGCGAGCACGAGGGTGCCGCGCGGCGCGAACCCCGCCCGGGCGAGGCGGGCGAAGGCGAGCGACATCGCCGCGGTGAGGTTCAGCATGTCGACGGCGCCCCGGCCCCACACCACCCCGTCCACGAGCTCGCCCCCAAAGGGGTCTCGGCTCCAGCCGGCCTCGTTCACCGGCACGACGTCGGTGTGGCAGAGGTAGCACAGCGACGGCGCCGACGGGTCGCTCCCTTCGAGGCGAGCGACGATCGAGGCCCGCCCCGGCGAGGGCTCGAAGGTCTCGACGTCCGCGCCCGTACCAGCCACGACGGTGCCCAGGAGCTCTGCGCTCGCCGTCTCGTGGCCCGAGCCGGCGCTGCCGTCGTTCACGCAACGGTTGCGGATGAGCTGCTGGAGAAGGTCGACGACCTCCGGGTCCTCCATCTCGTCGCTGACGGTCATGTCGATCGCGCTCCTTGTCTGGATGGCTCGACCGCACGCCACATGAGGACGTGCGGGCCGATCCGGTCCGCCTCCCACTCCTGCCCGAAGCGAGCGAAGCCCGCCTTCTCGTAGAACCCGGCTGCCGGGACGCGGGCGCTGCACCACAGGACGCCGCCCCCGTGCGCGCCGACATGGGCGATGACGAGCTCGAGCGCCGCCCAGCCGAGCCCGCGGCCGCGCACCTCCGGGGCCGTTGCCATCCCCCTCAGCCGCCACCGGCGACCGGGAGGGAGCGCCGCCTCGAGCTCGGGTGGGGCCGCCTCCGGGAGCACCGTCGCAGTGGCGACGACAGTGGCCGAGCTCTCCACGACGGCGCCGACGACGAGCCCGGAGCCGCCGGAGGGATCGAGGCTCGACATCTCCTCGACACGCTGGTGCGGCCGCAGCACACGCTGGCGGAGCTCGTAGGAGAGCTCGGGGTCGATCGGGCCGACGACGACGGTCCCGAGGCTCGGGTCCTGGACGGGGAGCTGGACGGAGTCGATGGATGGATCGTAGGCACGCGACAATGCGCCCGTGAGAGCTGAGGCACTTGCCTTCGAGAAGGCGTCGCAGGCCTACGAGCGGGGGCGGCCGGGCTACCCGGCCGACACCGTCGAGTGGATCGTTCGGACCGCGGGGCTCGGTCCCGGCCGCACGGTGGTCGACCTCGCCGCGGGGACCGGCAAGCTCACGACGGAGCTGCTCGCCTGCGGCGCGAAGGTGGTGGCCGTGGAGCCGCTGGCCGAGATGAGGGCGCGGCTCGCCGAGCGGCTCGAAGGTGCCGGCGAGGGCGTCGCGGCGCGAGCCCAGGTTGAGATCCGCGAGGGCCTCGCCGAGGACACCGGGCTCGAAGAGGCATCGGCCGACGCCGTCACCGTGGCGCAGGCCTTCCACTGGTTCGCGAACGAGCGGGCCCTCGCGGAGATCGCCCGGGTGCTCGTGGACGAGGGGCTCATGATCCTCGTCTGGAACCGGCGGGATCTGTCGGACCGGATCCAGTCCGCGATCAGCCGCCTCACGGCGCCCTTTGTCGGGGACACCCCCTCCCACAAGAGCAACGAGTGGCGCGCCGCCGTGGAGGCCGACGAGCGCTTCGGTCCGGCGGGGGAGCACAGCGCCCGCCTCGAGCAGGTCGTGGACCGCCAGGGACTCGTCGACCGCGTGGCCTCGACGAGCTACATCGCGAGCCTGCCCGACACCGTCCGGCTCCCGCTCCTCGACGAGGTCGCCGCCCTGGCGGGGGACGGTGGAGATGTGAGGCTCCCCTACCTCACCACCGCGTACGCGTACCGCCGGCGCCGTAGGGATCGCCGCTGACCGGCGGCCGGCGAGGAGGTGGCGCTCATCTCGGCCGCCGGAACGCCGCCATGCCGAGGCCCGGAGCCCAGGCGAAGGGCATGTGCCAGAGCGTCGCGAGACCGAGCCCGTTCACACGGGCCTCGACGGCTGGCCAGCCGCTTGCGGGGTCCGAAGTGCGGTGGTACTCGAGGAGGAGGACCTCCACCTCTCGCCAGAGCTCGGGCGTCGAGGCTGCGAGGATCTCGTGCTCCGCTCCCTCGCAGTCGAGCTTCACGACCCGGACCGGGCCGGGGGCCTCCGCGAGCAGCCGCTCGAAGGCGACGACGGGGACCTTGGCCGAGCTGCCCGGAACCTCGACCGAGGTCGAGGCCTCGCACGAGGCGTCGTCGACGCCGAACAGGACCGTCTGCCCGTCGGCGGCGCCGACCGCTTCGTTCCTCGCCGTGGCGCGCACCTGGTTGGCGTCGAGGTTCGTCCGCAAGTAGGCGAAGGTGCCCGGGTTCGGCTCCACGCAGACGAGCGAGCACTCCGGCCAGCGCCGGGCGAACAGCAGGGCGGCCGTCCCGATGTGGGCGCCGATGTCCACCACGACCTCACCGCGGCGGAGCTCGAGGTTGCCAAGGGCGCCGAGGCGGTAGACGTCCTCGGCGAACATCTCGAAGGTCGGCCACCACGCCGGCCGTGCGGGCGGCGAGACGACGACGGGCCCGCCCCGGACTCTCGTCCGGATGTCGCCGGGAGCCCGCACTCCGGCGCTCGCGAGCGACAGCCGCACCAGCACCTCGGGCCAGTTCTCCACCGAGCCCGCCAGCCGGCGCACGAACGAGGCCAGGTTGGCGGGCGTGATCGTCCCGATGACCGGCTTGCCGTCGCCGCCGAGCACCGTGCCATCCCCGCTGCTCGCGAGCGCCGTGGAGGCAGAGGTCGGGGCCATGGCGGGCGATGCTAGGCGGGCGACGGAGCCGGCGGGGAGAGCCTCGGTGCCGGCGGTGTCCCGGAGGGCCCGCCCCGGACCCGTAGCCTTGAGGGGCCATGTTGTCCGCCACCGATCTCGAGCTCGCCGTCGGGGGACGCCAGCTGCTCCAGCCGGCGACCTTCCAGGTCGCGCCCGGGGACCGGATCGGGCTCGTGGGACGCAACGGGGCGGGCAAGACGACGCTCGCGAGAGTCCTCGCCGGCGAGGCGCAGCCCCTCGCGGGCACGGTGCGCCGCTCCGGCGAGGTCGCCTACCTCCCGCAGGACCCGCGCACGGGCGACCTGACCACGATCGCCCGGGACCGCGTGCTCGGCGCCCGGGGCCTCGACGCCGTCCTGCGCCAGCTCGACGCCGCTCGCCACGCCATGGCCGCCGAGGGGGCTGACCACGACGAGCTGATGAGGCGGTACTCGAGGCTCGAAGAGCGCTTCCAGTCCCTCGGGGGCTGGGCGGCGGAGGCGGAGGCCGCCTCGATCACCTCGTCGCTCGGCCTGCCCGAGCGCGTGCTCGCCCAGGAGCTCGGGACGCTCTCGGGCGGCCAGCGGCGCCGCATCGAGCTCGCCAGGGTGCTGTTCTCCGGTGCCCCGACCCTCATCCTCGACGAGCCGACGAACCACCTCGACGCGGACTCGATCATGTGGCTGCGCAGCTTCCTTCGCAGCCACGAGGGCGGCCTCATCGTGATCAGCCACGACGCCGAGCTCCTCGAGGCGGTCGTCAACCGGGTCTACCTCCTCGACGCCACCCGCGCCGAGCTCGACGTCTACCGGGTGGGCTGGAGGCAGTACCTCGAGCAGCGGGCGACCGACGAGCGCCGGCGCCGGCGCGAGCGGGTCAATGCCGAGCGCAAGGTCGTGGCGCTGCGGGCACAGGCCGACCGCATGAGGGCGAAGGCGACGAAGGCCCGCATGGCTCACAACCTGGACCGGCGAGCTCTTCGCATCGAAGGGAGCCTCGAGGCGGTCCGCCAGGCCGACAAGGTGGCCCGGCTGCGCTTCCCGAAGCCGGCGCCGTGCGGCAGGACGCCGCTTGCCGCCGAGGGGCTGTCGAAGTCCTACGGGTCGCTCGAGGTCTTCGCCGACGTCGACCTCGCCGTCGACCGCGGGAGCCGGGTCGTCGTGCTCGGCCTGAACGGCGCCGGCAAGACCACGCTGCTGCGGCTCCTCGCCGGCATCGAGAGCCCCGACGCCGGCCGCGTCCTTCCTGGCCACGGGGTGAAGCTCGGGTACTACGCCCAGGAGCACGAGACCCTGGAGCCGGGGGCGACCGTGTTCGAGAACGTGCGGAACGTGGCGCCCCTTTTGGTCACCGACGCCGAGATCCGCAGGATCCTCGGCTCGTTCCTGTTCGGCGGGGAGCGGATGGACCAGTTGGCGGGCACGCTCTCGGGTGGCGAGAAGACCCGCCTCGCCCTCGCCACCCTCGTCGTGTCCTCGGCGAACGTGCTGCTGCTCGACGAGCCGACGAACAACCTCGACCCGGCGAGCCGCGAGGAGGTGCTCGCGGCGCTGCGGACCTACGAGGGCGCCATCGTGCTCGTCACCCACGACCCCGGTGCGGTCGAGGCGCTCTCACCCGATCGCGTCGTCCTCATGCCGGACGGGGTCGAGGACTCCTGGAGCGACGAGCTCAGCGAGCTCGTCGCACTCGCCTGACCCAGAACCGCCCCGGCCACATCCCCCCGAGATGGCCGGGGGCGATCAGGAGCTGAGCGAGCAGCACAGAGCCGCGCCGGGGAGGAGGGTCCCCGGCGCGACTCCGGAGCGCCGTCGAACCGCCGATGAGGGGCAGTCGGGACGCTCGAGCCGGGCCTCTGCGCAGGATCAGTGGAATGCTCCAGTGATCGATCCGCTCGCGCTGAGGCTGCCGCCGTCGACGGTGTTCGTGCCGCTCAGCGTGCAGGTCGTCTGCTTGCCGACCTTGGCGCGCTTGGTGACGTTCTCGGTGTTGGTGGTGACGGTCCCCGAGGAGCTCGTGAAGGTGAAGGTGACGTCGATCATCGTCGGGACGAGGACCTTCGAGTCCTTCTTGCCGCCGACGACGTGGGCGACGAACCACTTGCCGCGAAGGGAGGCCGACTTCGTGTCGAAGTGACGCCGGACGACCACGTTCCCGGTGAAGCCGTTCGCGCAGGTGGCGGCGTACATGGTCATGTTGGTCGGGGCCATGTGGTCCGAGGTGGCGGCTCCGGCGATCCCGGCCCCGGCGAGCGAGCCAGCCACGAGGGCGCCGGCGAGCGCCGACGCTGCGAGGACTCTCATCGGTGTCTCCTTCCGGCGGAGCAGACCCTCGGCTCCACCGGCAGTGCAATGGCGCGAAGGCCGCCTCGCGTTACAGGTCCGGCCTCGGGTCGTTTGAGGGTGGTCGGTATCGAACATATGTTCGTATACTTCGTCCGTGGCAGCCATGGAGGCGCTCCGTGTCGTCCCGGCCACCTCGGCGCTCGCCGGGGCTCTCCCATTCGGGGGGCTCCAGCGCGGCACGACGACGCTCGTCTCGCCCGGCGGCAGGGGGGTCGCCGGCTCGACGAGCCTCGCCCTCGAGCTGCTCGCCGGCGTCTCCGCCGCCGGCGGGTGGTGCGCCGCGGCCGGGCTGGAGCACCTCGGGCTCGCCGCCGCCGCCGAGCACGGGATCGATCTCGAGCGCTTCCTCGTCGTCCCCGATCCCGGCGGCCCGGGGCGGTGGCAGCAGGTCCTCGCCACCTTGCTCGACGGTGTCGACGCCGTCATGTTCTGCCCGGCCTCGACGGTCCGTGCGCCGGACGCAAGGAAGCTGTGCGCTCGCGTGAGGGAGCGGCGGTCGATGCTGGTCGTGCTCGACCGCCACGGTCGCTGGAGCGAGCCGGCCGACCTCCGCTGCCAGGTGACCTCCTCGACCTGGTCGGGGCTCGGCGAGGGCCACGGCCTGCTCTCGGCGCGGACCGTGGAGCTCGAGGTCTCCGGTCGTGGCAGGGCCTCCCGCCCCCTCCACGCTGCCGTGAGCCGGTCGTACCTCGACCGGACCGCCTAGCGCGAGGGGCCGGCCTCGTGACCCGGACCGTGGTCGTCTGGTGCCCCGACTGGCCCCTCGTCGCCGCCGGGGTGGTCGCGCTGCCCTCTGCCGTGCTCAAGGCGAACCGAGTGGTGGCCTGCTCGCCGTCGGCGCGGGCGGAGGGGGTGCGCCTGCGCCAGCGCAAGCGGGAGGCGGAGGCGGCGTGCCCGGAGCTCGTGATCGTGGACGAGGACCCGGGACGAGACGTGCGATCGTTCGAAAGGGTCGTCTCGGCAGTCGCCCGCTTCACCCCTGAGATCGAGGTCACCCGCCCAGGCGTCTGCTCCCTTGCGGCCCGCGGGCCGGCCAGGTACTTCGGTGGGGAGGCGGCGCTCGCCGCCGCGCTTGCCCGGGCTGGCTCCGCGGCAGCGAGCGAGGTCGCTGCCGCGAGCGGCGCCGCGGGGGCCGTTCCCCTGCCCGGGACCGGTCGCGCCGTGCCCGAAGCCCGTGTCGGGATCGCGGACACGCCCTTTGCAGCCCGGCTGGCGGCGAGGGAGGCGGTGATCGTCCCGCCGGGCGAGACGGCTGCCTGGCTCGCCCCGCTCCCGGTGGGGGTGCTCGGCCAGGGGCAGGTGAGCGAGCTGCTCGCCCGCCTCGGCGTGAGGAGCCTCGGTGAGCTGGCGGCGATGGACGAGGGGGTCGTGTCGGCCCGCCTCGGCGTGGAGGGAGCAAGGGCCCATCGCCTCGCGCGGGGGCTTGACGACCACCGGCTCCAGGTCGGCGAGCCGCCGCTGGATCTCGCGGTGGTGCGCGAGCTCGAGGACCCGGTCGACCGGGTGGAGACCGTGGCCTTTGTCGCCGCAGCTGTTGCCGAAGAGCTCGTGGCCCGGTTGTCGAGCCGCGGCCTCGCGTGCACACGGCTGCTGGTCGAGGCCTCCACCGAGCACGCCGAGGAGCTCTCCCGGTGGTGGCGGGCCGACCGGGCCTTCACGGCGAGAGCCATGGTCGACCGTGTCCGCTGGCAGCTCGAGGGCTGGGTCGGCCTCAGCTCGGGGGCTCCGACCGGGGGGATCACGTCGATCCGGCTGGCAGCCGGCGAGGTCGTCCCCGACCGGGGCCGCCAGCTCGGCCTGCTCGGCGGCCCGGGGGGGACGATCGAGCGGGTGGAGCGGGCGGCCGCCCGCATCCAGGGGCTGCTCGGCCACGAGTCGATCGGCACGCCCGTGTTGACCGGCGGCCGCAGCCCTGCCGAGCAGGCGCGCGTGGTGCCATGGGGGGAGCCGAGGGAGGCGGGACCAGGCGCCGGGCAGCCGTGGCCGGGACGGCTCCCCCCGCCGGCCCCGAGCGTCGTCTACCGGACGCCGGTCGAGGTGTCGCTGCGCGACGCCGACGGGCAGCCGGTCGAGGTGAGCGGCCGCGGCCGGCCGAGCGGCGCCCCTGCCAGCTTGTGGGTCGGCCCCGGCAGATCCCTCGCCGTCACGGGCTGGGCCGGGCCGTGGCCGAGCGACGAGCGATGGTGGGACCCGCCGCAGCACCGCCGGCGGGCGCGGATGCAGGTCCTGCTCGACGACGGGTCTGCTCATGTGCTCGCCCTCGACCGGGGGAGGTGGCTCCTCGAGGCGACCTACGACTGACCTGGCCGCCTCGAGGCGCCCGGTTCCCCGTAGAGTCGGTGCCGCTACGGCGAGGAGAGCGATGGTTCAGCGAGACGACTGGGCACGGCCACCCGCGGCTTGCTCACCCGCGGCGAGGGAGGGATCGTGGTCCATGCGCCCGGCCGCCCCCGAAGCGGCCGGCTCCGCGCCGCAGCGTGCCATCCACGCGTTCCGGCGCTGGAGCTGGCGGGAGATGGACGGGCTCCACCTCGTGCTGCTCGGTTGTGTCGCCGCCCTCGTCCTCCTCGCCACCGGCGCCGGTCTCGCCCTCGGCCTCGAGAACGCCGAGGCTCCGCCCGGCTCGGCTCGTGCCGGGCTGTACGCGGTCTCGTCACCCGCCGGCGGGCTTTCCGCCGCCCTCACGCGCCGCATTGCCCGCGAGGTCGACCCGGCCGTGGTCGACATCGAGGCCGTCATCGAGACGGCCTCGGGCGCCACCGACGTCGCCGGCACCGGGATGGTCCTCACGCCGGACGGCCTCGTCGTCACCAACAACCACGTCGTCGAGAACGCGAAGACGATCACGGTCACCTTGGAGCGCCACCGCCACCCCGCCACCTACGCCGCGAGGTTCGTCGGCGCCGACCCGCTCGCCGACGTCGCCGTGCTCCGGATCGTCGGCGTCCACGGCCTGCCCACCGTCCGGTTCGGGAGCTCCTCCCGGGTGGTGCTGGGCGAGGGCGTCCTCGCCTTCGGCAACGCGCTCGGGCTCGGCGGGACCGCGTCGGTGACCGCCGGCACCGTCTCGGCGCTCGGGAGGTCGATCACCGCCACGAGCGAGACCGGTGCCGACGCCGAGCACCTGCGGGACATGATCGAGACGGACGCCCCGATCGCGCCGGGGAGCTCGGGCGGCCCGCTCGTCGACGCCCGCGGGCTCGTGATCGGGATGAACACCGCGGCCGCCTCGGCGACGGGCGTGATCGCGACCCCGCTCGCCTTCGCGTTGCCGATCGACAAGGTGCTCGCGATCGCCCGGAGGATCGAAGCCGGCCGCGCCGGAGGCGGGATCGTCCTCGGGCGCCGTGCCTACCTCGGCATCGAGGGGTCGACCTTCCAGCTCGCCGGGTCGAGGCGGACTGCCGTGAGCATCATCCAGGTCGAGCCGGGCACTCCGGCGGCTCACGCCGGCCTCGAGCCTGGTGACGTGATCGTGGGCTTCGACGGCGAGCAGGTCACGTCGATGTCCGGACTCGCCCGAATGATCGAGAGCCACCGGCCGGGCGACGAGGTGCTCATCGTCTACGAGGCCGGCGGCGGCCCCCGCCGGGTCGAGGTACGGCTCGTCGCCGGGCCCGCCGCCTGAGCGCGCTCCCGGCTCGGAACCAGTGTTCTCCTAGAATCCTCTCAGGATTCCCTGTGACAATGGAGGCATGGACACCGTGCACGCACCGGCTCAGCCGGCAGCGGGGAGCCTCGCCACCGCGCACGGCGCCGGCGGCGGGCGCCGGGTGCTCGTGGTCGACGACGAGGAGGCCATCACCGAGCTCGTCGCCATGGCATTGCGCTACGAGGGCTTCTCGGTCGAGACGGCGGGGTCGGGGTACCGGGCCCTCTCGCTCCTCGAAGCGTTCCGCCCCGAGCTCGTCATCCTCGACGTCATGCTGCCCGACATCGACGGCTTCAACGTCGCCGAGCGGTTGCGCCGGGAGCGCCGCGACGTGCCGGTGCTGTTCCTCACCGCCCGTGACGCCACCGAGGACAAGGTCCGCGGCCTCACGATCGGCGGCGACGACTACGTCACGAAGCCCTTCTCGGTCGCCGAGCTCGTCGCCCGGGTCCATGCGGTCCTCCGCCGCACCGGCGGGGCAGGCGGAGGGGACCTCCTTGTCCTCGGCGACCTCGAGATGGACGACGACGCCCACGAGGTGCGCCGCGCCGGCCGGCTCGTCGACCTGACGGCGACGGAGTACCGCCTCCTGCGCTACCTGCTCGTGAACGCACGGCGGGTCCTCACCCGGGCGCAGCTGCTCGACCACGTGTGGAGCTACGACTTCGGCGGCGACGCCGGCGTGCTCGAGACCTACATCAGCTACCTGCGCAAGAAGATCGACTTCGTCGAGCCCCACCTGATCCACACGGTGCGCGGCGTCGGCTACGTGCTGCGCCCGCCCCGGGACTGAGGACCCGGCCGGCGAGGCCGATCACGACGACAAGACGAGAAGAGAGGCCTCGGTGGCCATCCGGACCCGAATACTGATCGTCGTCCTGGTGCTCGTGCTCGTCGCGCTCGCCGTGCTCTCCGCCGTCTCCTACACCGTCGTGCGGCGCTCGCTCATCTCGACCGCCGACAGCCAGCTCCAGACGGCGAGCTCCAAGTACGAGCAGGCCCTCAGCCCGTTCCCGCAGGCCGGCTCCGGTTGCTACGGCCTCCCGGTCAACTCCTTCGGCGCGCTCTACTACGAGTCGGGCCGCGCCACGACGGCGTCGATCACCTGCCCGTCCTCGCAGGCGCCGACGGCCGGCGCCCCCCTCGCGAGCCTCCCCCCCGGCCTGCCGGCCGAGGTGGAGTCCTCCCCGACGCCGGTCTACACCGACGTCAGCACGCCGTCGGGGGAGTACCGGATCGCAGCCCAGCTGTCGATCGCCCGTGAGAGCGGGGACCCGAACGGCTTCCACGTCGTGTTCGTGGTCGGCGAGCCGATGGGCCCGGTCAACACGACGCTGCGCGACATCCTGCTGCTCGAGGTGCTCGTGAGCGCGCTCATCCTCCTCGCCGGGGGGACGGCCGCCTACTTCCTCGTCCAGATCGGCCTCCGCCCGCTCGAGAAGATGGCGGAGACCGCGGGCGAGATCGCCGCCGGCGACCTCTCGCGCCGGGTCGAGGACACCGACCCCCGCACCGAGGTGGGAGAGCTCGGCACGTCGCTCAACGTCATGCTCTCGAGGATCGAAGAGGCGTTCCGGGACAAGGAGGCCTCCGAGGCGCAGCTGCGCCGCTTCGTCGCCGACGCCTCGCACGAGCTGCGCACGCCGCTCACCTCCATCCGCGGCTATGCCGAGCTGTTTCGCGACAACCGGGCGGCCCGGCCCGAGGACGTCGCCGCCGCGCTGCGGCGCATCGAGGACGAGTCGGCCCGCATGTCCGGCCTCGTCGAGGATCTCTTGCTCCTCGCCCGGCTCGACCAGGGCCGTCCCCTCGAGGAGGCGCCGGTCGACCTCGCCAGCATCGCCGAGGACGCCGTGCGCGACGCAAGGGTGGTGGCCCCTGAGCGCTCGGTCACCCTGCGGGTCTCCGACGCCGAGGGAGAGCCGGTCGCGATCGGGGACGAGCAGCGGCTCCGCCAGGTGACGGCGAACCTCGTCTCGAACGCGATCGCCCACACGCCGGCCGGGTCGCCCGTCGAGGTCGTGGTCGAGCACGCGGGCTCGAAGGTCCGCCTCGCCGTCATCGACCACGGGCCGGGTGTCCGCCCCGAGGAGCGGGAGAAGATCTTCGGTCGGTTCTGGCGGGCCGACGAGTCCCGTCACCGGGCCCAGGGGGGCAGCGGCCTCGGGCTTGCGATCGTGGCCGCCGTTGTGGCGGCCCACGGTGGCCGGGTGGGGGTCTCGGACACCCCCGGCGGCGGGGCCACCTTCACGGTCGAGCTCCGGGCGGCGGCGCCCGCGCCCGGCGCCCCCGTCGAGGGGGGACCCCACCCGCCGTGGGCCGACTCGGCCTCCGGCGGGCCGCTTCCTCCCTGGTCGGCACCGGTGCCGACGCCGGAGCCGACCAGCCCCGATCAGGCGCCCCCGGGAGACGGCTCTCTCGCCGGAGCCCATGGTCCGGCGCAATCCGGTCTGCCAGAATGACGGTGTGACGAGCCTCGAGCACGATCACCGCCCGTGGGGGAGCTACACGGTGCTCGACGATGCCGACGGCCACAAGGTGAAGCGCATCCTCGTCGAGCCCGGTCGCCGGCTCAGCTACCAGTCCCACTCGAGGCGGGCGGAGCACTGGTTCGTCGTGTCGGGCGAGGGCCGCGTGACCCTCGACGGCGAGGTCGTGGCGGTGAGGCCCGGCAGCGCCGTCGACATCGGCGTCGGCGTGGCGCACCGGATCGAGAACACGGGGACAGCGACCCTCGTGTTCATCGAGGTCCAGCACGGCGAGTACTTCGGCGAAGACGACATCGTCCGGCTCGAGGACGACTTCGGGAGGGTGAGCCCCTGATGGCCGACACGATCGCCGCCCCGGCTCCGCCTTCCGCGCCGCCCGGTGCCGGGCACGCCCCCGCCGAACGGGTCGTGCCGGCGGTCGTGCCGGTGAGGGGACTGCCCCTCGTCGCGATCGTCATCGTCGGGCTCGTCGTGTCGATCGCCGGCAACTGGCACTGGGCGATCGACTGGTACCACGTCGTCGGCGGCGGGCTGTGGACCGGGGTGGACCTGTTCGTCGGGCTCATCCTCGGCCCCATCCTCGGTCGCCTCTCTCCCGCAGCCCGGGCCGAGTTCTCCGCCCGGTTCATGCCGAAGATGGTCCTGCTGATGCCGACCCTCGTCACGATGACCCTCGCCTCGGGCTGGCAGCTCGCCCGCCAGCTCGGCAACCTCGGGCTGCCCTACCCCCAGCACTGGTGGATCACGGCCTCGATGATCGTGGTCGCCGTCATGGCCGTGATCGCGCTCGGGCTGCTCGAGCCGGCGAACCTCGCCGTGCTGTTCGAGATGCGCAAGCCCGTGCCCGACGTCGCGCTCATCCAGAAGCTGATGAGGCGCTTCATCTACACGGCCGGGATCACCGGTCTCATGCAGATCGCCACCCTCGTGATCATGACGAGGATCGCGACGTGGTGAGGCTCCGGGTCAGGCGATGGCCGGCCTGAGCGGCGCTCCGGCCCGTCCTGAGGGTCCGCCACCGCTCGGCCCGCTCGCGGCGCGGCCGATGCCACCCGTCTCGAGCATCGCGATCGCAGTGATGGCGCTCGCGCTCGCGGGCGGCATCGACGTGGCGGCGCACCTGCCGCGCCCCGCCGCGCTCGGCCTTCCCGTCGGGCTGGTCTCGGCCGCCGCTGCCGGGCTCGTCGTGAACGCCGTCCTGCTCGCCCGCCTCTCCGACTTCGCCTGGCACGTCTTTTGGCGGGTGGCCGGTTGGGCGGGGCTCGCCTACGTCGTGATCGCCGGGATGATCGAGTACGTGATGGTCTACGACGGCACGCGCGGTGCGCTGCTCGGAGTGATGACGGCGCTCATCGTGGTGTTCGCCGTCGACATCCCGGTGCTGCTCGGCTTCTCCGTGGCGAGGTACCAGGAGCCCTCGCCCGCGCAGAGCCCCGGCGCCTAACTCAGCGAGCGGGCCGGGCCCGGGGCGAGCCCTGCCGTCTATCGAACATACGTTCGTAAAGAGGCTAAGTTCGGTGGGGTGCGGTACGCGGAGCTCCACTGCCACTCGAGCTTCAGCTTCCTCGACGGCGCCTCGCACCCCGAGGAGCTCGTCGCCGAGGCGGCCGGGCTCGGGCTCGAGGCGCTCGCCCTCACCGACCACGAGGGGCTGTACGGAGTCGTCCGCTTCTTCGAGGCGGCAAGGGAGGCAGGGCTCCCGACCGTCTTCGGGGCCGAGGTCGCCCTCGCCGGCGGCGCCCCGGCCGCTCCCCGGACGAGAGTCCCGGACCCCGAGGGCGACCACCTCGTGCTCATCGCCCGCGACCCCGACGGCTACGGGCGGCTTGCCCGGGCGATCAGCGAGGCCCACCTCGCTGGCGGCGAGAAGCTGCGCCCGGCGCACCGCCTCGAGCGCCTTGCCGAGCTCGCCGGCGGGCATCTCCTGGTGCTGACCGGTTGCCGCAAGGGGGGGGTGCCGCGCGCACTTGTCGAGCAGGGGCCGGCGGCGGCCGCCCGGGAGCTCGACCGCCTCGTGGCGCACTTCGGCCGTGACCACGTCGTCGCCGAGCTCTGGGACCACGGCGACCCCATCGACGGAGCTCGCAACGACGCGCTGGCCGAGCTGGCGGCCCGCAGGGGCGTCCCTGCCATCGCGACGAACGTCGTCCACTACGCACGCCCGGCCGACCGCCGCCTCGCCACGGTGCTTGCCGCCATCCGATCCGGCAGGTCGCTCGACGACCTGGACGGGTGGCTGCCCGCGGGGGCCTCGGCCCACCTGCGCTCAGGGGCAGAGCAGGCGCGCCGGTTCGCCCGGTACCCCGGCGCCGTCGAGCTCGCCGCCGAGCTCGGCCGGGCCTGTGCCTTCGACCTCCAGCTCGTCGCCCCGAGGCTGCCCGACTTCCCGGTGCCGGAGGGGCACACCGAGATGAGCTACCTGCGCGCCCTCGTCGAGGAGCGGGCTCCCCGGCGTTACGGGACGCGCGGCGCCGAGACCGTGCCCGGGGCGTGGCGCCAGCTCGACCACGAGCTCGAGATGATCGAGCAGCTCGGCTTCCCGGGCTACTTCCTCGTCGTCTTCGACATCGTCGAGTTCTGCCGGTCGAGCGGGATCTACTGCCAGGGCCGGGGATCGGCCGCCTCCTCGGCGGTCTGCTACGTCCTCGGCATCACGAACGCGGACGCCGTCCGCCTCGGCCTTTTGTTCGAGCGCTTCCTCTCTCCCGAGCGGGACGGCCCGCCCGACATCGACGTGGACATCGAGAGCGGGCGGCGCGAGGAGGTCATCCAGTACGTCTACGGCCGCTACGGGCGAGAGCGCGCCGCCCTCGTCGCCGTCACGGTCACCTACCGAGCCCGCTCCGCCATCCGTGACGCCGGGAAGGCCTTCGGCCACCCCCCGGGCCAGGTGGACCGCTGGGCGAAGCAGGTCGACCAGTGGAGCTCTCTCGCCAGTGGCCGCAGGCCCTCCGGGCGCCCGGCGCCCGGCGCCACGCGGGGCGCCCGTGCTGGGCGGAGGCCCCCTGACCCCCTTCAGCCCGGCCGCGACGACGTGGCCCGGGAGCCCGCCGGCCCGGGCGGCTCCGAGCCCGTGGCTGGCATCCCTCTCCCGGTGCTCGCCACGGCCGCCGAGCTCGAAGGCTTCCCGCGCCATCTCGGCATCCACCCGGGCGGGATGGTGATCTGCGACCGCCCGGTCTCCGAGGTCTGCCCGGTCGAGTGGGCGCGGATGGAGAACCGCAGCGTGCTCCAGTGGGACAAGGACGACTGCGCCGCCGTCGGGCTCGTCAAATTCGACCTGCTCGGCCTCGGCATGCTCGAGGTCCTCCACCGCACGATCGACCTCGTGCGGGAGTACCACGGCGACGAGCTCGACATGGCGGCCATCCCCCAGGAGCCCGAGGTGTACGAGATGCTCTCCCGGGGGGATTCGGTGGGGGTCTTCCAGGTCGAGAGCCGGGCGCAGATGGCGACGCTGCCCCGGCTCCAGCCGAAGGAGTTCTACGACCTCGTCGTCGAGGTGGCCCTCATCCGCCCGGGTCCGATCCAGGGTGGCTCGGTCCATCCCTACATCCGGCGGCGCAACGGGTTCGAGCCAGTGACCTTCCTCCACCCGGTGTTCGAGCGCAGCTTGAGAAAGACGCTCGGGGTGCCGCTGTTCCAGGAGCAGCTGATGGAGATGGCGATCGACGCGGCGGGCTTCACGGCGGCCGAGGCCGACCAGCTCCGCCAGGCGATGGGGGCGAAGCGCTCCGCTGCCCGCATGGAGCGCCTGCGCGAGCGCCTCTTTGCCGGGATGGCAGCGCGCAACATCACCGGGCCCGTCGCCGAGGAGATCTGGGACAAGCTCCGGGCCTTCGCCAACTTCGGCTTCCCCGAGAGCCACTCGGTCTCGTTCGCCTATCTCGTCTACGTGAGCGCCTGGCTGAAGCTGCGGTACCCGGCCGCCTTCCTCGCCGGGCTGCTCAACTCGCAGCCGATGGGGTTTTGGGCGCCGCACAGCCTCGTGGCGGACGCACGCCGTCACGGCGTCGTCGTTCGCGGGCCGGAGGTGAACCGGAGCCAGGCCCTGGCCAGCCTCGAGCCCGTCGACCCCTCTCGTCCTGATCCTGCGGTGCGGCTCGGGCTCTCCTCGGTGAAAGGGATCGGGGCCGACCTCGCCGAGCGGATCGCCGAGGGCCAGCCCTACGAGGACCTCGAGGACCTCGCCCGCCGGAGCGGGGCGAGCCGGGCGGCGCTCGAGGCCCTCTCGACGGCCGGTGCCGTCACGGGCATGTCGCGGCGGGAGGCGCTGTGGATCTCGGGGGCGGCCGCCCAGTCTCGCCCCGACCGCCTGCCCGGAACGGTCGTCGGCACGGTAGCGCCTCCCCTGCCGGAGATGACCCCCTACGAGGAGATGGCCGCGGACCTCTCCGTGCTCGGGCTGTCAACCGGCCCGTCCCCGATGTCGTTCGTGAGGGACGCGCTGGCGGCACGAGGGGTGGTGACGATCTCGTCCCTTCTCCATCTCGAAGACGGGGCGCACGTGTCGGTGGCAGGGATCGTGACGCACCGCCAGCGCCCGGCGACGGCCGGCGGTGTCACCTTCGTCAACTTGGAGGACGAGACCGGCCTCGTCAACGTCGTCTGCTCGACCGGCCTGTGGGTCCGTTACCGGACAGTGGCCCGGTCCGCCGTCGTGATGCTCGTGCACGGGCGGGCCGAGCGAGCAGAGGGGGGAAACCCCGAGGCGCTCTCGTCGGTCAACCTCGTCGCCGAGCGGCTCGAGTCGGTCGAGCTCCAGGCGCTCGCAGTGAAGTCCCGCGACTTCCGCTGACGGCGTGGCGACGGACTCACAAGGGGCGTTTCGGCGGCGGTTCTGCGTGTGAACGGCCGAGGAACGGGGGTGTACTCACGCATCGTGACACGATAGGATGAGGTAGCCATGGAATGCTGCCAAAGAATGAGGTGGCCATGGAATGGTGCCAACCGATCGAGGGAGGCAGTCTCCGCTCCCACGTCCGGTTGCTGCTGAGGTCGCTTGGCAACAGCCCGCCCGAGGTCGCCACGACGCTGCGCGGGCTTCGTGCTCTCGGCCGGCCGCGGGTCGTCGGCGACTCACCGGTGGCGGCGCTGCTCTGCGCCGTGGCCGGCTCCGACCCCGAGGTCCGCAGGGTCTGGGTCGGGCATCATCTCGTCGTGCTCGGGCGGAGGGCGGGCTACGGCTGCCTGTGGGCCGCCGTGCGCGTCCCTCCGGCCGTGAGGGCCTTCGTCGAAGCCTTCGACGCCGGCCTCTACCCTGACCTCGTTCGCCAGGACCTACCGGACCGGGTCGACCACTGACCGGCCCGCGGCAGCGGCCGCGGCCTCGCCTGGCCCGCGGTGGGTCCCAGCCTGCCGTGCAGTAGGGTTGCGCTCCGGCACGGGGCAGCTCGATCGACGGCAGCCGGGATGCCGGTCCGCGGTGCCGTCGCGCTGCGGGGGCTTCGTTCTCGCGAGGAAAGGTATCGGTAATGCACGCGTTCTACCGCGGGCTTGGCAGGGCCACTGTCAAGTACCGCTGGGTGATCCTGCTCGTCTGGATCCTTGCCGCCGTCGCCGTCGTGCGCGGGCTCCCGACGCTGGCAAGCCAGGTGAACAACCAGAACACGGCCTTCCTCCCGGCCAACTCGCCGGACGTCCGGGCGGCTGACCTCGCGCAGCCTCTCCTCGGCAAGGAGAGCTCGGAGCCGGTCGACGTCGTCGCCACTCGCTCGAGCGGCGCCCTCACGCCGGCGGACCTGCTCGCCGTCCAGCGCCAGGCGGCCCTTATGAAGAAGCTCCCAGGCATCAGCCGGGTCCAGTTCCTCGGCGAGGCCCCCGGCCACAAGGCCGTGCTGCTCAGCGCGCTCAGCCGCTCGTCGAACTTCGATCCCCAGCAGGAAAAGAGCCTCGTGCTCTCCATCATCGACTCGTTCTCGCGGGCCCGGGCGCCGGCGGGGCTCCACTTCTACGTCACGGGCCAGGTCGCCGACGCCGTCTACCAGAACCAGCAGTCGAAGACGACCGGGAGCGCCACCCAGGGCCTGTCGATCCTGTTCATCATCGTCCTGCTCTTCCTCATCTTCCGCTCGGTCCTCGCCCCGTTCGTGACGCTGCTGCCGGCAGCGCTGGTGCTGACCGTGGCCGGCGCGATCATCGGCGAGATCGCCTCGCAGGGCGTGGTGAAGGTCTCCGAGGTCACACAGCTCCTGCTGATCGTGCTCGTGCTCGGAGCGGGTACCGACTACGGCCTGTTCCTCGTCTACCGCGTGCGGGAAGGGATCCGCGACGGGCTCGACCCGAAGGAGGCGGTCGCACTCGCCGTCGAGCGCGTCGGCGAGTCGATCACGGCGTCGGCCGGCACCGTGATCATCGCCCTGCTCAGCCTGACCCTCGCCACCTTCGGCATCTACCACGACCTCGGCGTGCCGCTCGCCATCGGGATCGCCACCATGCTCCTCGCCGGCCTCACCCTGCTCCCGGCGCTGCTCGCCATACTCGGCCGTGCCGTCTTCTGGCCCTCGCGCCCCCGGCACGGCCAGAACCAGGTCGGTTGGTGGGGGCGGGTCGCCGGCCGCATCGTCGCCCGTCCCGCTCCCACGCTCGTGATCGGCGTCCTCGTCTTCGGCGCCATGGCCGCCGGCGCCGCCTGGTACACGCCGTCGGGCTTCGCGGGGGCGGAGAACGCCCCGGCCCACACGCCTGCCGCGAAGGGCGACGCCGTCGTGAAGAGGTACTTCGCCCAGTCGAGTGCCAACCCGACCAACCTCGTCGTCGAGCTGAGGCGCTCGGCCTACGCGGATCCTGGGCAGATCACGACGATCGAGCGTTCGCTCAGGGCGAGCGGCCTGTTCACGACGATCAACTCTCCCCTCAGCCCGAACGGCTCGGCGATCTCCCCGGCCGAGCTCACCACGCTGAGGCGAGAGCTCGGGCCACCCCGCCTCCTCACTCCGGTTCCCCCTCCCCACAGCCGGGTGCCGCTGCCGCTCTACGAGCTCTACCGGGCCGACGCCCAGTACGTGAGCGGGAGCGGGACCATCATCCAGTTCGCAGCCGGCCTCACCGCCGGGAACCCGGGCGGCACGAAGGCTCTCGCCGCCGTGCCGGAGATCCGGGCCGCCCTCGCCCGCGCCGCGCGCTCGGTCGGTGCGAGGGACTGGGGCGCCGCGGGCGAGGCACCGGCTCTCGCCGACATCTCCTCGACGTCCGACTCCGACCTCACCCACATCGTGCCCATCGCCGCGCTGTTGATCGCGGTCCTGCTCGCCCTCGTGCTGCGCAGTCTCGTCGCACCGCTCTACCTGATCGCGAGCGTGGTCCTCAGCTACCTGGCCGCTCTCGGCCTCGCCACCATCATCTTCGTGAAGCTCGGCAGCTCGGGCGGCCTCACGTTCCTCCTGCCGTTCCTCATGTTCATCTTCCTGCTCGCGCTGGGCGAGGACTACAACATCCTCGTCATGACGCGCATCCGGGAGGAGGCGCACGACCACACCCTGAAAGAGGCCGTGATCCGGGCCGTCGGCGCCTCCGGCCCGACGATCACCTCGGCCGGGCTCGTCCTTGCCGGCAGCTTCGGGGTGCTCGCCTTCGCCGGCGCCTCCGGGCCGAGCGGCGGGCAGGTGGAGAACATCGGGGTGGGTCTCGCGCTCGGGATCCTGATGGACACCTTCCTCGTCCGCACACTGCTCGTCCCCTCGACGGTCGTGCTGCTCGGCCGCTGGAACTGGTGGCCCCGCCACATCGAGGCGGGGATGGGCTACCCGGGCACCGAGCGCCACCACCGTTGGCGGCTGCATCGCGAGGGCGGCGCTCAGCTCGAAGCAAGCGGCGGGCACCGGCACGACGAGGCAACGGGCGAGACGAGCCGCATCGAGATGGGGGCGGGAGCCGCTGCCCCGCCCTCACCGGACGAGGCCGCCCCACCGGACGAGGCCGCCGAGCCCGCCGGGTGGCGCTCTTAGACGGCGCTCGCCTGGCAGGCCGCTACTGGGACCTGCCGAGCCCGTGCACCCCGTGGATGTGCAGCGGCAAATGGACGAGATGGTGGGGCTGGCGGACCGGGCAGCCCCGCTCGTGCACCACACCGCGGTAGCAGAGCCCGACGCGGTGGCAGCGGGGGCAACGCGCAAGGTAGCCACCGGTGGCTGCGGCGAACAGTGCCGCCACGGCGCCGGACGCGCAGGCGATGAACAGCACGCCGGTGATCGTTCCGGCCGCCACGAGGATCGCAACACCCATCACCGACCTCCCTTCTCGAAGGTCCGCGCCGCCTGCGAACCGCTTTCCCTCACAATGATACCCGATAGCGTACATGTACGTGTCACGGAAGGGTGACGAGGTGTGGCCACAGCGAGCTGCCGGTCGTCGAGCCGATCGGGCTCAGGGTGCAGCAGCTGCTCCTCGCGACACGCCGGCTGTGGTCGCCGCCTGCCTCGGCGGCCACGGGGTCGCCGCACCCCCTGTGACGCCAGCGGGTGCGCCGTCGCCCGTTCCTCTCCGCTGGCGCGACGGCTGCCGGCGGCTTCCGGCAGGCGCGGGCCCTGCGACGCGTCGTCGTGCGCAGGCGAGGCAGGCTGGCGTGGCGCCTCGTTGGTCCTCCCGAGGCGGCTCGGCTCCCCGTCCGGAGCTGTGACGCCGGGCGAGCACCCCCACCTCGCCGGCCGCTCACCGCAGGCGGTCCGCCGAGCCGGCCACCGCTCATGACCCGCTGTGCGCAGCCAGGTCGCCGGTTTAGCATGCGAGGGTGACGAAGGCAGTGGCGCAGCCGCGAGGTCGCCCGGGAGCAGCGGCCCGCCAGGGGCGCGTGCCGTGGGGCACCTTGTCGCGAAAGCAGATCGTCGACGCCGCGATGAGGATCGTCGAGCGGGGCGATTACGAGACGATGACAATCCGGGGTCTCGCCGCCGAGCTCGGTGCTTCGCCGATGTCGCTCTACCGGCACGTGCGCGACCGCGACGACCTCCTCGACGACGTCGTCGACCGCCTGCTCACCAAGCGGTGGCGACCCCGCGCGCCCGAGTCGGACTGGAGGAGGTTCGTCTCGGAGGCGACCGAGCGGCTGCGGGCGCTCATCGTCGAGCAGCCTGCCGCGCTCCACGTCTACCTCACGCACCCGGTGGTCTCGCCGGCCGCCATGGAGCGCATGGAGGCCATGCTGAGGGCCCTCCGGGGGGCCGGCCTGTCGGAGCGGGCCGCTCGTCGCGCCTACGGCGCCTTGCAGACCTACGCCATCGGCTTTGCCGCGCTCGAGGCCGGACGGGCCGGGTGGCGGCCGCCCGGGGAGGATCTCGACGACGCGGCCCACTTCCTGGCCAGCCTGACCTCACGGCAGCAGTTCAACACCGGGCTGCAGTACCTGCTCGACTCGATCGAGCGGGGCGCCGCCGACACCTGACGCCGGGTCAAGCGGGGCCCGCCCCCGCCAGGGTCGGGCGCGCCCGATCGAGCTGCCGGGCTCAGAGCAGCAGCGGGTGCCACGCTCCGACGGCGACCGCCGTCAAGTTCGCCCCGGCCACGACGGCGGCGGTGGCGGCGACGAGGAGCCAGTCATGGGCGCGCACGACCTGGCGCCGCGCGCAGCTGCGAGGCGAGCGCGAGTCGAAGCCCCGGGCGTCCATGGCGGCGGCGAGGCGGGTTCCGGTCCGGATGGCGGCGACGAGGAGGGCGTAGACCCTGGAGCCGAAGAGGGCGGCCGCTCTCAGCGGCGAGCGGCCGGCGTCGATCCCCCGGGCGCGCCGGGCCCGTCCGATCGTCTCCCACTCGGCGGCGAGCATCGGGAGGAGGCGGAAGGCCGCGAGGGCGCCGTAGGCGAACCGCGGCGGCACCCGCACCTGCTGGACGAGGGCGTCGGCGAGGTCGACGGCGTCGGTCGAGGCGAACACGAGCACGCCCGGCAGGGCGATCGCGATGAGGCGGATCGAGATGGCGGCCGTCGTCGTGCCCGGCGCGCTGGAGGCGACGAGGTTGGCGAGGGCCACCCCGGCCGCCGCGACCGGGAGCGGCCATGCTCGCCGCGCCAGCTCGCCCGGCCGGACCCGGGCGAGCGGGAGCGCGGCGAGCTCGGCGCCGAGCACGATCCCGGCGGTGACGAGGTCGGCCGTGACGAGGAGGCCGACCATCACGATGGCGGCTGCTGCGAGCTTCGCGGCGGGGTTGAAGCGGCCGAGCCGCCCCGCAGCCAGCGGCGCCGCCAGCACGAGGGTCACGGGACCGGTGCCGCCTCGGCCGGGGCGCCGGGCGCGCAGGCGGCGGCGATCCGTCCGCCCTCGAGCTTGGCCTCACGGTCGGCGAGCGCCGCGACGAGCTCGCCATCGTGGGTGACGGTGACGATGGCCCGGCCCGCGTCCCGTTGTGCGGCGAGCAATGCGGCGAGCTCGTCCCAACCCCGGGCGTCCTGCCCGAACGTCGGCTCGTCGAGGACGAGCAGCTCCGGGTCGGTTGCGAGCGCCGTGGCCACCGAGAGCCGCCGCTGCTCCCCACCAGACAGCGTGAAGGGGTTCGCGTCGGCGAGGTGGGTGAGGGCGAGCCGCTCGAGCAGCTCCGCCGTCCGCCGGGCCACCTCGGGCTCCGGCATGCCGCAGCGCCGGGGGCCGACGGCGAGCTCGGCCGCCACGCTGGAGGTGACGAACTGCTGCTCGGGCTGCTGGAAGACCGTCCCGACGTGGCGGACGAGCTCCCGGGCCGGCCAGGTCGGGTACGGCGCCGCCGGACAAGGTGGCCTCGCACCCGGCCGGAGGGTGGCGGCGCTCCGAGGCGCCGCCGGGCCCGAGGCGGGCTGTCCGGCGCCGCCGAGGAACCTCACCTCGCCGCTCGTCGGGGCGAGCAGGGAGGCGAGGGCGAGGGCGAGGGTCGTCTTGCCCGAGCCGTTGCTGCCCGTGACGGCGAGCACCTGACCCTCGTGGGCGGCGAGGTCGACCGCGTCGAGGGCCGGCGACACGCTGCCGGGATAGACCACCGAGAGCCGCTCGGCGGCGACGACGGCACGGCCCGGCGCCCGAGGCGGCGCGAGGCGCGCCGGCCGCGGCCCGGGCACCCACACCCCCTCGGCTCGCAGCCGTGGCCCGAGCCGCCCGAAGATCTCTTCCGGCGGACCGTCGGCGAGGACGCCGCCGGCCGGCTCGAGCACGACGACCCGGTCGACCAGCTCGGCGAGGCCGGTCACCCGGTGCTCGACGAGCAGCATCGCCGCGTTGCTGCGGCCCACGACCTCGGCGATCGTCTCCCGCACCATGGCGGCCCCCTCGGGATCGAGGTTCGCCGTCGGCTCGTCGAGCAGCCAGAGGCGGGGCGAGAGGGCAAGGAGGCCGGCGATGGCGAGCCGCTGCTGCTCGCCTCCAGAGAGCCGGTCGGTGCGGTGATCGAGGGGGTAGCGGAGCCCGACCAGCTCCAGCACCTCGAGGACCCTTGGCCAGATGCGCTCCAGCGGCACGGCGCGGTTCTCCATGCCGAACGCGACGTCGTCACCGAGGCGACCCATGACGATCGCCGACGACGGGTCCTGGAACACGAGCCCGGCGTAGCCCGGCAGATCGCCGGCCGGGTGGCCCCCGACGAGGAGGTCGCCCTCCTCGTCACCGGCCTCCGGCGCCCGCAGCACCCCGGCAAGGGCCTTCAGCAGCGTGCTCTTCCCGGCACCGGAGGCACCAAGGAGCAGGACGCGCTCGCCCTCCTCGACGGTGAGGTCGAGATGGCGGAGGGCAAAGCGGCGCCGGTCGCTGTGGCGCCATCCCCAGCCGGCTGCCTCGATCGCGCGGGCCACCGGGCCGCTCGAGGTCAGACGGAAGGGGAGCGGCGCCCCGAGGCGAAGGGCTGGAGCACGCCGGTCTTCGCGAGCGCCCGGACCAGGTACCAGCCGCACAGGCCCGCCACGAGCATCGCGCTCGCAGCGACGATCACGACGTAGCTCACCTTCCAGCCGGTCTGCCAAGCGGCGTAGTAGTAGTGCAGGTCGAGCCCGGCCGCGGCTGCGCCGGCGGCGGCGCCGCCGAGGAGGGCGACCGGCAGTCGCCAGGACCGGTAGGCAAAGGCGGCGAAGACGATCTCGGGGGCGAGGCCCTGGGCGAGGCCGTAGAGCACCACCGACAGGCCCCAGCTGCTCCCGAGCAGGGCTTCCACGATCGAGGCCACGAGCTCGGTGTACAAGGCGGCGCCCGGCCTGCGGATCACGAGCGCGCCGACGAGCCCGGGGGCGAGCCAGATGCCGTACATCACGGCCTGGCCCGGGGGGAAGGCCGCGAAGGCCACCTGGGTCGTGTTCCAGAGCTGATCCCATGCCCAGAAGACGACTCCGCCGGTGACGGCGATGACGGAGGCGACGACGATGTCGACGGTGCGCCACCGCACGAGCGCGCGGTGCCGGCGACGGCGGACCTCAGTGGTGACCATTGCTGACTCCCTTCGCTGGCATTACCCAGATCAGGTTCGAGGGTCTGCGGCCGCAGCCGCACTCTCAGCGCCGGTGGCGCTCCCCTGTCCTTCGTGTGTTGCTTCCCGCCACCCTAACGCGCCCGCCCCTCCTCCTTGCACCGACGCCAGGCCGAGCTGGGTGCCCGCGACCCTGCTGTTGAAGCGGTGCCACGCTCCACCTTCTCCTGCACCGCTGCGGCCGCAAAGGAGAGCCTGCACGAGGAGAGCGAGCCCCGAGGTGCAGCGAGCACGACGCCAGCGCAGGTCCCCGATGCGGGCGGCGCCGTCAGAGGGGGCGCACCTGAGCGAGGAATTCGAGCAGGAGCCGGTTGACCTCCTCAGGCTGCTCCTGCTGGACCCAGTGGCCGCACCGCTCGAGGATGTGGCTGCCGCGCAGCTGGGGGAGGGTGCGGGGGAAGTCGGCGATGGCGCCGGCGCCCCAGCGGGTGGGCCCGTCGTGGTCGCCGCCGATGAACAGCGCCGGCACCTCGAGGGGCCGGCCGCGCCAGGCGGCGAGGTCCTCCGCGTCCCGGTCGATGTTGCGGTAGCGGTTCAGCCCTCCCCGGAGCCCGGTGCGCTCGAACTCGGCGACGTAGACCTCGAAGTCGGCGCTCGGCAGCCAGTCGAGCTCGGCCGGCGCCTCCGGGAGCCGGTCGACCATGCGGGCGCCTTTCGGGATGACCCCGAGGGATGCCCCGGCGCCGCTCGAGGCTCCCTCATAGGCGGCGCCGTAGTAGAAGGCGGCGAGCCAGCGGCGCAGGTCCTGCTCGGACTCGCCCTCGACCTTGCCCGGCTCCTGGAAGTAGTTGATGTAGAAGTCGTGCTCGGGACCGACCATCTCGGCGAAGACCTCGGTCGGCCGCCGGCGCGGCGGTGGGTTGTAGGGCACGCTCAGCAGGGCGACGGCGTCGAAGAGGTCGGGCCGCAACAGGACGCTCGACGAGGCGATGGGCGAGCCCCAGTCGTGCCCGACGATGACCACCCGCTCGGCCCCGAGGTGGGCGGCGAGAGCGACGTTGTCGGCGACGTGGCACACCATGCGGTAGGCCTCGATCGCCGGCGGCTTGCCCGAGCGGCCGTAGCCCCGGACGTCGAGCGCGACCGCCCGGTAGCCGGCGCCGGCGAGCGCCGGGAGCTGGTGGCGCCAGGAGAAGGCGAGCTCCGGGAAGCCGTGCACGAGGAGGACGACCGGTCCGTGCTCGGGACCCTGCTCGACGTAGTGGATCCTCACGCCGCCGGAGGAGGCCTCGCCGTGACGGAGGGCGGTGGCCGAGCCCGCCCCCATCAGAGCTTGACCACCACTTTGCCGGTGTTGCCGCCGGTGAACAGGAGGTTGAGCGCTTCGGGCGCGTGCTCGAGCCCCTCCACCACGTGCTCGACATGGCGGAGCCTGCCCTCGGAGAGGAGGGCGAGGATGCCGGCCTGCGCCTCGGGGAAGCGGTCGGAGTAGTCGAGGATGATGAAGCCCTCCATCCGTCCCCGGCGGGTGATGAGGCTCACGTAGTTCGACGGGCCCGGCGGGGGAGACGTGGCGTTGTAGGCCGAGATGGCCCCGCACAGCACGACCCGGCCCCGCATGGCGAGGTTCCCGAGCACGGCGTTCAGGATCTCGCCTCCGACGTTGTCGAAGTAGAGGTCGACCCCCTCGGGCGCCTCCTCACGGAGGCGGGCGGCCACCCGCTCGGACTTGTAGTCGATCGCCGCGTCGAGGCCGAGCTCCTCGAGGAGGTAGCGGCACTTCTCGCCGCCCCCGGCGATCCCGATCACCTTGGCCGCCCCCTTGGCCTTCGCGATCTGAGCGGCGGAGGACCCCGTCGCTCCGGCAGCGCCGGACACGACGACCACGTCGCCGGGCCGCATTGTCCCCACCTCGAGCAGCCCGAACCAGGCGGTCATCCCCGTGACCCCGAAGACGTTGATGGCAGCGAGGGGGTCGACGCCGGGCGGGAGGGCCTGCATCCCCGAGCCGGGTCCGGCGAGGGCGTGGTCCTGCCAGCCCACCATCCCGACGACGAGGTCGCCCTCCCGGTACCGGTCGCTTCTCGAACGGACCACCTCGCCGATCCCGCCGCTGCGCACCACCTCACCGATCCCGATCGGAGGGAGGTAGCCCGGTGCGTCGTTCATCCAGGTGCGGATGGTGGGGTCGATCGACAGGTAGCGCACCCGCACGAGCGCCTCG
>DATGKK010000033.1:0-2740 GCA_035294725.1 Acidimicrobiales bacterium | reverse complement strand
GGTCTCCCGTGCCGCCTACTACGAGCGCCGCCGGGGTGCCCCCTCGGCGAGGGAGGTCAGCGACGCCGAGCTGACCGAGAAGATCACCGCCATCCACACCACCTCCAGGCCGGACTTCCGCAGCTCGTAGGCATTCTCGGGGTGCCGCGGCGACAGAAGCCCTGGTGAGAGCAGTGCGAGAGCTCGAGTTCCTCCGGATCCTGTAGGCACACGAAGCCACCACTTCCACCGGGTAGCAGGGTACAGTTGTAGGCGTGTACCTGCGGGAGACTCGCCGCACGAACAAAGACGGCTCGGTCGTCGCCTACCTCCAGCTCGCCCACAACGAGCGCCATCGGGTCACCGGCAGCCCGGTCGCCAAGGTCATCTACAACTTCGGGCGCGCCGACAAGGTGGATCGCGCCGCGCTGTCGCGTCTTGTCAGCTCGATCAGCCGCTTCTTGGAGCCAGTTGGCGGCGACGGCGATCAGGTCGCGTCGGACGGGGAGGTCGAGCTGCTCGATGCCCGGTCCTTCGGCGGGGCGTATGTCCTCGACGAGCTGTGGTCCCGCCTCGGCGTCGCCTCCGCGCTCACGAACTCGGCGAAGGGTCGGCGCCTCGATGCCGAGGCGGTCGAGCGGGTGCTGTTCGCGCTCGTCGCCAACCGCTGCCTGGAGCCCACCTCGAAGCTCGCGGCGTGTTCGTGGGTCGCCGAACGGGTCGCCATCTCCTCGTGCCCACCACTCGACGAGGACGCCTGCTACCGGGCGATGGACTTCCTTCTCGAGGCCCTCCCGGAGATCGCAGAGCAGATCTTCAACCGCACCGCCAGCTTGTTGAACCTGTCCTGTGACGTCATCTTCGTCGACACCTCCTCCACGTACTTCGAGCGCGACGTCGCGGACGAGCTCCAAGAGCTCGATCGGGCCGCTGGCGAGACCGAGGTGCGCGACGCGAACGCACAGCTGTCGGCGCCCGAGGAGGCGGCCATCCGACGCTTCTCCAAGCACTCGAAGGACAAGAGGCCCGACCTGCCCCAGGTCGTGCTCGGCATGGCGGTCACCGCCGAGGGCATCCCGATCCGCTGCTGGACCTTCCCCGGCACGACCTCAGACCAGCAGATCATCCGCAAGATCAAGGACGACCTCGCTGGCTGGATGCTCCATCGCGTGGTCTTTGTCGCGGACTCGGGCTTCAACTCGGCCGACAACCGGACCTACCTCTCCACGGGCGGGACCCACTACATCGTCGCCGAGCGGCTGCGCTCGGCCTCGAAAGAGGTGCGCCAGGCACTCGCTCGCGCCGGGCGCTACCAGCATGTGCAGGGCAACCTCGAGGTGAAGGAGGTGCGCGTCGGAGACGGCGCCAGATCCCAACGCTTCGTGATCTGCCACAACCCTGAGGTGGCGTCGCGCGACGAGGCCGTGCGAGCCAACCTCGTCGCCTACCTGGAACGAAAGATCGAGGGCACCGACGAGTGGTCCAAGCAGCGTCGCGACGAGCTCGTCGGCGAGCTGCGCACCACGCCCGGCCTCTACCGCCTGCTCCGGCGAACCGGAGAGGGCAAGCTGCGCGTCGACAAGGCCGCCGTCGCAGCCGAGGCACGCTACGACGGCAAGTTCGTGCTCCGATCCGACGACGACAGCCTCTCGGCCGCCGACCTCGCCCTCGGCTACAAGCAGCTCTCGCAGGTCGAGCGCGGCTGGCGGGACCTGAAGGGGGCACTTCGGCTCCGCCCGGTCTTCCACCACCGCGAGGACCGCATCCGCGCCCATATGCAGCTGTGCTGGCTCGCGCTGTTGCTCATCCGCACGGCGGAGAACGCGACCGGCGAAACCTGGCGCAACCTACGCAACGAGCTCCAGCGCATGCACCTCGTCACCTACGAGGCGAATGGCGCCCGCGTCGCTAAGCGCACCGCCACGACCGAGGCCCAGCGGGGGATCTTCGCCAAGCTCGAGGTGCGCGAGCCGGCCGCCTTCCAGGACTTCACGCTTCCCGAGCCTGTCGCGTAGTTCCAGGTCACGAGGTCACGTAGTAACACGAGCGTTCTCGCTCATCGCGACCGTTCGCCCAGCTCAGCGCCACATTCTGGGATCTTCGTATGCTCACCAACTGCGGAAGTCCGGCCTGTCGGCACGGTGCGACGGTCGGCACGGTGCGCCGGTCGGCACGGTGCGCCGGTCGAGAGCAGGCTCCCCGCACGACGATTGCCGGCGCGTCGCACGCCAGTGGCACGAAGTGGAGGACGCCACTTCCAGCCACTGCCAACCAACGGAGGCAGTCAGGTTGCCGGAGCGTCGGTCGACTTTTGCCGGAGCGTCGGTCGACATTTGCCGGAGCGTCGGTCGACTTTTGCCGGAGCGTCTGTCGACCGGACGGCTCGGACGGCCTGGTCGGCCAAGACGGCCGAGCTGGCCAAGACGGCGGGACGGCCGAGTTTGCTGAGATGGCCGGCACAGCCAAGGTGGCCGAGGTCGTCGCGGTGACCCGGCAGTGGCGACCGTGGCCCGAGGGTCGCAGCCCACACGGCGGCGAGCCGGTGATGCTGCGCGCCCGCGTCAGCCCCGAAGCCGGCGGAGCTCCTCGGAGACGACCTTGCCGTCCGCCTTGCCCTTGGTCCTCCTCATGACCTGCCCGACCAGGAACTGGGCGACCTTGTCGTCGCCGGCGGCGAACTTCTCCCACTCGGCGGGATGGGCCGCGACCACCTCGGCGACGGCCTCGCCCACGGCGTCGGCCGACATGGCCTCGAAGCCCT
>DATGKK010000032.1:0-15015 GCA_035294725.1 Acidimicrobiales bacterium | reverse complement strand
GTACGAAACCGAATCGGTGACCGACGATCAGCTCGAGGCGATCTCCCGGTCAAGTGGCCGGATGGGTCTCGAGCAGACCAACCTGGGCCTGCTGACCGACGGTCTGCGGGCCGAGCGTGAGCAGGGGATCACGATCGACGTGGCCTACCGCTACTTCACGACGTCCCGCCGCAGCTTCATCATCGCCGACGCGCCCGGCCACGTGCAGTACACCCGGAACATGGTCTGCGGTGCCTCCATCGCCGATCTGGCGCTGCTGCTCGTCGATGTCCGCGCGGGCCTGACCGAGCAGACCCGCCGTCACGCCACCGTCGCCTCCCTGCTCGGGATCCGCCACCTCGTCGTGTGCGTCAACAAGATGGACCTCGTCGGCTACGACCGGAGGCGCTTCGAGGAGATCCGCCGCGCCTTTGACGACTTCGCCACCCGGCTCGAGGTCCACGACGTCACCTGCATCCCGATCTCGGCCCTCCAGGGGGACAACGTCGTCGAGCGCTCCGACGAGATGCGGTGGTACGACGGGCCGTCCCTCCTCCACCACCTCGAGGAAGTCCACATCAGCTCGGACCGGAACCTCATCGACCTCCGCTTCCCGGTGCAGAGGGTGGTGCGCCCGATCTCCTCGAGTGAGCTGCACGACTACCGCGGCTATGCCGGGCAGGTCGCGAGCGGTGTGCTCGAGGTCGGCGACGAGGTCGTCGTGCTCCCCTCGGGCTTCTCGACCCGGGTCGAGGCGATCGAGACCGCCGACGGCCCGCTCGAGGAGGCCTTCCCGCCGCAGTCGGTCGTCGTCCGGCTCGCCGACGAGCTCGACATCTCCCGCGGCGACATGCTCTGCCGGCTGCACAACCAGCCCCTCGTGAGCCAGGACCTCTCGGCCATGGTGTGCTGGATGTCCGAGACTCCTCTCACCACCGGCGCCAAGCTCGCCATCAAGCACACCTCGCGCTGGTCGCGGGTGCTCGTGCGCGAGCTGCGCTACCGCCTCGACGTCAACACCCTCCATCGCGACCAGAAGGCGGCGGAGCTGGAGCTGAACGACATCGGCCGGGTGGACCTGAGAGCCCAGGTGCCCCTGTTCTACGACGAGTACCGGGTGAACCGGGCGACGGGGAGCTTCATCCTCGTGGACGAGGTCACGAATGCGACGGTCGGCGCCGGCATGCTGCTGCGCCAGCCGGGCTGAGGCCAGGGCCGCGCGGGCGTCGAGCCATGACGAGAGGGACGGTCTGGTTCACCGGGCTGTCCGGCGCGGGGAAGTCGACGGTGGCGGCGACCCTGAAGCAGATGCTGGACGACCTCGGGGTGCCGGCGATCCTGCTCGACGGGGACGACCTGCGCGAAGGGCTTAACGCCGATCTCGGCTTCAACGAGGAGCACCGGCGCGAGAACGTGCGGAGGGTGGGCGAGGTGGCGATGCTCTTCGCGAAGGCCGAGCGCCTCGCCCTCGTCACCGTCATCAGCCCGTTCGCAGATGGGCGCCGGGCGGTGCGGGCCCGGCATCGCGAGATGGGGATCCCGTTTGTCGAGATCTACGTCGCGACGCCGCTCGAGGTGTGCGAGGAGCGGGACCCGAAGGGGTTGTATGCCCGCGCGAGGCGGGGCGAGGTCGCCCGGTTCACCGGGATCAGCTCGCCCTACGAGGTCCCCGAGCACCCGGAACTGTCGGTGCAGACGGTCGACCGGAGCCCGGCCGAGTCGGCCAAGGAGGTGCTCGCCCTTCTCGAGACGGAACGGCTTCTGCTCGGCCCGCAGTGAGCCGCCAGGAGGCATCGCCCAGCCAGGGCGACTGTAGGCTCCGCTCGTCGCAGTCAACACGAGGAGGTGGTTCGGCTGCCTGGTGAGACATCGCCGCACGCGGGTGGCGACGGAGCTGTGGACGAGTTCGACGTCGTCGTGATCGGCGGTGGGCCGGCCGGCTACGCCGCCTCCCTCTACGGCGGCTCGGCGGGTCTGTCGGTCGCGGTGGTCGAGAAGGAGAAGGTCGGCGGCACCTGCCTGCACCGGGGCTGCATCCCTGCGAAGGAGTTCCTCGAGACCGCCGCCGTCTACCGGACTGTTGCCGGCGCGAAGGAGTTCGGCGTGCAGGCGAGCCAGCCCGCCGTCGAGTTCGCCGTGAGCCAAGACCGCAAGCAGAAGGTCGTCGATCAGCTCCACCGGGGCCTGCAGGGGCTCATGAAGCAGCGGAAGAACACCGTCTACGCCGGGACGGGCCGCCTCGTCGCCGGCCACGTCGTTGAGGTGACGGCCGCCGACGGCTCGACGACCCGGATCCGGGGGCGGAACGTGCTCCTCGCGGCCGGGAGCGTGCCCCGCACGATCCCCGGCTTCGAGGTGGACGGCCGCTACGTCCTCACCTCCGACGAGGTTCTCTCCCTGACGGCGTTGCCGAGGCGGGCGGCGGTCATCGGCGGGGGAGCGATCGGCTGCGAGTTCGCCTCGATGCTCTCGGACCTCGGCGTCCAGGTCACGTTGCTCGAGGCGCTGCCGAAGCTCCTTCCCGGCTGCGACCAGGACGTCGCGGACGCGGTGGTGCGCAGCTTTGCTCGGCGGGGGATGACGGTGCGCACCGGCGTCGCCGTCCACGGCCACGAGCCCGGCGAGGAGGGCACGACGGTTCGCTTCGGCGAGGGTGAGGAGGTCGTGGTCGACCAGGTGATCGTCTCGGTCGGGCGCCGCCCGCTCTCGGACGGCCTCGTGGCCGAGGAGGCCGGGGTCGCCGTCGACGAGCGCGGCTTCGTCGTGGTCGACGAGTGGATGCGCACCTCGGCCGAGGGCGTCTACGCCCTCGGCGACCTCGTGGCGACGCCGCAGCTCGCGCACGTCGGCTTCGAGGAGGCGATGCTCGTCGTGAAGCAGATCCTCGGCGAGCCGGCGGTCCCGGTGAACTACGGCGCCGTCCCCTGGGGGATCTACTGCCACCCGGAGGTGGCCTTCGTCGGCATGACCGAGCAGGACGCCAAGGCGGCCGGCATCGACGTCGTCGTGAAGAAGGACCCTTACGGCGGCAACAGCAGGGCTCGCATCCTCGGGGAGACCGAGGGGCTCGTCAAGGTGATCTGCGAGAAGGGAGCCGATGGCAGGGCGGGCCGGCTGCTCGGGGTCCACATGGTCGGCCCCTGGGTGACCGAGCAGCTCGGCCAGGCGTACCTCTCGGTGAACTGGGAGGCGACGCCGGACGAGATCGCCCCGTTCGTCCAGCCCCACCCGACGCTCTCCGAGGCGTTCGGCGAGACCGTCATCGCACTCACCGGAAGGGGTTTGCACGTTGGCTGACATCACGATGCCGCAGCTCGGCGAGACCGTCACCGAGGGCACGATCATCCGCTGGCTGAAAAAGGTCGGCGACCACGTGGCGCACGACGAGCCGCTGTTCGAGGTGTCGACCGACAAGGTCGACTCCGAGGTGCCCTCGCCGGCGGAGGGCGTGCTCTCCGAGATCCTCGTCCAGGAGGGCGAGACGGTCGACGTCGGCACGAGGCTCGCCGTGGTGGGCGCCGGCTCGGATGCCGGCACCGCCCCGGCTCCTGCCCCACCGGCTGCGCGCGAGCCGGAGCCGGCTCCGCCTCCGGCCGAGGCCCCGCCACCTCCCCCGCCACCTCCTGCTCCGGCACCGAGTCCCGCTCCACCCCCCTCGTCGCCCGACCCGGCGAGCGCGCCGACGCGGGCAGCGTCCTCGCCCGGGGACCGGGGACCCGAGGCCAACGGCGGCACATCGAGCCTGCTCTCTCCGGTGGTGCGCAAGCTGCTCGCCGACAACGGCATCGACGCGCGCGAGATCACCGGCACCGGCGCCGGTGGTCGCATCACGAGGAGCGACGTCCTCGCCTACATCGACTCGCGTGCCGCGGCGGGCCCGTCCCCAGCTCCGGCGAGCGCGCCTGTGGAGCCCGCGCCGGCGGGAGGCCTGCGGCCCGCTCCGGCCTTTGCTCCCGGGCCGGCGCCGAGAGCAGCCTCGGCGTTCCCGCCGGCGGCAGCCGGCGAGCGTGACGAGGTTGTGCCCTTCACGAACATCCGGCGCCTCACTGCCGAGCACATGGTTCGCTCGAAGGCGACCTCGGCTCACACCCTTGTCGCCGTCGAGGCCGACTACGAGGCCATCGAGCGGGTGCGGCGGGCCAACCGGGAGCGCTTCAAGGCGGAGGAGGGGATCAGCCTCACCTACCTCGCCTTCGTGGCGAGAGCCGTCGTCGACGTGTTGCGCGACTTCCCGCACCTCAACGCCTCGGTGGGGGAGGACGCCCTTCTCGTGCACCGCGACGTCAACCTCGGCATCGCCGTCGACCTCGACCGCCAGGGCCTCATCGTGCCGGTCGTGCGGAACGCGGACGGGCAGTCGCTGCGCGGCCTTGCCCGGGCCATCGCCGACCTCGCCGAACGGGCTCGGACCCGGCGGCTCTCCGCCGACGACATCGTCGGCGGCACGTTCACGATCACCAACCCCGGTCCTTTCGGCACCTTCCTCACGGCGCCGATCATCAACCAACCCCAGGTGGCGATCCTCTCGACCGACGGCGTGAAGCGCCGGCCCGTCGTGGTGACGGCCGAGGACGGCTCCGAGGCGATCGCCATCCACTCGGTCGGGATGCTCGGGCTCTCCTTCGACCACCGCGCCGTCGACGGCGCCTACGCCTCGGCCTTCTTGTACAACCTGGCGAGGGAGCTCGAGACCCGCGACTGGGCGGCCGAGCTCTGAGGTGGAGGCGGTGACGCCGGGAGGACCGCTCCGGGTCCGCTGGCTCGGCCGGGTGCGCTACGAGGAGGCGTCCGTGCTCCAGCACGCCCTCTGGCGGGGCGGCGGCGACTACCTCCTGCTCCTCGAGCACCCGCACGTGTACACCCTCGGTGTCCGGGCTCGCCCTGAGCACGTCCTGCCGGGGGCGGCAGCCTCAGGAGCGGAGCTCGTGAGGACGGACCGGGGCGGCGACGTCACCTACCACGGCCCCGGCCAGCTCGTTGGCTACCCCGTCGTCGACGTGCCGCTCGGGCCCGGCGCGATCCCCGCCCACGTCCACCGCATCGAGCAGCTCGTGATCGACGTGCTGGCCGACCTCGGGCTCCCGGGGGCCTCCCGGCTCGAGGGCTACCCGGGCGTCTGGGTCGACGCGAGCGGGCCGAGCCCGCGCAAGATCTGCGCCATCGGGGTGCGAGTGGCGAGAGGGCGGTCGATGCACGGCTTTGCCCTCAACGTCGATCCCGACATGGCGATGTTCAGCCACATCGTGCCGTGCGGCATCGCCGACAAGCCCGTCACGTCGCTAGAGGCCGAAGGGGTGCAGGTGTCGATGGCGGAGGTCGTGGAGCGGGTCGCGGCGAGGGCCGCCGACCTTGTCGCCGCCCCCGGCTCGCCGCCGCGGGCCGTCGAGCGCCAGAGCGCCTCCCCGGCGACCCCCGCACCGGCTGGGCCGGCCGGCTCTGTCCCGAAGTGGGCTGCGGCCGGCGCCGGGGCGCCCGTCGAGCTGCGGCCGCTCGGCCGCCGCCTCGCCGCCTCAGGGGTCGACCTCGGCCGCACGGTCCCGATCCGGGAGCGCAAGCCGGAGTACCTCCGGGCCCCGGTCCGCATCGGACGGCAGGCGATCGCGATGCGGTCGATGCTGCGCGAGCTCGGCCTCGTCACCGTCTGCGAGGAGGCGGGCTGCCCGAACCTCTCGGAGTGCTGGGCCGACGGGACGGCGACGTTCATGATCAACGGGGAGCGGTGCACCAGAGCCTGCGGCTTCTGCCTCGTCGACACGGGCCACCCCCTCCCCCTCGACCCCGCCGAGCCCGAGCACGTCGCCGAGGCGGTCGCCCGGCTCGGCCTCGCTCACGCCGTCGTGACGGCGGTGGCGCGCGACGACCTTCCCGACGGCGGAGCCGCAGCCTTCGCCCGCACGATCGAGGCGATCCGCCGCCGGTCGCCCGGCACGGCCGTGGAGGTCCTCATCCCGGACTGCAAGGGGGAGGAGGGAGCGCTCGCCACCATCTTCGACGCCCGGCCGGATGTGCTCAACCACAACGTCGAGACGGTCCTGCGACTGCAGCGGGCTGTCCGGCCTTCGGCCGCCTACCACCGCAGCCTCGCCGTGCTGGCGCGGGCGAGCGAGGCCGGCCTCGTCACGAAGTCCGGGCTCGTCCTTGGCATGGGGGAGACCGAGGAGGAGGTGCTCGGCGCCCTCGCCGACCTGCGCGCCGTCGGCGTCGACATCGTCACCATCGGCCAGTACCTGCGGCCGAGCTCCCGGCACCTGCCCGTGGTCCGCTGGTGGCGGCCCGAGGAGCTCTCGAGCCTCGCCGAGGCGGGCATGGCGATGGGCTTCGCTCACGTGGAGGCCTCGCCGCTCACCCGGTCGAGCTACCACGCCCGCGAGGCTGCGGCCGCCGGCCGGGCCCGTGGAGATACGGCGGTCGTGGCAGGATCGGCGTCATGACCTCCACGGAGCGGCTCGACCCGGTGCTGGCGCGGGGTGAGCGGATGGCACGGGTGCGGGATGCGATGCGGTCACAGGGCGTCGACGCCCTCCTTTGCTCCCTCGGGGCCGACCTGCCCTGGCTCTCGGGCTACGAGGCGATGCCGCTCGAGCGGATCACGCTCCTCGTCGTGCCGGTCGACGACGAGGCGACGCTCGTCGTGCCCGAGCTCGAAGCACCCCGCGTCGCTCACGACCGGCGCCTGTTCGCCCTCCGCCCCTGGAAGGAGAGCGAGGACCCGATCGGGCTCATCGCCTCGATCGTGGGCGACCGCCGCTTCCTCGCCATCTCGGATCGCACCTGGGCGGCCCACCTCCTCGCCCTCGGGCGGGCGCTGCCGTCGGCGTCCTTCGTCCCGGCGAGCCGGGTCACCTCTGCGCTGCGCTCGGTGAAGGACCCTGCCGAGATCGCCGCCTTGCAGGCGGCGGGAGCCGCCGCCGACCGGGTCGCCGCCGCGCTCCTCGCAGGTGAGATCGGGCTCGTCGGGCGGACCGAGGCCGAGGTGTCGAGAGAGCTTGGCGAGCGGCTCGTTGCCGAGGGTCATGCGAAGGTGAACTTCGCCATCGTCGGCAGCGGGCCCAACTCCGCGAGCCCCCATCACGAGCCGGGCGAGCGCCGGATCGGGCCGGGCGAGCCCGTCGTCTGCGACTTCGGCGGCACCCTCTACCTCGACGACACCGTTGGCTACTGCTCTGACATCACGCGGACCGTCGTCGCCGGCGGCGTCGAGCCAGCCCCGGAGTTCCTCGATCTTTACCGGGTGCTCGAGGAAGCCCAGCGGGCCGCCCTCGAGGCGGCCGTGGTGGGGACGCCGTGCGAGCGGGTCGACGCCGTTGGGCGGGAGATCATCGCCAAGGCCGGCTACGGCGACGCCTTCATCCACCGGATCGGGCACGGCATCGGCATCGAGGAGCACGAGGATCCCTACATGGTCTCGGGCAACGACTCGCCGCTCGTGGCCGGCAACGCCTTCTCGGTCGAGCCGGGGATCTACCTGAAGGGCCGCTTCGGCGCCCGGATCGAGGACATCGTCGTGGCGGACGAGGCGGGTCCCCTGGCCTGCAACGCGGCCGATCACTCGCTCCACGTCGTCGACTGATCGCCTCCCTCCGCCACGAGCCCGCTGCCGAGCCGCCGTGCGTCCCGCCACCGTGCCGGGCCCGGAGCATCGGTAGCCTGCACGAGATGGAGGGCATCGAGGAGGCCACGCTCACGCCATGGCTCGCCGAGCACGTCGGCCTCGCGCCGCCGCTCGGCTTCGAGCTGATCGCGGGCGGCCGTTCGAACCTGACCTACAGGGTCACCGACGCCCGGGGCCGCGAGGTGGCGCTGCGGCGGCCCCCGATCGGACACGTGCTCCCGACGGCGCACGACATGGCTCGGGAGCACCGGATCGTGAGCGCGCTCGGGCCGACGCCGGTGCCCGTGGCCGAGACCCTTGCCTTCTGCGACGACGAGTCGGTGAACGGCGCCCCCTTTTACGTCATGGAGTACGTCCGCGGGCACGTGCTGCGGGACAAGGCGACGGCCGAGACCGAGATGGACGCGGCTGCCCGCCGCCGGGCGAGCGAGTCCCTCGTCGACGTGCTGGCGGCGCTGCACGCCCTTGACGTGGATGCCGTCGGTCTCGGCGATCTCGGGCGGCGCGAGGGCTACCTCTCCCGGCAGATCGAGCGTTGGCACGGTCAGTTCGACAAGTCCCAGATCGAGGGCGTCGAGCGCCCCGTTCTCGTCGACGAGATCTACGAGCGCCTCGCCGCCGACGTCCCCGCCCAGCAGGGGTCGACCATCGTGCACGGCGACTACCGGCTCGACAACACGATGCTCGGCGATGACGGCAGCGTCATCGCCGTCTTGGACTGGGAGCTGTGCACGCTCGGCGATCCCCTCGCCGACGTCGGCCTGCTGATGGTGTACTGGTCGGACCCCGGCGACACGGCCTCCGCCCTCGGCGTGGCGCCGACGCTCGCCGACGGCTTCCTTAGGCGCTCGGAGCTGCAGCAGCGGTATGCCGCCGCCACGGGGCGGGACCTTTCGGGGCTCGGCTACTACGTCGCGTTCGGCTACTGGAAGCTCGCCTGCATCCTGCAGGGGGTGTACGCGCGCTACGCCGGCGGGGCGGGTGGCGGCGACCGGACGACGTCGATCGACGGGAGCGGCGCCCACGTGCAGGCGCTGGCCGAGTCGGCACGCTCCGCGCTGGCGGAGATCGCCTGATGGCCGACCTCTACGAGCTGACGGGCGAGCCGGCGCCCGAGCGACCCGTCGTGATCGCGGTGCTCGAGGGATGGGTCGACGCCGGCCTCGCCGCCCGGACGGCGCTCGCGGCTCTGGTCGAGACCATCGAGTTCCGCCCGTACGCCGTCTTCGACGACGAGGAGCTGATCGACCTTCGGGCCCGCCGGCCGCAGCTGCGCATCGTCGACGGCGTTGCCGAGTCGCTCACCTTCGAGCGCCCGGTCATGCAGGTGGGCACGGACCGCCTCGGCTCGGGCATCCTGCTGTTGAGCGGGCCCGAGCCGGACTTCCGCTGGCGCCGCTTCTCGGCGGCGGTGCTCGAGATCGCCCAGTCCGTGCAGGCGAGGATGCTGATCGGGCTCGGCGGGTTTCCCGCCGGAGCTCCGCACACACGGCCCGTCCGGCTCGCGGCGACGGCCTCGACCTCGGAGCTCGCCCGGCTCGTCGGCTACGTGGACGGGACGATCGAGGTGCCGGCCGGCGTGCAGGCTGCGCTCGAGCGCGCCTTCGCCATCTCGGGGATCCCGGCGGTCGGATTGTGGGCCCGGGTGCCCCACTACGTCTCGGCGATGCCCTTCGCCCCCGCCGCGGTCTCCCTGCTCGACGGCATCGCCTCGGTCTCCGGGCTCGTCATCGACTCCCATGTGCTCGCCGAGGCGGCCGAGGCGGCGCGCAAGAAGGTGGACGAGCTCATCAACCAGAGCCCCGAGCACGCCGCCATGGTCCGCCAGCTGGAGACGAACGTGGACGTCCTCGAGGGGCTGCCCGGCATGACCGAGCAGGACGTCCCGTCTGGCGACGAGCTCGCGGCCGAGCTGGAACGGTACCTGCGCGGCGAGGGGGGGACGGAGCCCGGCGAGCCGCACTAGGTTCTCCCCATGCTCATCGACGGAGGCATCGGCTTCGACCCAGGCGGCATCGACGACCAGGCTCGCCGTGTCGAGCAGCAGGGCTATGACGGAGCATGGGCAGCCGAGACCGGCCACGATCCGCTCCTCACGCTCGCCCTCGCCGCAGGGGCCACGGAGCGGCTCGAGCTCGGGACGGGGATCGTCGTCGCCTTCGGTCGGAGCCCCATGATCACGGCCACGATGGCGAACGACGTGCAGCTCCTCACGAAGGGCCGCCTCCTGCTCGGCCTCGGCTCGCAGATCAAACCCCACATCGAGCGCCGCTACTCGATGCCGTGGTCGCATCCGGCTCCCCGGATGAAGGAGTACATACAGGCGCTGCACGCGATCTGGGACTGCTGGCAGAGCGGGGGGCCGCTCGACTTCAGGGGCGACTTCTACACCTTCAACCTCATGACGCCGTTCTTCAACCCCGGCCCGAACCCCTACGGCAAGCCGAAGGTCTTCCTGGCGGCGGTCGGGGAGCTCATGACCCAGGTCGCAGGCGAGGTGGCCGACGGCATCCTCATCCACGGGTTCACGACCGAGCGCTACATGCGCGAAGTCACGATGCCGGCGATCGACAAGGGTCTTCGAAGGGCCGGGCGGGACCGGTCGGCCTTCCAGGTCTCCTACCCGGGCTTCGTCGTGACGGGCGAGACCGAGGAGGAGGTCGCCCGGGCCAAGGCGGCGGTGAAGGCCCAGATCGCGTTCTACGGCTCGACGCCCGCCTACCGCCCGGTTCTCGAGGCGCACGGCTGGGGCGACCTCCAGAGCCAGCTCCACCCGCTCTCTCGGCAGGGCGAGTGGCAGAAGATGGCCGAGCTCGTCGACGACGAGGTCCTCGACGCCTTCGCCGTCGTGGCCCCGCCCGACCAGGTGGCGGCGACCGTGCGGGAGCGGTTCGGCGACATGATCGACCGCTTCTCGTTCTACGCGCCCTACGGCTTCGGCGGCTGGGAGCGCGTGCTGGAGGGCTTCCGGAGCTAGCTCGCAGCTCAGGCGACGATGTTGACGAGCGTGGGGGGCTTCACCACGATCCGCCGGGGCTCGGCGCCGGCGAGGACCTGGCGGACCTTCTCGGAGCCGAGCGCGGCTGCCGTGGCCTCCTCCTCGCCGATCCCCGCCGCGACCTCCACTCGGTCCCGGACTTTCCCGTTCACCTGCACGACCATCGTCACGGTCTCGGCTGCGAGGTAGGCCGGGTCGGCCACGGGCCAGGGGCGGGTGTGGACGTGCTCGCCGTAGCGGCGCTCGTAGGCCTCGGCGGCCAGATGAGGCGCCAGGGGTGCGAGCAGCTCGAGAAGGACCCGGATCGCCTCGTCGACCGCCTCGGCGTCGGTGCCGGCGTGCGCATGGCGGTAGACGGCGTTCGTGAGCTCCATGACCGCGGCAACTGCGGTGTTGAAGCCGTAGCGCTCAATGTCGGCCGAGACCTTGGCGACCGCGGCATGGACCGAGCGGCGCAGCTCGTCAGGCCCACCGGCGCTGGCGCCGGGCTGCGGCCCGACCTCGCCGATCGCGAGCCTCCACACCCGTGACAGGTAGCGGGCGCAGCCTTCGATGACCTCGTCGGTTTGGTCGCTCCAGTCGTAGTCCTCGACGGGAGGCCCGACGAACAGGTGGGCGAGGCGCAAAGCGTCGGCGCCGACCCGCTCGAAGTACTCGCCCGGGGGGACGACATTGCCGCGCGACTTTGACATGGCGCTCCCGCCGAGGCGGATCATGCCCTGGCAGAACAGCTGGGCGAAGGGCTCGCGCAGCTCCTTCGGGCCGAGGCCGAGGTCGCCGAGCGCGCGGGTGTAGAAGCGGGCGTAGAGCAGGTGCAAGATGGCGTGGGTGATGCCGCCGATGTAGCGATCGACGGGCAGGTACTTGCGGGCCGCCGCGATGTCGATCGGCTCAGACTGGTCATGAGGGTTGGCAAAGCGCAGGAAGTACCACGACGAGTCGACGAACGTGTCCATCGTGTCGGTCTCCCGGGCTGCCGGACGACCACATCTCGGGCAGGTCACGTGGAGGAACGCCTCGTGTGACTTGAGGGGCGACTCCCCGGTTGGCTTGAACTCCACGTCCTCTGGGAGCAGGATCGGAAGCTCCTCCTCGGGGACTGGGACGATGCCGTCGTGCGGGCAGTGGACGACCGGTATCGGGCAGCCCCAGTAGCGCTGGCGGCTGATGAGCCAGTCCCGCAGGCGGTAGTTGACCGTGCGGTGGCCGATGCCCTCGGACTCGAGGAAGTCGATCGCCTTCGCCTTGGCCGCGTCGTTGCCGAGCCCGTCGAGCCACTCCGAGTTCACGTGGGGGCCGTCGCCGGAGTAGGCGGCATCCTGCGGGGCACCCTCGGGAGGTTGCACCGTGCGGACGATCGGCAGGCCGTAGGCCCTGGCGAAGTCGTAGTCGCGCTGGTCCTCGGCCGGCACGGCCATGATGGCGCCCGTGCCGTAGCTCGCCAGCACGTAGTCCGCCACGTAGAGGGGGACCGGCCTACCCGTGAACGGGTTGATGCAGTGAGACCCGGTGAAGGCGCCCCGCTTCTCGAGGGTCCCCTCCGAGGACATGCGCTCGATGTCGCTCGAATGCCTCGCCCTCTCGACGACGGCGTCGACGGCAGGGCGCTGCTCGGCCGTCGTGACGAGGTCGACCAGCTCGTGCTCGGGCGCGAGCACCGCATAGGTCATCCCGAAGCCGGTGTCCGGGCGGGTCGTGAACACCTCGACCGCAAGGCCGGGGTGCTCCGCGATCTCCATCTTGAACTGGGCGCCCTCGGAGCGGCCGATCCAGTTGCGCTGCATCGTCTTCACCCGCTCGGGCCAGTCGAGCCCGTCGAGGGCGTCGAGGAGCTCGTCCGCGTACTGGGTGATCTTGAAGAACCACTGCTCGAGGTTCCGGCGCTCGACCAGGTCGCCTGAGCGTTCGCAGGTCCCGTCGGGCAGGACCTGCTCGTTGGCGAGGACCGTCTGGCAGCCCGGGCACCAGTTGACCGGAGCCTTCGCGCGGTAGGCGAGCCCGGCCTCGAGGAGCCGGAGGAAGATGACCTGGTTCCACTTCATGTAGTCGGGGTCGTGGCTGCGCAGCTCCCGCCCCCAGTCGTAGACGGCGCCGAGGCGCTGCACGGAGGCCTTCAGCTCGGCGATGCGGGCCTCGGTGTAGACCCGGGGATGCTCGCCACCTTTGATGGCGGCGTTCTCTGCCGGGAGCCCGAACGAGTCGAAGCCGAAGGGGGTGAGCACGGCGTGCCCTCGCATCGTGTAGTAGCGGACGAGCACGTCTCCGAGCGTGTAGTTGCGCACATGGCCCTGGTGGGCGGGGCCACTCGGGTAGGGGTACATGCACAGCACGTACGACGCTGGCCGGGGGTCGTCGAGGGTGATCCGGTAGGTGCCCTCGTCCTCCCAGCGGCGCTGCCAGCGCGCCTCGACCTCCTGGACGTCGTATGCGTCGGACATGGGCCGAATCTACAGCCGGAGCTGCGGCGGCCCTGGCGTGGGCGGAGCAGCAACCGGACAGCTCGTCTCGGGATGGCAGAGGGGGTCGGCCCCCCGGCCCAGGCGGTTCGAGGGTTGGCGGCGCTATCCGGCCCACGGAGGAAACGGCCAGCAGTTCGCCGTCTTGCCCGGATGGGCGACGGGTTGCCTCGGCTTGGACCGCCAGCAGGGGCGGGACGGGTGGCTGCTAGCCTGTTCGGAGCCTTCTGGGGGCGTAGCTCAGTTGGTAGAGCGCTTGACTGGCAGTCAAGAGGTTCGAGGGTTCGAGTCCCTTCGCCTCCACCAGAAAGTCCTGGTCAGAGCCTTAGGCGGGGCTGGTGACAACCGCTGACAGAGGCGCTTGTCACCCATTTGTCACCACTGACCCAGGGGGGTAGCTGTCGTGACCATTCGGCTGCCGCGCATCGAGGCGATCCTCGACGGCCCACTCACCGAAGCCCTGCCTCCGTCAGCGCTGAAGCGCCTACTCGCTGCTCGGGTCTCTGAGAGCTGGGACATCGACTTCAAGCGCGAGCTCTACAGCCGAACTCCCGCGGGTGACGAGGAGCTCGCCAAGGATGTCGCCGCGATGGCGAACTCGGTCGGCGGCGTGATCGTGCTTGGGATCGGGGAGAAGGAAGACATCGCCGTGGAGGCACCGGGGGTGGAGCTGTCCCGCGAGACCAAGGAGTCGATGCGACAGACCATCGCCGCGCGGGTCCGACCGTTTCCGGAGTATGAGGTGCTTGAGGTTGCAGAGGACGGGGGAGGGGATCGCGGCTTCTACTTGATTGTGGTAGCAGCGAATGCTGCGGCTCCCTTCCTCGTTCAGACCCGGAGTGGCGGAAGCAAGCCAAGCTGGGGCTTCCCGCGACGGCAGCAGGCACACACCGTTTGGCTGGGAGAGCATGAGATAGCCGCGGCATATCGGGACCGGCTGACGCGCGCGCAGGTGCATGCTGGACGTTTGCAGAATGTGTCGGAACTGATGGACCGGCAGCTTGACCGCGGCTCCCGCGGATGGGTACAGGTGACTGTCGTACCTGAGATTCCGGGCAGCTTCGAACTCAGCACGAAAAGCGTGGCTGAACTGGAGAAATGGGTCTACGAGGCGCAGCATCGCGGTCCAGCACCGCCGGTCACCCCGCTACCCCTCGCCTCCCGGACGCGGTTTCGACGTGTCGAACTGACAGCGGACCTTCGGCCTTCATTCTGGAAGAGCGACAGCGTCGCCCTACACACGGACGGGTCCGCATCGCTCGCCTACCTGGCGACCGCGCCAGTGGACCCGTCCGACCCAGCAACCGCTGCGGGGCCACCGACCTTTTTCGAGACCGTGCTAGCAGCCCGACTGCTGGCCGGTATGGATCTAGCAGCTCAGTACGCCTCATCTCGGGCGGGGTGCTCAGGGGGATGCACCATTGAGTTACGGCTGACCTGCCCAGGACTTGGCGGCGATCCGGAGCCTTGTGCGCTTCGTCCCGCACGGATTCGAGAGCCCTGGGGAACCCTTGGACCGGGTCTCGATACAACGAACGATGTGCCAGCTATCACGGCGTCGGCAGAGCTCGCGGACCTGTCGAGCCCTATTGCGATCTGCCGCGTTGCTCGCGGGGTCCTCTCTGACTGCCTGACCGCCTTTGGACACGCCGAGTGCAGAGCCATAGGGCAGGACTTTCGGCCATTGCTGGCGGCGTGGCAGCAGCTGGACCGGGACAACCTTGAAAGGTGGCTGGCGCTACCCGAGAAGACTCGCTGACAGCGCCGCCCCGGCCTCCCTCCCCATGCTCGGTGTCACGTGCCCGTAGATCCCGAGCGTGATGCTCACGTGCGAGTGGCCGAGCATCTCCTGCACCACTTTCGGGTTGACGCCGGCCGCCAGCATGAGCGTCGCCGCGGTGTGGCGAGTGTCGTGGAGGCGAATACGTGGGAGCGACGCGGCCTGGAGGAGTTGCTCGAAGCGCTCGGAC
>DATGKK010000031.1:0-40881 GCA_035294725.1 Acidimicrobiales bacterium | reverse complement strand
GGCCGCCCGGACGACCTTCTTTCCTCCCTCGGCCTCGACGGCCCCGGCATCGCCGCCTCGGTGCTCGAGGCCGCCCGGCGCCACGGCCTTGCCGGGGCCGGCCCTCGTGACGGGCTCGGGGAGGACGGGGAGCTCGAGGCGGGTGGATCGCAGATCGCCCTCCCGTCAGCTGCGGCGCTGGCGGTCGCGTCGCATGTCTGGAGGCGGCGGTGACGGCGCTGGCCCACCCGTCTGCGGGCGAGTCGGCACTGCGCGCGAAGGCGGCGGACGAGAACTTCCCCGTCGCGCTGCGGCTGCTGCGCCGGCGCCACCGGGAGGACCTGCTCGCCGTCTACGCCTTCGCTCGGCTCGTCGACGATCTCGGCGACGAGCTCGACGGGGACGGCGCCGCTCGGCTGGAGGCCCTCGCGGCCGCTGAGCAGGAGCTGGACCGGGCGTTCGAGGGCACTGCCACCGTTCCGGTCTTCCGGCGCCTGTCGATGACGATCGAGCGGTGCGAGCTGCCCCGGCAACCGTTCGCCGACCTCATCGAGGCGAACCGGACGGACCAGCGGGTCAGCCGTTACAACAGCTTCAACGACCTCCTTGGCTACTGCACTCTGTCTGCTGACCCGGTCGGCCAGCTCGTGCTGCACGTGTTCGGCGAGCTCGGCCGAGATCCGGACCGTGATGCCGAGCTGTCGGGATGGTCCCACCTTGTCTGCTCGAGCCTGCAGATCATCGAGCACCTCCAGGACCTCGCCGAGGACGCCGCTGCCGGGCGGGTCTACCTGCCGGTCGAGGACTGCGCCCGGTTCTCGGTCGATCCCGAGGCACCAGCCACCTGGCGCGACGGTGCGGGACGGGCCACGGCAGCGCTGCGCCGCCTCGTCGCGTTCGAGTGCTCGCGTGCCCGGTCGATGCTGGCCGGCGGCGAGGTGCTCGTCGGGGCGCTCCGGAGCTGGCCGGCGGTGGTCGCGGTGAGCGGGTTCGCCGGTGGTGGCCATGCCCAGCTGAGCGCGCTCGAGAGGTCCGGCTACGACGTGCTGAGCGGCCCGGTGAAGGCCAGTCACGGCGCTGTCGCCGCCCACGCGCTTGCCGTCCTCGGCCGCCAGGGCGTTGCCGGGAGGCTCGGACGCAGCCGCGAGCGGAGAGGAGCGAAACGGTAGATGGACCTCGCCACCGCCTACCATCGCTGCGAGGAGATCACCCGCCACGAGGCGAAGAACTTCGCGTACGGCATCCGGCTTCTCGACCCCGAGCGCCGCCGCGCGATGGCGGCCCTCTATGCCCTTGCGCGCCGGGTCGACGACGTCGGCGACGGCGACGCCCCGGTTCCTGAGCGGCTGGGCGCCCTCGCCGCCATCCGCGAGTCGGTGCAGGCGATCGAGGAGGGCCGTCCCGCACCCGCCGACGACCCTGTGCTCGTCGCTCTCGCCGACGCAGCCCGGCGCCACCCGATCCCACTCGCCGCCTTCGGCGAGCTCATCGACGGATGCGAGATGGACTGCCGCCAGACCGTCTACGCCACCTTCGACGACCTCGTTGTCTACTGCCGGTGCGTGGCGGGCTCGATCGGCCGCCTCTCGCTCGGCGTCTTCGGCACCACCGACCGGGAGCGGGGCGAGGCTCTCGCCGACGCTCTCGGCATCGCCCTCCAGGTCACGAACATCCTTCGGGACGTGCTCGAAGACCGCACGGCGATGGGCCGCGTCTACCTGCCCCGCGAGGACCTCGACCGCTTCGGGTGCGCTCCGGACGGGACCGGGTCGCCCGAGGCGATGTCGGCCCTCATCCGCTTCGAGGCCGCCAGGGCAAAGGCGCTCTACGACGAGGGTCTCCAACTCCTCGGCCTCCTCGACCATCGCAGCCGGGCCTGCGTGTCGGCCATGGCCGGCATCTACCGCCGCCTGCTGGCTCGGATCGAGGCCGATCCGGCTGCGGTGCTCGTGCGGCGGGTGTCGCTTCCCGCCTGGGAGAAGGCGTGGGTCGCCGCCCGCAGCCTTGCAGGAGCAGGCGTGTGAGCGCGACCCGTCCACGTGTCATCGTCGTCGGGGGTGGGCTCTCCGGCCTCAGCTGCGCCGTCGCCTGTGGGGACGCGGGTGCCGCCGTGACCCTGGTCGAGGGCCGTCCCCGGCTCGGGGGCGCCACGTGGTCGTTCGAGCGCAAGGGGCTCAGCTTCGACAACGGCCAGCACGTTCACCTGCGGTGTTGCGACCAGTATCGGGCCTTCCTCGACCGCCTCGGCACGGCCGAGTTGGCGCCCATCCGGGGATCGCTCGCCATCCCGGTGGTGCGACCCGCACCGGGCTCGGCAGCAGGCTGCGACCCGAGGACGGCCTGGATCCGCCGCGCTGACCTGCCGGCTCCGCTCCACCTCGCCCGCAGCCTCCTCACCTACGGTCATCTGTCCCTCCTCGATCGCCTCCGCCTGTTCCCGGCGGCTGTCGGCCTGCGCGCGATCGGGCTCGACGACCCCCGCCTCGACACCCAGACCTTCGGGGAGTGGCTCCGACGTCACGGCCAGAGCTCCCGCGCGGTCTCGGCCCTCTGGGACCTCATCACCCTCCCCACGACGAACCTCCCGGCCAACGAGGTGTCGCTGGCGCTCGCGGCGAAGGTGTTCCAGACGGGACTGCTGACCGACGCCCGGGCGGCGGACATCGGGTGGTCGAACGTCCCGCTTGCTCAGCTGCACGTCGAGCCTGCCCGCCGCGTGCTCGAGCAGCTCGGGGCCGAGGTCCGCTGCGGGGCCAAGGTGACCGAGATCGTGATGAGCGGGGAGCGGGCGGTGAGAGGCGTCGTCGCCGGTGGGGAGGTGCTCGAGGCGGAGGCGGTCGTGCTCGCGGTGCCGCACGGCCAGGCGGCGGCGCTGCTGCCCCAGGGCGCGTTCGGCGACCGACCCGCTCCTCCCCTCTCGCTGCTCGGAGCGTCGCCGATCGTGAACGTCCATCTCGTGTTCGACCGCCGGGTGATGGACCACGAGCTCGCGGCGGCCATCGACTCACCTGCCCAGTTCGTGTTCGACCGGACCGCAGCAGCCGGTGTCCCGCCCTCGTCCGGGTTCCAGGTCCTCGCAGTGTCGCTCTCAGGAGCGGACGCGGAGATCGGGGTGAGGCCCAAGAACCTGATCTCCGAGCAGCGCCGCGCCCTCGCGGCGCTCTTCCCCGCCGTGCGCCAGGCCGAGGTCGTAGACGCCGTCGTGACGAGGGAGCACGAGGCGACCTTCCGCGGTCTTCCGGGCACTCGATCGCTGCGGCTCGGTCCGGCCACCGCGATCGGGAACCTCGCCCTCGCCGGGGCGTGGACCGATACGGGCTGGCCCGCCACGATGGAGGGGGCGGTGCGCAGCGGGCTGGCGGCGGCGCGCCACGTCATGGCGGAGCCCGGCTGCGGCCTCTCGCGCTCGCATCGCCCGAAGGAGGTGATCGCGTGATCCCGATCCGCTCCGTGCCCGAGGTGCTCGCCCGAGCCCGCGACCTCTCTGCTCCCGCGGTGGAGAAGGCGCTCGCACGCCTCTCGCCCGAGGTGCGCCCCCTCGCCGAGTACCACTTCGGCCTTGTGGATGCCGACGGGAGCCGGGCCGGGAGCACGCCCACCGGCAAGGGTGTGCGCCCGGCCCTCGTCGTCCTTTCGGCCGAGGCGGCCGGCAGCACGGCCGAGGTCGGTGTGCCCGGTGCCGTCGCCGTCGAGCTCGTGCACAACTTCTCGCTGATCCACGACGACGTCATCGACCACGACCGGGAGCGACGGCACCGGCCGACGGTGTGGGCGATCTGGGGGGTCGGCAGGGCGATCATCGCTGGGGACGCCCTCCTCGCCCTCGCCCAGCAGGTTCTCCTCGAGACGGGGGCAAGGGATGGTTCGCGCACCGGAGCCGCGGGGGCCCCGACGGGCGCCGGCGCTGCGGCCGCCCGCTGCCTCGCGGAGGCGACTGCCGACATGATCGCCGGGCAGGCGCTCGACATGGCCTTCGAGTCGCTTCCCGGCGTGGACGTCGCCCGGTGCCTCTCGATGGAGGCGGGAAAGACCGGCGCTCTCCTCGGTTGCGCCTCCTCGCTCGGGGCCATCCTGGCCGGCGCAGAGCTGGCCACGATCGAGGCACTGCGCGACTTCGGAGTGGAGCTCGGCCTTGCCTTCCAGGCCGTCGACGACCTCCTCGGGATCTGGGGCGATCCCTCCCAGACCGGCAAGCCGATCGGCAACGACCTCCGCCAGCACAAGAAGACCCTGCCGATCGCCGCCGCGCTGGCGGCCGGCGACACGGCGGCATCGGAGCTCGCCACGCTCCTCGAGCTCGACACGCTCACCGACGAGGACGTCGCCCGAGCGGCGAGGCTCGTCGAAGCCTGCGGTGGGCGGGAGATCGCGGCCGACGAGGCGCGCGGCCGCCTCGCCGGTGCTCTGGCCGCCCTCGACCGCTGCGACCTCGAAGCTCGGGCGCGAGACGAGCTCGCCGACATCGCCCGTTTCGTCGTCGCGAGGGAGTTCTGAGGGTGCCAGCGCGCTCGCTCTCGCCAGGCGGCCTGGAGGAGCACCGCTCCCGGGTGGCCGGGACGCTGGAGCGCGCCCGCCGGCACCTGCTCGAGCTCCAGTCCCCGCAGGGTTGGTGGAAGGGCGAGCTCGAGACGAACGTCACGATGGACGCCGAGGTCCTCCTCATGCGCGAGTTCCTCGGCATCCGCACGTCGGAGCAGACCGAGGAGACCGCGGCCTGGATTCGCTCCCAGCAGCGCTCGGACGGGAGCTGGGCGACGTTCTACGAAGGTCCGGCCGACCTCTCGACCACCCTCGAGGCGTACGTGGCGCTGAAGCTCGCGGGCGACGACCCCGGCGAGCCCCACATGCTGAAGGCAGCGGCGTTCGTGAGGGAAGCGGGAGGCGTCGAGCGGTCACGCGTCTTCACCCGGCTGTGGATGGCGCTGTTCGGGTTGTGGTCCTGGGATGACCTGCCGGCGCTCCCGCCGGAGGTGATCTTCCTCCCGCCACGGGTGCCGCTCAACATCTACGACTTCGCCTGCTGGGCCCGCCAGACGATCGTCGCCCTCACGGTCGTCGCCGCGCACCGGCCGGCCCGTCCTCTCCCGTTCGGGATCGACGAGCTCCGCTCGGGCCTGCCGCGGCTCCCACCTGCGCCATGGCGGAGCGTCGAGGGCGCCTTCCAGCTCCTCGACCGGGTTCTTCACAGCTACGAGGCGCTTGCGAGAAGGCGGCTCGTGCGGGCGACGGTCCGCGAGGCGGCGCTCGCCGCCTCGGAGCGGTGGATCATCGCCCGGCAGGAGGCCGACGGGGGGTGGGGCGGCATCCAACCGCCGTGGGTCTACTCCATCCTTGCGTTGCACCTTCAGGGGTACTCACTGGACCATCCGGTGCTGGAGCGTGCCATCGCGGGGCTTGAGGGTTTCACGATCCGAGAGGACGGCCTCCGCCGTTTCGAGGCGTGCCAGTCGCCGGTCTGGGACACCGCGCTCGCCCTCGTCGCCCTCGGCGACTCGGGGAGCAGCCTCGCCGACGAGCCCGTCGCCCGTGCCCTCGCGTGGATCGTGGGCGAGGAGATCACCCGGCGCGGGGACTGGGCCGTGCGCCGACCGCACCTCGCACCGGGCGGCTGGGCGTTCGAGTTCGCGAACGACAACTATCCCGACGTGGACGACACGGCCGAGGTGGTGCTCGCCATGCGCCGAGTCGGTCTTGGCGGCCAGCCCGTGGACGCGCTCGGACAGGCCGCCTCCGCCGCCTTGCAGCGGGGTCGCCGATGGGTCGAGGGAATGGTCTCCTCGGACGGCGGTTGGGGCGCCTTCGATGCCGACAACACCGAGGAGCTCTGCACCCGCCTGCCCTTTTGCGACTTCGGAGCCGTCATCGACCCTCCGAGCGCAGACGTGACGGCGCATGTGGTCGAGATGCTGGCCCGCGAGCTCGCCACGCCGGGCGCGCTCGACGGCCCCGCACGCGACGCGACCCGAGCGCTCGTGGCGGGCGGGGTCCGCTGGCTGGACGCCGCCCAGGAGCCCGACGGCTCGTGGTTCGGCCGTTGGGGAGCGAACTACATCTACGGGACCGGAGCCGCAGTCCCCGCGCTGATCGAGGCGGGAGTTCCCGCCTCCGATCCTCGGATCCGTCGCGCCGTCGCGTGGCTCGAGTCGCATCAGAATCCGGATGGAGGCTTTGGCGAGGACCTTCGTTCCTACGTCGAGAGGTACTGGCGCGGCCGCGGCGCCTCGACCGCCTCTCAGACGGCGTGGGCCCTGCTCGCGCTGGTGGCCGCCGGCGAAGCGGCGGGGCGCTGCGCCGGGCGGGCGGCCGGCTGGCTGAGCGAGGCGCAGCGGGCCGACGGCACCTGGGACGAGCCCTGGTACACCGGGACAGGCTTCCCCGGCGACTTCTACATCAACTACCACCTGTACCGCCTGGTGTTTCCCGTGAGCGCGCTCGGCCGATACTTGCGAGCGCTCGAGGCGAACGAGCAGGACTCATCGCTGCTCAGAGCCGAGGGGAGGGGTGCATGAGCGACAGCTTCCGCGCCCTCCCCTCTGCAGCCAGAGGCCCGCTCCTGCTCGCGCCACTTCGGATTGAAGCCGCCGCCGCCCGTCTCGGTGTCACTGGACGGGCACGGGTCGAGCGGATCGGGATGGGGCCTGCTCACGCCGGGACCACCTGCGCTCGGCTCGCCCGTGAGCTCTCGGTGGAGCCGGTCACGGCGGTCGCCGTCGTCGGCCTCGCAGCTGGCCTCGCCCGCGAGGACCGGGCGGGGGACGTCGTGATCGCCACGGAGCTCACGGCCCTCGGGACAGCCCGGCCGCCGAGGGTCCTCGACGGTGCGCTGAGCGACCGGCTGCGGGCCGAGCTGGCACCAGTTGCCGGTGGCCGGGCCCGCTGCGGCCCGGTCGCCTCCACTCGTGCGCTCGCCCCCGCATCACGGCTCGCCGACGACCCCGAGGTTGCCGCGACGGGCGTGCTCGCCTGCGACATGGAATCCGCCTGGCTGGGGCCACTCGCTGAGAGCTGCCCGCGCTTCGCGGTCGTTCGGGTGATCGTCGATCATCCCGGCCGTCCTCTCTTCGGCCCGTGGACGCTGTCCGGAGGCGTGACCGCTCTCCGCCGGCTCGCCGCGATCGCGGCCACCCTCGCGCGCGCGCTTGCCGTCGAAGCGGGCGCGCCTGCCGGATCGTTCATGACCGCCTGACCCGACTGTGAAAGAGAAGGACGACGATGCCCATCCCCCTTCGCCAGAACTTGAAAGTTGCGAGCTACCTCGTTCGCCAGCGCCTCGCGAGGAAGGAGAAGTTCCCCCTCATTGTCGAGCTGGAGCCGCTCTTCGCCTGCAATCTCGCCTGCCCAGGCTGCGGGAAGATCCAGTACCCGACTGAGGTCCTGCGAAAGCGGCTCACCGTCGACGAGGCGGTCGGCGCCATCGAAGAGTCCGGCGCGCCGATGGTCTCGATCGCCGGCGGCGAGCCTCTGCTCCATCCCCAGATCGAGCAGATCGTGACGGAGCTCATCAAGCGGAAGCGGTTCGTCTACCTCTGCACGAACGCGATCCTGCTGAAGCGGAGGATCGATCGCTTCTCCCCTTCTCCGTACTTCTCGTGGGTGGTGCACCTCGACGGGCTAAAGGAGCGGCACGACGAGGCCGTCGACCGGCCGGGCGTGTTCGACACGGCCGTCGAGGCGATCCGCCTCGCGAAGCAGAAGGGCTTCCGGGTCACGACCAACTCGACGTTCTTCACCACCGACTCGCCAAAGACGATCCAGGACGTGCTCGACTTCCTGAACGACGAGTTGAAGGTCGACGCCATGATGATCTCTCCGGCCTACGCCTATGAGAAGGCACCGGACCAGGACCATTTCCTCGGTGTGCGCCAGACACGGGAGCTGTTCGCCACTGCGTTCGCGGAGGGGCGGCGGAAGAAGTGGCGGCTCAACCACACGCCGCTGTTCCTTGACTTCCTCGAAGGGAAGGTCGACTACCAGTGCACCCCGTGGGGCATCCCCAGCTACTCGATCTTCGGCTGGCAGCGGCCCTGCTACCTCATGAGCGATGGCTACGCGGCCACGTACAAGGAGCTCGTCGAAACGACCGACTGGTCCAAGTACGGTCGTGGCCGCGACCCCCGTTGCGACAACTGCATGGCCCACTGCGGCTATGAGCCGTCGGCGGTGCTCGCAACCACGAAGTCGCTCCGCCAGTCGCTCCGAGCCGCTGTCGGGACACACTGAGGTCACCGAGTCGCCCGTGATGCGGGCACCTCCCTGGGTTCGGCTGATCGGTGCCCGTTGCCGTCGCCCGGGCCGGTCGGTGGTGCGGTGTCCTCCATCAGGGCACGGGCAGCCGGCGAGGCCGAGGGCCGCGTGCGGGAGTCCCGCATTGCTGGCCGACGGCGGCAACGCCGGTGTCGGTGCGGATGCCGACGCTCGATTGCCCGGTGCGGGGCGTTCGCCTGCGCCGGCCTCGTGGCGGCCACAGATGGCGCCGAGGGGCGCCGCGTCGCCCGCGTGCGCTAGCGAGGCTGCGTCGAGCCGGCATCGGACCACCTCACCCGGCGGCGGCGCCTCGTCCGGCGTGTTAGCGGAGGGTCGCCTCGTTCCCGGCCCCGTCGCCTGCGACGCCCGAGCGAGAGCTCCAGGGGCCGTGGGCGCTCGGGGGCGGGCGTCCGCGGCCAGCAAGGCATCCTGCGCGGCCAAGTAGGCTTATCGGAGCGTCCCCGTCCCATACGGGAGAGCCAGGCCCGGGGGCTGTAGCTCAGTTGGTTAGAGCGCCTGCTTTGCAAGCAGGAGGCCAGGGGTTCGAATCCCCTCAGCTCCACTCGATGTTCGCGTCGGGTCGACGGTGGTCAGGCCAACATGAATGGCGGACAGTTGCTGGGATTCGAACTGGCGGATTCGCAGTACTCGACCACCGTGGCTCCGACGGGACGTCGGTGCCACACTCAGTTGGTGGGGGCGAGGAGTTCTAGCGACGGAAAGGAGGTTCGAAACCGAGGGACGTCGCGAGTGAGCAGTCGATATGCGCGCACCGTCGCGTGGGCACCGATGTAGAAGTCTGGAAGCGGCGAACGGCGCTGGCCGCCTCTTTTGCGATAGGCGAGGAATGCCTTGCTGGCCAGGAACCCGGCCTCATAGGGCAGCGGCTCGCGTACGAAGTCGCCAGCCGGCACCGCGTCGTCGAGATCCTCGATCTTGTCGAAGCCGGTCGAGATCTCGGCATAGATGATGGGGTTGATGACCAACCGTCCCTCGTCACCGGCTCGAGCGAGCGCCTCTTGTGACCACTGACTCCACATGGGGTCCTCGGTCAACACGTCGAGCAGCACACTCGAATCGACCAACGTCACCGACGTCGCGGCTACCAGAGACTCACTCGTCACGGAGCAGATGTAGCAGTTGATCGGTGGTCATCGCAGTGGTTGCACGACCGCGCATCCGCTGCACGATCCGCTGTCCGTGGCTCTGGCTGCCCTCGACCCGGATGATGCGCAACGAGCCCTTGTCATCAACGACGTCGAGTTCGTCGCCCTCGTGCAGCCCGTGCAATTCACGCAGCGGTGCGGGGATCGTTACCTGTCCTTTGCTGTTGAGACGCACGGCAGCTCCTCCTACGTATTACGTGTACTACAGGATAGTGCCCCGTCGCGCCGGGATGCTCTCGCCGATCTCCGTTCGCGGTGCGCCGACGAGCGCAGCTCGCCCGCGCTATCTGCGCTGGGCGCTCATCGAGGCTGCTGCCCACGGGGTGCACCATCCCGTCTACCAAGAGCGCTACCAGCGCACCGCCCGCCGGCTCGGTCGCCAGCACCTCGCCCGAGTTCCAACAGCGACACCGCAGCTCGACCAACCCATATGTGGCTACATGTGCTACGGTCAGGGACGTGGCCAACTCCATTTCCGTTCGTGAGCTGCGGAACACGGTCAGCGAAGTGCTCCGTCGAGTCGAAGGCGGCGAGAGGTTGACGGTCACGGTTGACCGGCGCCCGGTCGCCGAGATCGTGCCGTTGCGCCGCCGTCGGACGGTGCCGGCAACTGAGGCCCTTGCCGTAGCGTCCCGGCATGCAGCCGACCGTGGCCTTCTGAGGGAGGTGCGGAGCCTACTGTCCGATACGACCGAAGATCTATGAGGGCCCTGCTCGACACCTCGTTCTTCGTCGCCACGGAGTCCGGGCGACCCCTTGGCGAGATGGCCGGGGTGACCGAAACCGAGGTCTCTGTGGTGACGTTGGCCGAATTGACCCTCGGTGTGCTGATGGCGAACGACGATGATCGACCGGCCAGGGTCGCGACACTCTCGGCTGTGGAGTCGACCTGGGATCCGTTGCCAGTGGACGCCGAGGTAGCGCGCCAGTTCGCCCGCATCGCCGCCGTCCTGCGCGCCCATCGTCGCCCGGTCCCGATCCTGGACGTGCTGGTGGCTGCCACCGCCATTGCCGAGCGGATCCCGGTTGTCACCCAAGACCGTGACTACGACGCCATTCCCGGCGTCGCGGTGATCCGGGTCTGATCCAGCCCACGAGCACGCTCCCCCGTTCCCGCCGTTCGGGGAAGCTCTCTAGGAAGACAGACTCGATCGTAAGGCTTCCGCGAGTCGACGGCCGGGGTAATGGCTCACTGCTGCCGATTCCATGGAGGCGACCCTGAGGTACGGGCGGTCGCCGACGTGCCGCTGGTGGCCGCGAGAAGTAGTACAAGTACTCGCCGCCACGGCGACCGACGCCCCGGTTGAGGACCATGCGCGATTCGCCGCCAGGGTTGCGGCACTCTCCGCACCACAGCGATCCCTTCAGGTAGTGGTGGTGGTGGTGGTGCTGTCGCCTCCCGACGCCGCTGAGGGCATCCATCACGTGTTGGACAGGCTCAAACAGCTCTGAGGTCACGAGCGCCTCGTGACGACCCCGTATCTCCCCGCTCTTCCAACCGGACCTCGCATCAAGTGACGTGCAACGGGCCATGACCTACGAGCAAGCCACCGAGGCGCCGAGTTTGCGGTGCGAGGCGGTGGCAGCCTCAGGACGCCGGCAGACGTCCCAGGCGGCACCGACCGGCATCCCAGGTGGCGATCGTCCGGTCGGAGACATCAGTCGGTGCTTCCACCCCGCGCGCCATCGTTCACCGATCACCCCTACGCTCGCGCCAGTGCCCGATCGCGCCGGCCTCGCCGGCGCTGCGCCATCTGCTGTGGCATTGAGGAGGTTCGATGGCGGAGAGGATGATCGACCGAGCAGTGGTAAGCCCGGTGATGGTGACCCGGATGACCGTCGATTCCCAGAAGTCCGACGACGTCGCAGTCCGCTTTGTGGCTGAGCTCGACCCGCCTCCGACGCGCGAGGCACAGTCGCACTGGGGCGGCGAGATCGCGCAGAGGGTGAAGGTGTGCGGATGGAGCTCGTCGGCGGGGCAGTTCGCCGTCCACGTGGAAGCAAACCGCGACGAGCTCGAGGTCGTGGCCAAAGAGGTCGTCGCAGTCGTCGACGAGGTCAACCAGGCAATGCGCCGCACCGAGCGTCAGCAGCGGTTTGCGGCCGACCAGGCCGTCCTCGATCGCGTCATGACCGACTATCTCAGCCAGTCCTGAGGGAGGGCGCAGCGAGCTGCCGGGCGAGAGACCTATCGGGGCCAGGTGTGGACCGGTTCGTTCGAGTGCATGTGCTCGATGTAGCGGGCGAGCATCGCCCTCAGTGACTCACGCCGGTCTGCCGGCTGGTGCCGCTCGTCGAGGCGGTGGAAGGTGTGCGCCTGCCACTCCGCTCCGTTCTGGTGGGCAATGCAGCGGCCTTCGATGATGCCGAGCAGCCGGTCGCTCACCCTTTCATCGATCCCCCAGGCGTCAAGCCCCTCCCGTGCGAGTGGAAGCAGGCGGCGCACCACCAGCTCGGTGACCGGCACCTCGCCTGCGCCGGGCCAGTACACCGTCGCGTCGATGCCCCGGCGGGCACCGCTGTCGAAGTTGTCCGCCGCTGCGGCGAACGACAGCTGGGTCCACACCGGTCGGTCCTGCTCGGCGAGGCGGCGCACGGCTCCGTAGTAGAAGGCACCGTTGGCAAGGATGTCGACGACCGTCGGTCCGGCCGGAAGGACGCGGTTCTCGATTCGCAGGTGCGGCACGCCTCCGACGACGTCGTAGACGGGGCGGTTCCAGCGGTAGATCGTCCCATTGTGCATGCGCAGCTCAGCAAGGCGGGGCGTGCCGCCCTGCTCGAGCACGGCCGTCGGATCCTCGTCGTCGCAGATCGGCAGCAGCGCGGGGAAGTAGGACACGTTCTCTTCGAACTGGTCGAAGATGGAGGTGATCCACCGTTCGCCGAACCACACTCGGGGCCGTACCCCCTGGGCCTTCAGCTCCGGCGGACGGGTGTCGGTCGCCTGCTCGAACAGCGCCACGCGTGACTCCCGCCAGAGCTCTGCGCCGAACAGGAACGGGGAGTTGGCCCCGAGAGCGACTTGCACTCCGGCGAGGCACTGGGCGGCGTTCCAGTAGGCGGCGTAGTCCTGCGGGCTGACCTGCAGGTGGAACTGAACACTTGTGCAGGCCGCCTCCGGCGCAATCGTGTCGGCCTCGACCGAAAGGTGCTCGGGACCGTCGATCTCGATGTGGAGGTCTTCTCCCCGGGCGGCGAAGATCTGCTCGTTCAGCATCGAGTAGCGGGGACTGGCGCTGAACGCCTCGATCGTGAGGTGCTCCGGCATGAGCGTTGGGAGGATGCCGACCATCACGATGTGAGCCCCTACTGATCTCGCGTGCTCCTCGGCGGCGTTGAGGTCCGCCCGCAACTCCGCCTCGAGCCTCTCGGCCTCCGTGCCCATCAGGCTGCGTGGCGGCACGTTGATCTCGATGTTGAACTGGCCGAGCTCCGTCTGGAACGACTCGTCGGCGATGGCATCGAGCACCTCTGCGTTCCTCATGGCAGGGTCGTGGTGGCCGTCGATGAGGTTGAGCTCGATCTCGAGACCCGTGAGCGGGCGCTCGAAGTCGAACTTCGACTCGGCCAGCATGCGGGCGACGACATCGAGGGAGCGGCGGAGCTTCTCCCGGTACTGTTGGCGGTGGCGTCGTGTGAAGGTCCGCTGAGCCACGTCCTCGCCCACGGGCGCCCTCCCTCGCTCCACGGGGCCTTTGCCACCACGCCGACATGAACCGGCCACGGGTCGCGTCCGGTCAGATCCCCCGGGCCCGATTGCGACAATAGGCAGGAACGCCTAGCCCGACAAGCCCTCTCGGAGCACGTGCCCACCTCCCGGTGCGTCGACCTGGAGACGAAACGCGGCCGCCGCCCCCTCTCCCGTGCGTCCCGAGAGGCCGCTTGGCTGCTCGGGCGACGACATGAGGTCGTCGCACCACGGACCACGCCCTGCGAGCGCCTCGGCATCGACAGCTCGGCCGACGTCGAGCAACCGCTCGAAGCGGGCCCGTGCCTTTGGATTGAGCAACGAGAGGTCGTCGGAGACGATCGCCATGCCGCCCGACCGCTCGACGACCTGTGCCCATGTCTCGACCTGCTCTGGCGTCATGGCCGTCGCCTCCTGGCGGAGCATCACGCAGTCCGGGTCGTTGCACCAGAGCCTGCGGTGCATGAAGGCGCGAGAGAACGTCGCAGCGGCGGCGTGCCGCGTCGCGGGGAGCATCTCGAGGTAGCCCGCCCTCGCTCGGTCCCGCCGCTCGTTGTTCCAGGCCGGAGCCACATCCGCGCCGATCCGCATCCCGTCGACGAGGCCGACCACGTTCGACAGTGGTGCGCCGCAGCCAAGAAGGAAGGCGTCGTCTCCCGCACCTCGGCGGACCGCCTCGTAGCCTGCCCGTACCCGCTCCGCCGGTGTCATCGTCGCGTCGTGCCAGACCCCGTCGAAGCTGGGGGCATAGGTGAAGTCGAGCTTCAGATAGCTGAAGCCCATCTCGCGCAGAGCGCGGGCAACCTCCTCGAGGTGTGCCTGCACCTCTGGGTGGGTCGTGTCGAGCGTCCACATGAGGCCGCCGAGTCCGCCGCCCCACGGGGGATTGAACGAACCGGGTAGCGGGTCCTCACCGCCGGGCATGCGAGCGACCCAGCCCGGGTGCTCAGTTGCCACGGCCGAGTCAGGGGCGACGAGGAAGGGTGCCAGCCAGAGCCCGGCGCGGTACCCCGCCTCAGAGATCGCAGCGGCGAGTCGTGCGACGCCTTCAGCGTGGTTGGCGCCTGGCGCGAAGCGATCGCTCGTCGTCAGCCAGTCGCCGATGGCGGCCTGGTAGCCGTCGTCCACCTGAAAGACGGAAAAGGGCCAGCCGTCGGCGCCTGCCTTCGCGAGGTTGGCCATCACGTCGGTCTCGGTCACGTCGTGGAAGTAGTGGTACCACGTGCACCAACCGGCCTGGTACGGCGCCTCCCTTCGGGCGGACCCCCTCTGGCTCGTGACGGCTCCCCACTGCGCGAGCAGCGCTGCCGCGTCGGCTGCGGTCTCTCCTGTTCGCACCACCAGGGCGTGGAGCTCTCGTCGTGCCCCCGGAGCGAGCACGGCACCGCCGAGGAATGCCTCCGCGCGCAGCTCAGCGGCCGGTGACGACGGTGCCGCAGGGCCGACGTCCTCGGCCGCCGCCAGGCGGAGTGTCCCATCGTGGCGACTGCCTCCGTCGAAGCCGACGAGGAGAGCGCTGCCGTCTCCGCTGGTGAGGACCGTGACCCACTCCGAGCGAAGCTCTCCGGGGCGCGCGATGCGCTGATCGGCATGAGCGCCGGCGCGCACCAGCTCGAGCGATCCCGGAGTGTGGGACGGGTCCTCGTCCACCCCGAGCACAGCAACGTCACTGGGGCTCCAGGACTGGTAGCCGTGGCGGAGCATCTTGAGCGGAGGTTGCGCATCGTGGAGCCGGAACACGATGGCGACCGACCGCACTCGGATCGAGCTGCGGCCCACGTTGGCGACCGACCAGCCGGCCGTGCCTGCCGGCTCGGCCGGCTCAAGGGTGACCTCGACCGAGTCCGTGAGAAGGATGCTCCCGGGGCCCCGCACGGCTGCGCTCGCACGCCGCACCGCACTGCTGGCGTCGCCTGGCTCCAGCTCCACTTCCACGCGCGCTCCTGAGAGCCCGAGCCTGCTCGCAGGCGTCATCGTCGCAGCTTCTCCACGGCCACCTCCCGCCGGAGCTTGGCATGCCGGGCGCCGTCGGTGCACGACCGGCGTGCGACACGGCTGCGGCACCTTCGGGCGCACGAGCAGGTCCCTGGCGGCCGGGCGAGGCGAGATGCTCGACCGCTCCGACCGGTGCAGCTGCGGTGCGCCGGTGAACGACGGGCGCCATGCCGACCCGAGCCGAAGGCGTCGCCCGAGAGCGTCCCCGACGGGGTCGCCGAGCGTGCAATCCTCCGGGGTGACCGCAACTTGCAGAGCCGGCGCGCGGCTGACGTGGCAGCACCGCGCCTGCGGCTCGAGGCCGAGCTTGGGGTTCCTCGCCGCTATGCGGCGAGGAACCCGCCCGACTGGTGCCGCCAGAGCCTGCCGTAGACGCCGCCCTCACCGAGGGCGAGCAGCTCGCGGTGGGATCCCTCCTCCACGATCTCGCCCTGCTCGATCACGACGATGCGGTCGAGGCGAGCGATCGTCGCCAGCCGGTGCGCCACCACCACAGCGGTGGCACCCGACATGAGGCGCCACAGCGCATCTTGCACGAGCACCTCCGACTCCGAGTCAAGGGCCGAGGTCGCCTCGTCGAGGATCAGGATGGGAGCAGCCTTCGCCATCGCCTGGGCGATCGCGACCCGTTGCCGTTGACCTCCCGAGAGCTTGAGGCCCCGCTCGCCAACGACGGTGTCGTAGCCCTGCGGGAGGCGTGCCACGAACTCCTCGACGTGGGCGGCCGCGCCGACCTGTCGAACGAGGTCCATGTCAGGTCGCTCCATCCCCTCGATGCCGTAGCAGATGTTCTCGGCGATCGTCCGGTGCAGCATCTGGGGATCCTGCGGCACGAACGAGACGTGGCGCCGGAGCGACTGCTGGGAGACATGGGCCACGTCCTGGCCGTCGACGAGGATCCGGCCGCCGTCGAGGTCCATGAACCGCAGCACGAGCTTCGTGAGCGTCGTCTTGCCGGACCCGGACGGCCCGACGAGGCCGACGTGCTCGCCAGGTCGGATCGAGAGGCAGAGGTCGTCGAAGAGCGGAGGGCGCCCGGGGTAGGCGAAGCGCACGTGGGAGAGCTCGATCCCGCCCCGCCGCACGCTAAGCGCAGGCGCGGCCGGCACGTCCACGATCTCGGGCGGTGTCGCCATGATGCCGGCGAACTTGGCGCACCGGCCAAGCCCGCGCGAGCTCTGGCGGAGGTACTCGAAGGACTCCTCGAGGTTCTGCACGAGCGCGGTCGCGTAGTACAGCACGAGGTAGACCGTCCCCGCCGCCGCCGCATGCCGGAGCGCAAGCACCACTCCGACGACGACGGCCAGCCAGCTGAAGCCTGCGAGCGAGCCTTCCATCTGCAGGCGCGTGGCGGCGAACACCCTCCTCGCGCGAAGGTCGGCCGCGATCGACTGGCCCACGAGCTCGCGCACGTGCTCCGACTCGATCCGCTCCGCCGATTGGGTGCGGACCGTCGTGAGATTGCCGATCGTGTCGGCGATCACGCCCGTCGAGCGCGTGTGGGCCTCTGAGAAGGCCTTGCCCGCGGCCACGACCCGGCTCATGCGGTGGCGGAGGACGACCGCGAACACGACGACGAGAGCGGCCATGACGAGCGAGACCGGCCACGCCATCACGGCCAACACGACGATCGCCGCCACGACGGTCACACCGATGCGAAGGAAACCCCAGGTCACCGTGTCGATCAGGTCGATGAACGCCCACGAGAAGGTCTCGAGGGTGGAGATCACCTCGCCGGCCGGGCGGTCGGAGTGCCACCGGTGGCTGAGGCTGATCAGGTGGTCGTAGCCGTTCGTGATGGCATTGCCGAAGGCGCGAAGGCTCGCACCCCACTCGATCCAGCTCGCAATGCGGTGGACCGCCGTCGTGAGCACGAGGACGATGCCGTAAGCGATGACGAGGCCCTCGAAGGTCCGCCCGAAGCTCGCGTCGCGCGGCAACGCTGCGACCCGGGTGAGCAAGATGGCGAGGATGATGGGTCCGGCGATCGACTGCAGGCCGGTGCCGAGCACGATGAGGGCCCAGCCGATCAGGGTGTTGGCGCGCTCGGGGCCGACCTGGTCCCAGCAGAACCGCACCGTGTCGCCCGTCGAGGCCGGTGGGAAGAGGATGTCGTTGTCGTAGTCCATGGGTACTGCTCCGTGTCAGTGCGCTGTCGTGATTGGTGCGGTGGTCTGCCCACCCCGGCGCGCGTGGCGACCGCGGTCTGGGCCCTGTGAGAAGAGCGGCGCGCCTGCCCTCGTCGAGGAGGGGGCGACCGGGAGCCGACGCCGCTCGGCCGGCGCGCTCAGGCGCCGGGAGGAGCGGGGATGGTGCGGCGGTGTCGGGGGGTCAGCTGAGCGGTGCCGTCACCGGCGCTGCGGCCGCGGGCTGAGCATTCGCGCCACACCCGCCGTGTTGTCACCGAGCCCAGCGAGGGCGCGACCGGCCGTGGTGCGAGTCGTCGTCACTGTCACCATGTCGTCACCCCTTCCGCTCTGCAAGCTGCCGAGCCGTACAGGCTAACGGATGGGGCCTCGGAAGTAAAGGGGCGAACTGCTCAGGAGGTGGCTTCCGCCCGAGCGAGATGGCTCTCCACCGCCGCCACCCAGGCGGCGGCATGAGTCAGCTGGGGTGAATGGTACGCGCCGGGGAGGACGACCAACTCGGCGCCGGGGATGGCGGCCGAGATCCGGGGCGCCTCCTCCACGAGTGGGAGGTCCCTTTCGCCAACGATCACCGTGGCCGGGCACGACAGGGTTCCGAGGGCCGCATACAGGGGCCGCTCGGCGAGCCTCCGCAGCTCCCGGCCGAGCACGGCGAGCGCGTAGGGGTCGAACCGGCGCCACTGGGCATCGCGTGCCTCGCGCCATGCGGGCGGCAGCGCGGCTTCGATGAGCTCGTCCTCGGGTCCTCGCATCGTCGTGAGGTCGGGAAGGCCACCGGAGGGGTCGAAGGCGGCGAGGAAGGCTCCGACCATCTGCTCGGTTGCCTCGTCCGGCGCGCGGAACCCGCCAGCGCTCGTGTCCATGAGCACGAGCGAGCGCACGAGGTCCGGCCGGGCGATAGCCGTCTCCATCACGACCCGGCCGCCCATCGAGTGGCCGAGCAGGTGAACCGGGTCGCCGCCGGTCACTGCCTGCAGCCATGCGACGAGGTCGTCGCGGAGGACCTCGATCGAGTACGCGCCCTCGGTCGCGCCGAGCTTCGAGGAGCCGCCGTGCCCGCGCTGATCGAGCACGAGCACGGGCCGGTCGACCGAGAGGGCAGGGATCACGCCGGCGAAGTCGAACGAGGAGCCGGAGAAACCGTGGACGAGCACGAGGGGCGCCGCGCTGGCGGCCGGCGGTCCGAACGCGTCCCAGGCCAGCACGGCTCCGGGGACTTCGAAACGTCGGGACAGTTCGGTGGAGGGCATGTCGGTCACGGTACGGTGACGCTACCCGGTGAGAGCCGCAGCGCGAAGGAAGGTGCCCCATGGCGTGGGATTTTTCGACGGATCCGGACTTCCAGGAGCAGCTGGACTGGGTCGAGCGATTCTGCGCCGAGGAGGTGGAGCCCCTCGAGCTGCTCTTTCCGTACGCGGTCCGCCTGAAGCGCGACCCGAAGATGGCGGCGCTCGTCGAGCCGCTCCAGCAGCAGGTGAGAGCTCGCGGGTTGTGGGCGATCTTCCTTGACCGCGAGCTTGGCGGCCCCGGCTTCGGCCAGGTGAAGCTGGCGCTGCTCAACGAGATCCTCGGCCGTTACGCCACGGCTCCGGCTATCTTCGGCTGCCAGGCCCCCGACACCGGCAACATGGAGATCCTCGCCGCCTACGGGACCGAGGAGCAGAAGGAGCGCTGGCTCTACCCGCTCATGAACCAGGAGATCTGGTCCGCCTACTCCATGACCGAACCGCAGGGGGGGTCGGATCCCAACCTCTTCACGACGAGGGCGGTGCGGGACGGCGACGAGTGGGTGATCAACGGCGAGAAGTGGTTCACGAGCGCAGGGAGGCACGCGGACCTGCTGTTCGTCATGTGCACGAACGGGATCTTCATCGTGCCCCGAGACACCCCGGGCGTCGAGCTCATGGACGAGCCCCGCAACCACGACCACGTCCGCTACACCGACGTCCGCGTCCCGCTCGACCACCTGCTCGGCCCCGAGGACGGCGCCAGGGTGCTCGCCCAGCGCCGCCTCGGCGGCGGCCGGATCCACCACGCCATGCGGGCGATCGCGCAGTGCAAGAGGGCGTTCGACATGATGTGCGAGCGGGCCCTTTCGCGCGAGTCGCACGGGAAGGTCATCGCCGAGCACCAGATGGTGCAAAGCGCCATCGCGGACTCGTACGCGGAGATCAACATGCTCCGCCTCCTCGTGCTCTGGACGGCCTGGACGATCGACAACTCGAGCACCCAGGCCTCCCGCACACAGATCGCGGCCTGCAAGTACACCGCCGCCAAGGTGCTGCGCGAGGTCACCTACCGGGCGATACACATCTTCGGCTCGCTCGGGGTGACAAACCTCACCCCCCTCCAGGCGATGTGGGCTGGCGCACCGACGATGGCCGTCATGGACGGAGTCGACGAGGTGCACAAGGTGACGGTCGCCCGCAACGTGCTGAAGGACTACCGGCCGCACGAGGGGCTGTGGCCGACCGAGTACCTGCCCGCGAAGCGGGAGGAGGCACGGAAGAAGTTCGCCGACAAGCTCGCCGCCGACCCCGACCTTGCCACCTACTCCCAGATGATGCTCGGTCGCTCGGGGCACTGAGCGCGAGCGAGACGAGGTCTCGCCGAGGCGAGAAGGAGCTCACCATGGACATCGAGGGACGGGTGGTCGTCGTGACCGGGGCCGCGAGCGGCATCGGTCGCGCCCTGTGCGAGGCATTCGGCCGCGCCGGAGCGCGCGGCGTCGTAGCCGGCGACGTGAACGGGGAGGGGGCGGTGCGGACGGCGTCGGGGCTGCCTGACGGCCTTGGCGTCCGCTGTGACGTCGCCGTCGAAACCGACGTCGTCGACCTCGTGCGCGCGGCGGAGGAGTCCTACGGGCGGGTCGACATCTTCTGTGCGAACGCCGGGATCTTCGAGCTCGGCGGTACCGAGGTGCCCGATGCCGCTTGGCAACGGATCTGGGAGGTGAACGTCATGAGCCACGTCTACGCGGCCCGTGCCGTGCTGCCGTCCATGCTCGAGCGGCGCGAGGGGTACCTGGTCCATACCGCCTCGGCCGCCGGCCTGCTCACCCAGCTTGGCTCGGCGCCCTACGCCGTGACGAAGCACGCCGTCGTGGCGCTCGCCGAGTGGCTCTCGATCACCCACGGTGACGCCGGGATCCGGGTCTCGTGCCTGTGCCCCCAGGGCGTGTGGACGGCCATGACCGGCGCGACCGACCCGGAGAGCCGCGAGATGACGGCCTCTACGGCGGGTCGGGACGGGATGCTCGAGCCCGAGCAGGTGGCCGAGGACGTGCTGGCGGCGGTGAGAGAGGAGCGCTTCCTCGTGCTGCCCCATCCCGTCGTGGCGACCTATGAGCAGCGACGGGCGGGGGACCGGGAGCGATGGCTGCGCGGCATGCGGCGGCTCCAGGCCTCTCTTGCCTCCCCGCCCTACGGCCGGCCATCGACGCCGGGTCCCGGTGGCACGGAGGTGGGTTCCTAGCTGGTCATACCCCCGAGGCCGACGAGGGCGCGGGCATGCTCGACCTCGCCCATGTGCCGCAACCCGTGCTGGTAGATCCAGCACTCGATCGCGTCGAGGCGGGTGAGGCCAGCCTGACCGGCCACGCGGGCGCTGAAGGTCGAGGCGATCTGCGGCGGGAAGGGCCGGCGCACGACGACCTCCCCGAGCAGGTCCGGCTCCAGCCCGTCGAGCCAGGCCTCCGTCTTGCCGTAGACGAGTCGCTGGTACTCGAGGAACGCTGCGTAGTCACCGATGCGCTGAGCCATCATCTCGGCCACGCTGCGGTGCTTGCCGTGGTCGGGGACGCCGAGGTCCAGGCGCTCGAGCCATGAGCCGTCGAAGACGGGCCCGGGTCCACCGAGCATGGCGACGGAGCCGTCCTCGATCTCCACCTGGTGGAACAGTGAGAAGGCGATCGGGAGCACTCCCTCGCGCTCGACGTGGTTCACGTGCTCGCGACCCATTGACGAGGTCGCCTGGTACCACAGCGAGTGCATGGCAACGACTCTCCGTCGGAGAGAGTCGACCAGGAGCGCCCCGTCGAGAGCCACTCCGCTCCCGGGTGCGGACGCGCCGGCCGCCGGCTCGTCGCCCATGGTCACTCCTTCGCCATCTCCGCGCGCGCCGTTGCCACCACGTCGGCACGGTCGCTCCTGCCGGAGCTCCGGACGACGACTCGCTCGACGAGGCCCGTGAAGGCGAATGGCGGCTCGTAGTCGTCGGCGACGGGAGAGAGGCGATCCTGGCCGATGTCGAGCCCGGTCGATCCGAGCAACCGCACGAGGCGGGGCACCTCCACGCTCCCGACGTCCCGGCCGTCTGCGGAGATCGTGAGCGTCCCACCCTCGCCCCGCCGCTCGAAGCGTGCGGCGAGCTCATGTCGGCCCCGATCGAGGTTGACGGGCCCCGAGGCGCGATGCCGTGTCCCGAGGGCGTTGTACTCGAACTCGAGGCGACCGTCCTTCACGAAGAACGAGAGCCCGACGTTGCTGCTCCCCCGTGCGAACAGGACGCCCTCGACCGCCTCGCGCCCGACGGGGACCAGCACGGTCGCCGTCACGGTCCAGTTGCGCCCGCCCGTCGGGGGCGCCGTCTCGGCCGGCATGTGCGACATCGGGAGCCGGTAGACGTACTCCTCGACGGCATGAGGCGAGCCGGGTCGCGGGGTCCCCCCGAACAGCTCCACGGATCGGTCGTCGAGGGGTAGCACCCCGTGCTCCCCGGCCTGCACCCACCAGGCGTCGACCAGCTCGCGCAGGCGGCCCGGTTCGGCCTCGGCGAGGTCGTGGCACTCGGAGAAGTCGGCCGAGAGGTCGTAGAGCGCCCATTCGTCGTCGTCGAAGGGCTGGCCCGGGAGGTGGTAGGTCACTGCCTTCCAGCCGTTGGCCCACAGTCCCCGGTGGCCCATCTGCTCGAAGTACTGGACGTGACGAGGGCTCGGGGCCGAGGGGTCGGCGAGCGTCGCCGCGATGGAGGCGCCGTGCATCGGGAGCTGCGGGACGCCGCCGTGATGCGAGGGCGGCTCGATCCCGAGCAGGTCGAGCACCGTTGGAGTGAGATCGACCGCGTGGCAGAACTGGTGCCGGATCGTCCCGGCCTGCTCGGCGGGGATCCGGCTCGGCCAGTGCACGACGAGCGGATCGCGCACACCGCCTCCGTAGGTGTTCTGCTTGTACCACTTGAGCGGGCAGTTCCCCGCCTGGGCCCATCCCCACGGGTAGTTGGAGTGCGACCTTGGCCCGCCGATGTCGTCGAGCCGTGTCGCCACGATGGCCTCGATGTCCTCGTGGTAGGCGTTGAAGTGGCTGAACTCGTCCATTACCCCGAACGGCCCGCCCTCTCGTGAGGCGCCGTTGTCGGAGAGCACCAGGACGAGGGTGTCCTCGAGCAGCCCGCGCTCCTCGAGGAATGACACGAGCCGGCCGATCTGGGCGTCGGTGTGCTCGAGCATCGCCGCGAAGGCCTCCTGGAGCCGGGCCGCGAAGCGCCGTTGGGCCCCGCTCAGCTCCTCCCACGCGGGCACCCCCGGATTGGGCGGGGCGAGCGCCGTGCCCTCCGGGATGATGCCGAACTCGAGCTGGCGCTCGTACCAGCGCCGGCGAACCGTGTCGTAACCCTCGTCGAATGCACCTCGCCACTTCAGGCGGTACTCGAGGGGCGACTGGTGTGGGGCGTGGGTCGCTCCGAACGCGAGGTAGAGAAAGAAGGGGCGGCCGGGCCGGACCGCCTGCAGGTCCGAGACCATCGCGATCGCCTCGTCGACAAGGTCCTCGGAGACGTGGTAGCCGTCCTCGGGCCGGGCGGGAGGATCGACCGGAGAGTTGTCACGGGTGAGCTCGGGAAAGAACTGGTCCGTCTCACCCTGGAGGAACCCGTAGAAGCGGTCGAACCCCTTTTGCAGGGGCCAGTTGTGGTGAGGGCCGGCTGCCGAGCACTCCTCCATTGGCGCAAGGTGCCACTTGCCGGCGGCGTAGGTGGCGTAGCCCTCCGCCGACAGGATCTGGGCAAGGGTCGCCGCCCTCGGCGAGATGCCGCCGCGCATGTTGGGGAAGCCGGTGTTCCAGTTCGAGATGGCCCGCATCCCGACCGCGTGCGGGTTCCGGCCGGTGAGGAGGGCCGCCCGGGAGGGCGAGCAGAGCGCCGTGGTGTGAAAGCCCGTGTAGCGGAGGCCGCCTTCGGCGAGGCGGTCGATGCTCGGGGTGGCGAGAGTCGAGCCGTAGCAGCCGAAGTGCGCGAAACCTGTGTCGTCGAGCACGATCATCACGACGTTGGGGCCACCAGCCACCCGGGGCGGGGGCGGCCACCACGGCTCGGAGTCCCGGTAGGTCCTCCCGATGTGCCCCTTGAACTCGGGCTCGCTCGGCGACTGCACCGCTCCGAGGCTATGTAGTGCCAGTAAAGATGTCAATAGATCATCCCTAGTCTTTCCTCATGGCGAGGGGCCGGTTGCGCGCGTGACGATCGCGAGGATCGTCCTGCTCGTCGCCGCCGTCGCAGGCGCCGTCCTGCGTCCGCTCCGCCTGCCCGCCTTCGTCGCCCCGGCCGTCGGCTCCCTCGTCGCTCTGCTCGCGGGGCTCACGACCTGGAGTGCCGCCGGCAGAGCGCTGGCACCCCTCGCGAGCCCCCTCGGTTTCCTGCTCGCTGCGATCCCGCTCGCGGTCATGCTCGAGCGATATGGCTACTTCGAGCAGGTGGCGGCCTTGTTCGGGAGCGGCCGGCGGCTCCTGCCGGGCCTGTGGGTGCTCGGGGCGGGCACCGTCGCCGTGATGAACCTCGACGCCGCCGTGGTGCTGCTCACGCCGCTCTACCTGCGCATCGCCCGCCAGCAGGGCCGTTCTGAGCTCTACCTCGGCTTCCAACCCGTCATCCTCGCCCTCGTCGCCTCCTCGTTCCTTCCCGTGTCGAACCTCACGAACCTGATCGCGCTCGAGAAGCTCGGTGTCGGCCCGCTGGCGGTCCTCGAGCACCTCGGGCTTCCCTCCCTCGCCGCGTGCGTCGTCGGCTACTTCTGCTACCGGGCTGCCCGCCGCGTGGCGGACCCCGCCCTCGGGGCGAACGGGGAGGCCGGCTCCGGCGCCGACGGCCGGCTCGCCGGGGCCCGATCGGAAGCGCGGCCGGCGCGGGACCTAAGGGTGCTCGCCATCGGCTCGGCCGTGGTCGCAGTGATCCTGGCAGGTTTCCTCGCCGGGCCTGAGGTCGGCATCTCGGCGTGGGAGGTGGCGCTCGTCGCCGACGGCGCCCTCATGTTGATCACGAAGCGGGCGCCGCTCGGCTCGATCCCGTGGGCGACGGCGCTCGTGGCGGCCGGGCTCGCAATCCTCGCCGCTGCCGCGGCAAGCGGTCTCCACCTCCAAGGAGCCTTCGCGGGGTCAGGTCCGCTCGCCGAGCTCCGGCAGTCGGGCGTGGCGGCCGGGCTCGCCAACATCATCGACAACCTTCCGGCCCTGCTCGTCTCGCTGCCGTTCCTCGGCGCCCACGGCGGCGCTGCCCACCCCTACCATGCCGGTGCGGGGCACGCCGCGTGCTCCCTCTGGCCGGTCCTGCTCGGCGTCAACGTCGGACCGTCGCTCCTCATCACGGGGGCTCTCGCGAGCCTTCTGTGGTTCGATGCCATGCACCGCCTCGGCGCGAGCGTGTCGGCCGGCCAGTACCTGAGGATGGGGCTTCGGGTGGGCCTGCCGGCCGGCCTCGCCGCGTTGGCGGTCCTGATCGCGCTCGCGCCGGTCGTCGGGTGCGGGTGAGTAGCTTCGCGTCCCATGGCAGCCGAGCCCATGACCGACCACACCCACCTCGTCGACAACGGGAAGGCGCAGCTCAGCCTGGACGAGCTCGCCGCCCTTCAGCCTGGGATGGCGCGTCTCATGGTCGAGGTCTCCGACCGGATGTGGAAGTGCTACCACGCCGGGAGGGCCCACAACCGCGCCCTCGCCCGCTACCAGCTCTCCGAGGCGACGAAGATCATGAAGGCCTCGGCCGTCGTTCGGCCGAAGTACGCGGACGCGATGCAGCGCTTCATCGACGAGGAGATCGGCCGCCTCCGCCAGGTCGTCGAGTCAGAGGATTGGGAGGCCTTCCCAACCGCCTTCGATGCCGTCGTGGTGGCTGCCAACAAGTATCACGGCGAGTTCGACAAGGGCTTCATCGTCTGGAAGGTCCCGGAGGATCCGCCTCGGGACCTCGATCTCACTGCACAACCGTGATCTTGCCGGCCGAGGCGAGACCGTCGGGGTCGGCGCTCCATCCGACGAGGACGTCGTAGGCCCCCGGACGCACCCGCCCGAGCCGGTAGGAGGGCAGCTCGATCTCGACCTGGCTGCTCTCACCGGGGGGCATCGTCGCCCGCACCGACCCGGCGAACTGAAGGGCCGGCTCGCCGTGGGCAGGCTGACCGCCCTCGGGTGCGAGGTAAGCCTGGAGCACGCATGAGCCAACCCGCGGTCCCGTGTTGGTGACCGTGGTCACCACCTTCCATCCGTCCTCATTTCGAGCGGTCGTCGCCTCATCGAACGACCATGTCGTGTAGCCGCGGCCCTCCCCGAACCAGAATCGGGGCGCTACCCCCGCAGTGGCGTAGTGGCGGTGGCCGACGAGAAGGCCTTCGCCGTAGGGGGCGCGGCCGTCGGTGCCCGGGTAGTAGGGGTACGCCGGGGTGTCCTCAAGGCGCGCAGGCACGGTGTGCGGCAGCCGCCCGCCGGGTTCCTCGACTCCCGACAGGACGGCGGCCACCGCGGCCCCGACCTCTTGCCCGCCGAACCAGACCTGCATCACGGCCGCTGGCTGGTCGTGCCAGTCCATCGTGACCGGCGAGCCTGCGTTCACGAGGACCGCCGTTCGCGGGTTCGCAGCGGCGACTGCCCGCACCAGCTCGTCCTGCCGGCCGGGGAGGTCCATCGACCGCCGGTCGCGTCCCTCGGTCTCCCACTCGGCCGTCGTGCCGACCACGCAGACGACCGCGTCAGCTCGCGCCGCGAGGTCGACGGCGCGGCGGATCAGCTCGTCGTCGTCAGGGAGCGGGGGCCGGAGACCGACGAACAGTCCTCCGATCGGTAGGCCCGGCATGACCTCGTACTCAGCGACGAGTCGGTAGGTCGCTCCTTTGACGAGGTCAACCGCCGCGCTCACCTCGGCCGAGCCCATCTGGAAGAAGCGCCTGCCCCGCTCCGAGGAGCCTTCGAGGACCTGCACGCCGTCGATGAACAGCCGCGCCGTCCCGACTTGGGCGAGCGAGAAGTGGTGCGTCCCACTCTCCTGAGCCACGAGGTCGGCGCTCCATCGGACGGCGAAGCGTCCCGGGGGGACGGCGGTCACTCCGGGCACAGGCTCGCCGAGCCAGACAAGCGGCGGGCCGGGCGAGCGCTCCGCGTAGAGGACCGGACCTGCGTAGGCGGCCCTCGGATCGGCGGCAGCGTCCTCGGGGAGGGCGAAGTACTCGAGCTGGCTGGGGAGGTCGACCTCCGGCGTCTCGGAGTAGGTCACGCAGCCGATCTCGTGCTCGACCTCGACGCCGAGGGGGCCGAAGGCGGCCCGCAGGCCGTCGAGGATCGAGATGGTCCGCTCCGGCGTGACGCGAGCGCTCCCGCCTCCCTGGGCGGAGGTGCGTGCCGCGTTCGGCCCGACGACTCCGAGGAGCGAGCCGGGAGCAAGGGTCAGGGGGAGCAGTGGCGGCCCGGAGTCGGCGGGCTCGTTCCGCAGCAGCACGAACGACCGAGTGGCCAGCTGCCGGGCAAGCTCGCGGCGCTCACCGACGCTTCGCCGGGGCGCAGGCCGCTCGGTGAGCCCGAGCGCGCCGACCCGCGCCGCCAGCTGCAGGACCCGCCGAGCCCGTTCGGCGACGACCTCGGGCGATACCTGGCCTACGGAGACCGCCTCGGCGAGGCGGTCTCCGTAGTGCAGGGGCGGTCCCGGCATCTCGAGGTCGAGGCCGGCGTTCGCAGACGCAGCCGTGCTCTTCGCACCGAACCAGTCCGACATGACGAGGCCGTCGTAGCCCCAGCGCTCCCGTAACACTGCGCGCAGCAGGACCTCGTGCTCGGCGGCGTAGGTGCCGTTCACTCGGTTGTAGGCGGCCATCACCGCCCAGGCGCCGCCGATGCGCACGGCGTCCTCGAACGGGGCGAGGTAGCAGCGCTCGAGCACCTCGTCATCCACCTCGGAGCTGATCGTGTGGCGCTCGTGCTCGGTGTCGTTGGCGACGAAGTGCTTGATCGTCGCGGCGATCCCTCTCGCCTGCAGCGCGGCGACGTAGGCGACCGCCAGCTCGGAGGTCAGCACGGGGTCCTCGGAATAGCACTCGAAGTGCCGGCCGCCGAGGGGATGCCGCTGCAAATTGATCGTCGGGCCGAGGAGCACGTGCACGCCCTTGTCGAGGCATTCGTCGGCAAGGGCATCGGCGAGCTCGGCTGCGGCGGTCGGGTCGAAGGTCGCTCCGATCGCGACTCCTGCGGGGAAGGAGATCGAGGTGCTTCCGACGCTTCGCGCACCCCGCACCCCGACAGGCCCGTCCGACAGGTGCATGGAGGAGATCCCGAGCCGCTCGATCGGCTCGGTGTGCCAGTAGTCCCGCCCGGCGAGGAGGCGGATCTGCTCGTCGAGGCTGAGCGCCGCGATCAGCTCGTCGACCCGCTCGTCACTGCCCATCCGGCTCCTCTCGTGTTGCTCGTGCCGCGCCGGCTCCAAGACGCCGTCGCCCCTCATCGCCTTCAGCCGTCCCGGCGGGCTGCGAGCTCGTCGGGGACCGAGTCGGGCACGTCGAGGTCGCCCCTGCCGATGCCGACCGAGAGGTCCGGCTTGAAGGTGCCGTGGTAGTCCGAGCCTCCGGTGGCGACGAGCCCGTGCCGCTTGGCGATCGAGGCCAACCCTGCGCGCTCCTCGTCGTCGTAGCGACCGTACCAGGACTCGATGCCGGCCAGCCCGGCCGCAGCGAGCTCGGCTACCGCACGTTCGAGGGAAGCGGGATCGAGACCGAGCGAGAGCGGGTGCGCGAGCACGGCGAGCGCTCCCGAGGCGCGCGCGGCCTCGATGGCGGCCTCCGGCGACACGACGGCCTTTGGAATGTACGCGGGCCGTCCCTTCCCGAGGAGGCGGTCGAACGCGTCCTCGTAAGAGCTGGCAACCCCACGCTTGACGAGAGCGGCTGCGAAGTGGGGCCGACCGAGCGTCGTGCCGCCAGCCTCGGCCTCGACGTCCTCCATCGTGATCCCGGCCCCGAGCTCATTCAGGCGCTCGACGAGCCTTGCGTTGCGCGTGGCGCGATCCTGCCGCAGGCTCTCGAGCAGGTCCTGGAGGGGGCCGTCGCCGGGCTCGACGAAGTAGCACAGCATGTGGAGCGTGCCGGGCGAGAACTTGCAGGAGACCTCGCAGCCGGGGATGAAACCGATCCCGAGCGCCGCCGCCGTCGAGCGGGCCTCCTCGATGCCGGCCAGGCCGTCGTGATCGGTGAGAGCCAGGGTGCCACAGCCCGCCTGCGCGGCCAGCTCCACGATTCGAGACGGTGGGTCCGAGCCGTCCGAGCAGGTCGAATGGGTGTGGAGGTCGATCATGGACCGGCGCAGCGTACTCCGGCCGGCTCCCAGTCGGGCGCGAGAGCGAGCTGGTGGCAGAATGACCTTGTGAAGGAGGCATGCGGCGTCTTCGGCGTCTGGGCGCCCGGAGCGCAGGTCTCCCGCATCACCTTCGACGGGCTCTTCGCTCTCCAGCACCGTGGCCAGGAGTCGGCCGGGATGGCGGTGAGCGACCGGGACCGAGTCATGGTGTTCAAGGAGATGGGGCTCGTGGCGTCGGTGTTCGACGAGCGCTCGCTCTCCTCTCTCGAGGGCGACCTCGCCATCGGCCACACCCGTTACTCGACGACGGGGCCGAGCACCTGGCACAACGCCCAACCGGTCTTCCGCTCGGTGGGTCGTGCCGGGTTCGCGCTCGGGCACAACGGCAATCTCACCAACACCGAGGAGCTCGCCGGGGCGCTTGGGATGCTGGGGGCGGTGACCTCTGACAGCGAGCTCGTGGCCGAGCTGCTGGCCCGGCACTTCCCTGCCGACGGGTCCGGCGCCCCTGACGGCGCCCCGCCCGCCGAGGCGCCGGCCCCGGATCCCGCCGTACCTGCCGAGAGCTCTCTTGTCGACGCCCTCCTTGCGGTACTGCCGGGGATCGAGGGTGCCTTCTCGCTCGTGCTTCTCGACGCCGACCACCTCGTGGCCGTCCGGGACCCGCACGGTTTCAGGCCCCTTTGCCTCGGCCGTCTCGAATACGAGGCCGACGGCGAGACCCGCGCCGGCATCGTCGTCGCCTCAGAGTCGTCGGCCCTCGACGTCTGCGGCGCCGAGCTCGAACGGGAGATCGAGCCGGGCGAGATGGTCGTGGTCGATCCAGGCGGGGTGCGGTCGTTCTGGCCCTTCGCAGGCGAAGCATCGACGGAGCCGGCTCGTCCCAGCCTCTGCGTGTTCGAATTCGTCTACTTCGCCCGCCCGGACACCCAGCTTGCCGGGCGCGAGGTCTACCCCGTTCGGCGCCGCATGGGAGAGCTGCTTGCCGGGCAGCGTCCCGTCGATGCCGACCTCGTGATCGGAGTGCCGGACTCCGGGGTCACGGCGGCGGAGGGCTACGCCGCTGCGAGCGGGATCCCCTACGGCCAGGGCCTCGTGAAGAACCGCTACATCGGGCGGACCTTCATCGCTCCTACGCAGGAGGCCCGCGCGCTCGGCGTGCGGCGCAAGCTCAACCCGCTCCGGAGGAGCATCGCCGGGCGACGCGTCGTCGTGGTGGACGACTCCATCGTGCGGGGCACCACGACGCGCCAGATCGTTCGTATGCTCCGGGACGCGGGTGCCACCGAGGTCCATCTCCGCATCTCCTCTCCTCCGTTCCGCTGGCCGTGCTACTTCGGCATCGACACTCCTTCGCGAACAGAGCTCGTAGCAGCGCGGATGTCGGTCGAAGAGATCAACGCCCACATCGGCGCCGACTCGCTCGAGTACCTGTCGCTCGCCAACCTTCGGGCAGCAGTCGGGGCAGACGGGTCCGGTAGCGGGTACTGCTGGGCCTGCCTCACCGGCGACTATCCGGCTCCGCTCCCGCTGGCGGCCAGCATTGCCGGCGGCGAGCTCCTGGACGGGCAGCCAGGCGACCTCGGTGGCAACAGCGACGGCGCGGAGCTCTCACCGTTCGCCCTGGACCCCACCCTGGTGTAAGCCCCAGCCGGATCAGGGAGTCGCGGCCGTCTCGCTGAGCTCGCTCCAGAGCGCAGCAACGACCTCCTCGACCGAGCGCCCCTCGGCGCCCCATCTGTCGAGACGGCCGTCCTCGAGCAACCGGCGAGCGACCCCGACCTCGCGCGGGGCACACTGAGCATGCTGCTCGATCACCCACTCGTGCTCGTCGACCCGCCCCCATACCGCGGCGAGGTGGAGGGCATGGCCGAAGACGCCGAGAGCGCCGCCGAGGAGGTGGCGTTCGGGCAGCCTCCTCGCCATCGAGGGCAGCTCCGCGAATGCCTCCTGCAGCCCCTCCCAGATCGGATCGGGGGAGGCGTAGTGGACCCGGCCGATCCGGTAGATGCGAATCGTGGACGCGCACATGACACAGGGCTCGAAGGTCGTGTAGAGCTCGTGGCCGCGGTAGTCGCCGGTCGGGAGCCGGGCGAGTGCCGCCATCTCGGCGTGTGCCATCAATGTGCCGGCGAGTGGGGTCACTGAGCGGTCGTGCTCGAGAAGGGCGTTCCTCCCGGTCACAAGGGAGCCGTCGGGACCCGCGACCGCTGCACCGACGGCGAGCGAGCCGGCTTGCCAGGAGACCCACGCCCCCCGGAACGCCGCCTGCCACGGCCCGGGCAGTGCCGCCCAGGCTTTGCTCGCTCCGTCGGCCGGTCCCACCGCGCGCAGGGTAGTCGCAGGCGAGGCCGAGCTGGCAGGAGAGTCTCGGATCTGCGAGCTTGGTCGCGTGGTCGACGCACGGCAGCCCATCCGTGCCGGCGGGGCCGACGCCCGGATGGCGCTGTTCAGGGCGAGGTCAGACGCGCTCGAGCTGATCAGGGATCTCCAGTCGGATGCCGCCGCCATCGCATCCTCGACGGCGGACGGCCCTGACGACGAGCACGACCCCGAAGGACCCACGCTCGGCTACGAGCGGGCACGGGTGGCTGCGCTCCTCGAGAACGCCCGCGGCGCCCTTCGCGCGATCGAGGAGGCGATCGCGCGCGCAGAGAGCGGTGGCTACGGGAGGTGCGAGGCCTGCGGGCGGGCCATCGCCGCCGAGCGCCTTGCGGCCATTCCTGCCGCGAGGTGGTGCACGAGCTGCGCGCGAGGCCGGCGCCTCCAGGGGCGGCTCAGGGGCTGATCCGTCTCGGTCCCGTGCTCCCGGGCGCACCGGCGATCGAGCGACTCGCGCAGGCTGTCGCCGCCGGGAGGCGGGATGGGTCCGTCGTCGTCTGGGAGGCGTCCGGGGTCGACGCGTGGTAGCTCTTCTCCGCCATGGCCGTGCGAACGAGCGGATAAGCCTCGACGCTTCTCACCCCGCTGCCCTGACGCCGCTCTTGGAAGGTGGCAAACCAGGTGGCGCCAGGGTGGACCAGCGCTCGGGAGAAAGAGCCATCCTCGCCGTCGGCGTTGGCGCCGGCGGGCCCGAGATGCCGTCGACCGCTGAGGAGCTCGACCTGCGCCGGCGCGCCGAGCAGTTGGATGAGGGGATCGACCTCGTCCGTGAGCTGTGGAGAGGCGGAGGCTCCTGCCACGGGAGGCACTACCGCGACGAGGCCGGGGCGCCAGCCTGAGCTTCCGAGCGGGGGAGAGCCGGTGCAGCGTCCGGTCCGGCGTGGGTCGCCGTTGTATGGCTCCGGCCGAAGTCGATTTGCCGGGCGTCCGCGGTGAGGCAGTGACCCCGGGCGCCAGCTGCCGCCCCTCCGCTCACCGGGACCCGACGACGCTGCTGCGGCAGGGCGTGGCCGGACGACCGAGGTGGACGGGGAGTCAGGTTGATCGCCGAGCGTGAGACGCCTGCGTCCAGCTCAGAGCGGGTCACCTCCACCATCCCAGCCGGGGCCGGCGCCGGCTGCACGTGGTGAAGCGACAACCGGTGGAGCCTGTCCGGTCACAGTCCGGCTCAATGAGCGAGGTCCGTCACCGCTTGGCTGCCGTTCCTACCGGTTGAGCACCGCGGTCCGCTTACGCGTCCCGCCGGCTGAAGAGCCACCCACCGATCAGCAACAACGCCAGCGTGTACCCGCAGAGGATGGCGAAACCGACCCATGGGGAGAACAGCGCCGCGTTCCCGAAGTCCGAGGCCGGAGAGGTGGTGGCGGCCATGCGCTCCGCGATCACGAGCGGGAGGTACTTGAGGGCGCCGTGCTGGATGGACACCGGGAACGCCTGCAGGATGAGCGGCAGCACGAGCAGCGAAGCCACGAACGCCGCGATCGCGCCGGCCGTGTGCCGGATGATGACCCCGAGCGCCAGGGCGAACAGAGCGACGACGGTGAGGGTGAGACCGGTGCCGGCGACTGCTCGGAGGACGCCGGGCTCCCCGAGGGTGGCGTACGGCGTCGTGCCCTTCAGCAGCTGCTGGCCGAGGAGGAAGGCTGCGAAGGTCAGCACCTCGCTCGTCACGAGCGCGACGGCTCCGAACACCGCAGCCTTGCAGGCGAGCACCATACGGCGGTTGGGCGCAGCCGCAAGTGTCGCTCGGATGGTGCCGCTCGAGTACTCGGCGGTGACGGCGAGCACGCCGAGGACGCCGAGGCAGATCTCGCCAAGGAACAGGCCGGCGAGGCTGCGAGCGGTCGGGTCGAAATTGATCCGGTCCACGATGCCGCCCTGGCGCCACTGGTGCGCCGTGACTGCTGTCGCAATGGCCCCGATGCCCACCACCGCGAGCATCGTGACGGACAGGGTCCAGATGGTCGAGCGGACGGTGCGGAGCTTGGTCCACTCGGAGCGGCAGAGCTGGAGCGGCCCGTAGTGGCCGGACCGAGCCGGGATCGAGCTGGCGGCCGGAGCCCCTGAGGGGGTGGGAGCGGCCGTGCCCGGTTCCGTTGCCATGCTCATGCGAGGGACTCCGCGCCTCGATACTCGACCGTCTCGTTCGTCATCTCCATGAATGCCTCCTCGAGTGAGCCCCGCTGCGGCGTGAGCTCGTGCAGCGTGACGCGGTGCTCGGCGGCGAGCTCTCCGACGGCGGCGGCCGTGAGCCCAGCCACTTCGATGGAGCCGTCGTGCCCGATCGTCACCTGGGCCCCGGCTGCTCTCAGCACTCCCGTCAATGTCTCGGCCTGCGGGGTGCGAACGCGGACGCTCTGAGCCGTGCTGAGGGCGATGAAGTCCGACATTGCCGACTGGGCGATGAGCTTCCCCTTGCCGATGACGACCACGTAGTCCGCCGTCACCGCCATCTCGTTCATGAGATGGCTAGAGACGAACACGGTCCGCCCCTCGCTCGCGAGGCGCTTCAGGAGAAGGCGCACCCACCGGATCCCCTCGGGGTCGAGCCCGTTCACGGGCTCGTCGAACAACAGGACTCCGGGGTCGCCAAGCAGGGCGGCGGCGATTCCGAGGCGCTGGCCCATTCCGAGGGAGAACGTTCCGGCCCTCTTCCGGGCGACGTCGGTGAGACCGACGAGCTCGAGCACCTCGCCGATGCGTCGGCGCGGGATCGAATTCGTCTCCGCGAGCATGAGGAGGTGGTTGTAGGCGGAGCGTCCTGGGTGCACGGACCTCGCCTCGAGCAGGGCGCCCACCTCGCGAAGCGGCCAGGGGAGGTCTCGGTAGGGTCTGCCGCCGACCGACACGGTCCCCCCGTCCGGGCGATCGAGGCCGAGGATCATCCTCATCGTGGTGGACTTGCCCGAGCCGTTCGGTCCGAGGAAGCCGGTGACGAGCCCCGGCTTCACCTCGAACGAGAGTCCGTCCACGGCAACCGTGGCCCCGTAGCGCTTCGTGAGATCCCGCGCCTCGATCACCTGGCTGCTCCTTGCCGTACAGAGTCCTGTGCCGCCATCTTCTGACCAGTCTCGCGTGCCCGCCGGGTCCGGCGGCAGCGCCGCAGCGGCGCGCCCGCCGGCGTCGCCGTGCGGCTCACCGCGCCGACATCGTCACGAAGTCACGTGCCCAGTATGGCTCGAAGAAGGTCCATGGGCCCTGGACGGTGCCGGGGAGCAGCGAAGTCCCGTTGGCGGGAGTAGCTCTGCCGTTCGCGCTGGCTGGCGAGTAGGTCGCGAGCTCGGTCCAGTCCGGGTTCATGTCGAGCGTCATCGCCCGCACGCAGCCGGCGCGGGCGAGAAGGGCGGCGAGCTGGGTGATCCTGAGCGCTGGCCCCATCACGTAGACGAGCGCACCGTCGGCGGTGACGCCGAGGCCGGAGCGCCAGACGTCCGGGATCCCACCGAGCGTGGAGCCCCACACCGAGGTGTCGTTCGGGTTCAGGCCGGGGACCGGCTGCCCGTTGTCGACGAGCAGGCGGAGGTTCTGTCGTACCGCGATCACCGCGGGCGTCATCGTCAAGCCTTGGCCCCAGCTGCCGACCGTGGCGCTCCCGTTGCGGTAGATCACGAGGGAGGCGGCGCCCGGCACGAGCGGGAAGACGGTCGTTCCTTCGGCGTAGTAGCCACCCTCGCTATCGGGGAACTTGAAGCCGCCGTTGAACGCCGCGACGAGGCTTGCCGCCGCGGAGGGCGAGATCGGCGCCGTGTAATTCCAGGCACCGCCGCCGGGTCGTGGTCCCGGGCTGAGCGAACCGGAGTAGAGCTGTGCTCGCAGCAGCTTCGTGTCCATCCAGGCGATGCCGGCGGGAGCCGAGCCGCCCGGCGGCACGAGTGTCGTCTCGTAGACCGCAACGTGGCCCTGCACGAGCCTCCCCGCGGGGTGCCAGCTGCCCTGACCTGACATCCCGGGCGAGAACGGGGCGAGCGGAGCCGGCGCCGGCAGCGGGACGAGCACCGAGCCGCCCGTTCGACCGCGGTGAGCGTTGGCCGCGATCGCGATGGTTGTCGCCGGCGTCGAGGTGGCAGGCGCGAAGGTCGAGATGACGGTGGTGCTGTTGGGCGGTCTCGAGGCGGTGGCGGTCCGGCGATCTGCCGACCGCGGCGTTGTGGCCGCGTTCGGCCTCGGTGCTGCGGCCGGAGCGGTGCCACAGGCGGCGAGCGCGCACATCGCCGGCACCAGGACCACGGCCGCGAGTCTCGCCGACGGTCGGCCCGACACTCGTGGAGGTCCCATCGTCTCAAGGGATGACGGTACGCACGGATCCTGGGAAATCGCTCTCACCGCGCCGAAGGGCAGCCTCGAAGCCTTGGAGCTGTCGGTGCCGTTGCGGGCAGCCCCAGCGGCCTAGGGTCAGGAGATGGTCACGACGACGCTACCGCGGATGCCGTTCGGCCGAACAGGGCACGAGAGCAGCCGAGTCCTCTTCGGGGCGGCTGCTCTCGGCCGGATGAGCCAGGAGCGTGCTGACCAGGTGCGGGACGTGCTCGACGAGTTCGGCGTCAATCACTACGACACGGCTGCCGGTTACGGCGATTCCGAGCTGCGCCTTGCCCCGTGGTGGCGCGACGGTCGCCGCGAGCGAGTCTTCCTCGCGACGAAGACGGGGGAGCGAACCGGCGCCGGGGCCCGGGCCGAGCTCGAGCGCTCTCTCGATCGGCTCGGCGTGGACCACGTGGACCTCATCCAGCTCCACAACCTTGTCGAGGAGGACGAGTGGAGGCTGGCGCACGCTCCAGGCGGGGCGGTGGAGGCCCTGATACGGGCGCGAGACGAGGGATTGGTGAGAGCGGTGGGGGTGACCGGTCACGGGCTTCGGATCGCCGGCATGCACCTTCGCAGCCTGGAGCGCGCAGACTTCGACGCCGTGCTGCTGCCGTACAACTTCTCCCTGCTCCAGGATCCCGGCTACCGCGCCACAGTCGAGGAGCTGCTCGCGATATGCGCCGAGCGCCAGGTTGCCGTGCAGGCGATCAAGTCGGTCGCCCGGAGGCGCTGGCGCCCCGGCGACGAGTCACCGCGCTACAGCTGGTACGAGCCACTGAGGGATCCGGCTGCCGTCGGCAGGGCCGTGCGGTGGGTGCTCAGCCAGGGCGCCTTCGCCGGCCAGCTCTTTGTGAACTCGTCGTCGGACGCGACCTTGCTCCGGACGATCCTGTCGGCAGCTGCCGACGACGTCAATGTTCCGCCGACCTTCTCGGAGCTCGCTGCGGACGCCGAGGCGGCAGAGGTCGAGCCGCTGTTCGACGGGGAGGCGCTCGAACGCATCTGATCAGGCCGGGCGAAGCTCCTTGCGCTGCGCGATCCGGAGGACGCTCAGATAGCGGCGGGGCACCCGATCTCCCATCCGGGTACCGATGCGCTCCGCGATCTCGCTCAGCAGGTGCTCACGGTCGTCGCCGGGGAGCTTTCGGTAGATCGACGTCGCTCGGAGCAGGTCGGCGAACCCCGAGGCGTCGAACCACTGGACGGCCGGGCACCACGTGAGGATCGGCGGCCCGAACGACTCGCCCGGATCCGAGATCAGGCCCCAGCCCGTGTCAGTCGCGCGGACGTCATCTTCGAGGGGAGGATCGCCCCAGTCGGGATTGCCAGGAGACCATCGATCGTGGAGGTCGACGGTCATGGCGTAGACCTCGGGCTCGCCCGGCCGGCGCACGACGATGTTCTCGAGGACTGCCACCCAGCCGCCCGGACGCAGCACCTCGTGCGCGCGACGCCATCCAATGAGCGGATCGACCCAGTGCCACGATGAGGCCGCGACGAGCACGTCGAAACGCCGGCCGGCGTCCTCCCAGGTCTCGAACTCCGACGTCTCGATCTCTACGTTGCCGAACACCGCAAGGTTCTGACGTGCGCGCTGAGCGAGGGCCGCTCCGGGCTCGACGGCAGTGACCGAGCAGCCGAGTTGCGCGAGCGAGCGGGTCGCCTGGCCGGTGCCACAGCCGATCTCGAGCACGCGCGAGCTGTGATTCAAGCCGGTCGTCGCAACCAGGGCGGCGAACAGCTCCTCGGGGTAGGTGGGTCTGGAACGATCGTAGAGATCCGCCACGTCGTTGAACACGAGACCGACGTCTTGCTCGCTGTGGGGCTCCACTCCGGCAGTCTGCCACCGCCCCCTCGGTAATCCGGCAGAGCCGGACCCGGTTGCGGATCGCAACCGCACGCAGGTTGGCTCAGGGCCGCCGTCGCGGCCGACTCGGGCAGGACTGGTAGGCGGCATGACGGCGCGACGGCAGCGCCAGTCCCCCCGGCAAAGGTCGCGAGACGCCTGGCCGGCCGGACATGGGCGACACATGCCCTGGCCGTTGCTCCCCGTGCGGTGTGGCGCGACGCTCTCACGATCTCTAGGCAGGTTCACGCATCGGGGGTAGGCGCGCAGTTGTGGCACGTCGGCAACGGGTTGGTGGCGCGGGAAGGCTGCGGACCCTACGGCATGGTCCTCACCTACGAGGCCTGGTCGCCTCGTCTCCGGGTTCCACTCACTCGGAGGTATGCCACGACCATCACGTCTTCGACCGCCCTGGTCGACCACGAACCTGGGCGACCGTGGACATCTCGCGCTCACCAGAACCGGGTCCTGATCGGTGAGGCCCACGTCCTCCATCTCGGGTCAGTTCGTCGCCCTCCGCGCCGAAGTCAGACGCAGAACGGATCTGCGGCGGTTCGAGTCCGTCGCCACGACATCGAGCCCTTTGGACGGAGCTGGAGGCCAAGGAGCCGGTTGGCGGCACGTGCTAGGCGCTTCACACATCACCGCCGCGCTGTCAGCTCTCTCCGGGGGAAGGCAAAGAGAGTCCCTGTGAACAGGGCCATTTCCGGTGGTCGGGACCGGCATCGATCCGGTGACCTCGCGCTTTTCAGGCGCGCGCTCTACCAACTGAGCTACCCGACCTCGATCGTGGCTGAGCGTACCGCGCTCCGGCGGCGTGCTTGCTACGGCACTCGAGAAGAAGCGGACCTGACGGGATTTGAACCCGCGACCTCCGGCTTGACAGGCCGGCGTGCACTCCGAGCTGCACCACAGGTCCAGTGGGACTCGCAGATCCTAGTGGTTGGGCAGGGGTGGTTGAGCAGGGGTGGTTGAGCAGGTGTCTTCCTGACAGCAACATGAACGATCATGCCGACCGTGCCGGCGCAGGTGCCCGAACAACCCATCCGCATCCCCATCCCGTCGGAGCTGCGCGCTGAGCCGCTCGTGCTCCGGCCTTGGAGCCGCGACCACGCCGCCGCGCTCCACGGGGCTCTCCTCGACAACGTTGAGCACCTCCGCCCATGGATGGCGTGGGCCGCCGACGAGCCGCGGCAGATCGAGGAGCGGGTGGCACTCATCGACGGCTGGGTCGAAGCCATGGAATCAGGCCGGGAGCTGCAGTGCAGCCTCTGGCTCGGTGAGCGCCTTGCGGGCAGCGCAGGGCTGATGCAGCGGCGAGGTCCCCGCGCTCTGGTGATCGGTTACTGGGTCGATCGTAGACTCACCGGCCGCAAGGTGGCCACGACGGCCGCCTACCTGCTCACCGAGCTCGCGGCGGCGACGGAGGGCGTTGAACGGGTGCAGATCTGGCATGACCGGGCCAACCTGACGAGCCGCCGGGTGCCGGAGCACCTCGGGTACCGGCTGGTCCGCGAGCTTCGCTCAGAGCGCCCCGGGCAGCGCTGCCCCGGCGAGGACGGCGTCGATTGCGTTTGGGAGATGAGCACGATCGACTGGGTTGCGGGGCGCGACCTGCGGCCTGTGCCCCAGCTCGGCCTCCCTCGGTCCTAACGCCGCTCCCCGATGTACGCCGCCAGGCAGCGCCGAGCGGCCATCAACCCGGCGACCGTCGCCGCCTGAGCGGCGCATCGGCTGAATGTCGCTTCAGGGAGGATGACTGCGGCCGACCCCTCGTTCCTCACCGTGAAGACTTCCGCTCCGTGCTCAGGCGTAGGGAGCGTCCCCAGCGCTTCAGCGAACACGCGAGCGCCCAGGCCGGCGCCCTGCCGTGGTCGACGACGACGACGAGGTCGACCTTCCAGTGCTGCAGCGAAGCTCGGAGGCTCTCCACCTGATGCGGTGTTGGAGTCACCGGAACGCCGACACCGAAGGAGTCCCTCGTGAGCAGGCCCGCCGAGCCTTCGATGGGCGAGACGTGGTTCGAGTGGCGCCCGTCTGCTCCCGGCACGAGTGCCCGGCCGCCGACGAGGGCAAAGTCGAGACCATCGAAAGCCTGCCAGTACATGGCGTCGGGAACACCCGACGAGGCGTACGGGTAGGTGAGCACCTCCGTGGATGGCGCGAGGTGCAGCGCTGTGGTCCGGAAGTAGGCGGGCACGCCGTCGGAGTGCATGACGAGGGGGAAGGTGTACTCGAGCACGGTAGGGACGACGGCCGCGGTGACGGTTCCGAGGAGCAGCGTGCCCGGCACGGCCCTGCCCCAGAACCAAGAGCGCCTCTTGGGCTCGGCTCGGAGCTTCCTGAGGCTGCCCTCGATCACCTCGGCCCACGTGTCGAGCCCGAGAGCGAGCACGAGGGCTGCTGCCGTCACCACGATGAAGGCGAAGCGCGCTGGCGCAATCTTGTCGACGTAGGGCCAGTGCGACAAGTAGCGCCACACGAACCAGATCGGTGAGTGAAAGCCCGGCATGGAGTACACCCCGAGCGAGCACACCCAGGCGAACCCGCCGCCGACAACTAGCGGCGATGTCGTCCACCGCCGGCGCGCGACGAGCACCGGCACGCATGCGGCGAGGAGCACCAGCAGCCCGACTCCGAGGTACGAGCCGTTCGGTCCCGATGGGCCGAAGTATCCACCGACCTCGGTGAATCCCGGGGGAAGGTGGACATTGGCACCCGGCTCCAGGATCGAGCCGACCGGGTTCCCGAACAGCGTCGTGCCGGGCCACGGCACTCCCACCACGCGCCGCGGCCCGTCGGCCACGAACCAGAGGGGATAGGCGAGGAGAGCGCCAGCGACGCAGGCTGCAGTGGCGAATCCCACGACGATGCGCCGAACCCTTGTCCGATCGGCCGACTTCACCCCGATGGCGAACGCGCGCGTGAGTGCTGGCACAGCTGCCAGCGCGGTGATGAGCAGCGGCTCCGTTCCCGTGAAGAACTGAGCCACAACGAGCAGGCCGAGCAGCACTCCGACCGTTCCTGCTCGGAGCCGATCACCGACGAGGATCTCGTGGCAGGCAAGGAAGAGGAGCGCAGGGAAGTAGAGCCAGGTGAAGTTCAGGTGCCCGTAAACTGCCGACCCGACCAGGAAGGGTGAGTATCCCGCCACGAAGGCCGCGAAGGCTCGGGGCAGCCAACTCGCCGACGGTCTCCCCGTCGCCCAGTAGGTGGCCCAGCCGGAGACGACCGGGCCCAGCGTTTCGGCGACGTTGAACCCGACATTGGCACCGAACAGCGCTGTGACGGGGGAGACGACGAATGCCGGTAAGAGGTACGACGTGCTCTCAAGGAGGTTTGCTCCGCCCGGCCCGGCGAGCATTCGCGTGGTGAAGAGAGGATTGTGCAGATGAGCGAGGGCGTAGGGCACCCACGCGACGAACCAGACGGCTTGGCCGGGGTCGCCGCACTGGCAGAGAACCGTGGTCGTGGGGTGACCCGTGATCCATACCCGAGCGAACATCGCGACGGCAGCTGCGGCGAGGAGGCACACGACGCTGATGTGGCCGAGGAGGGCCGGTACGTGCCCGGCCGCCCTCCGCTCTCCCGT